>JANNPJ010000607.1:0-7735 GCA_031400005.1 Kineosporiaceae bacterium | reverse complement strand
GTCGGCTCGTCCAGGAGCAGGATCCGGGGGTCGTGCACGATCGCCTGGGCAATTCCGGCGCGGCGCAGCATCCCTCCGGACAGCGACCGCAGCTTCGATTCGGCTCGATCTGCTAACCCGACCCGTTCGACCGCCCGCTGCACGGCCGCCGGAATCTCCCGGTCCGGCATCTGCTTCATCCAGGCCATGTACTCCACGAACTCGCGGACGGTAAACCGCGGGTAGAACCCGAATGCCTGTGGCAGGTAACCCAGTTCACGTCGGATCTCGCGTAGGTCGGTGCCTTTGCGGACCGGTCGGCCAAGCAGCTGCAGTTCGCCGCCCGCCACCGGTAGCACGGTGGCGATGGCCCGGATCAGGGTGGTCTTTCCGGCGCCGTTCGGCCCCAGCAGCCCGTGCACGCCGGTGCCAAGGCGCATGCTGAGGCCATCGACGGCCATCGTGCGGCCGGCTTTCACCCGCACGTCCTGTGCGTCCACGGTCCAGGCGTACTGGGTGGGCGAGGTCTCGCTCGCGCCAACTGTGCGCATTGTGGTTCGGCTCCTTCGAATCGGGGATTTGCGGGCAGGGCGAAGCCGCCCCAGCCGCGTGGAACGGCCGTCGGATGACGGTGGGATAGTTCGTCAGGGGGTCTGTGCTGATCAGAGTCGGCTGATCAGCCGGTCGAAACCACGCGCCTGGACGGCGATGGCGCTCGCCGCGAGCAGGATCAGGGCGGCCCAGCCGGGTGCAGCGGACGCTTCGAGCACGAACGGCATCTCGGCGGTCACCAGGCTCGGAACGAGGACGGCCAGCGTCCACACCGCCCAGATGCCGGCCGCGGCAGGTACGAGGCCGATCCGTTCGCCCAGCGCCAGCGTGGTGACGACGAGGCCCAAGCAGGGCAGCAACCACAGCGCGGGGGACAGCCCGCCCGCCCAGCTGGCGAGCAGGAGCAGCGGGATGACGACAGCCAGGGCCGCCGCCGCACGGCGCAGGAGCAACCACAATCCCATCCGGGGCGACCCGCTGATCAGTTCCCAGGCTGGGTCGGTGCGCCGGCTCCAGGTGCCGGCGATGCCCATCAGCGGGAGTACCGGCGCGATCAGCAGCACCAGGGACGGGCGGTGGGGTGCGGCATAGCTCAGCGCCAAGGCGGCGACCAGCACCCCGATGGTCATGGCGACCCAGGGAAAGAGCGACCAGGCCGCCCACCGTCGCGACGCAGCCCAGCGTCGTCCGGCTGGTGCCGGTAGCGGACCGGTGCTGATCCGCTCGTCGAGGGCCAGCGCGACCCGCTCGAGCATGTCTCGGCCGGAGCCGAGGACCTCGTCGTCCTCGGCCCGCAGCAGTTTCGCCTGCTGCGCTCGGCAGCTCGCGCACATCTCCAGGTGCGCCTCGAGGGACCACAGACTCACCTCGTCGAAATGCGGATCCCCCGCCGTGTAGCGCTGGATCATCAGGGCGTCCGGATGCTCACTCATGAGCCCTCGATTCGCTCGGACGCGGCGCTTATGACAGCGCCTTCCTCCGGCCGCCCACAAGCGACTACGTCGTTGCGTGCGGCCTCCGTCCAGGCGCCGTCGCGCCGCTTCTCGCTCATGCCAGTGCCTCCCTCAAGGCTGCCCGGGCCCGCCGCGCCCGGGTCTTCACCGTGCCCTCGGCGACGCCGAGGAGCATCGATGTCTCACGTGCGGTCAGGCCGTCCAGCACCATGGCCTTGAGTACCTGCCGCAGTTCTGTCGGCAGGGTCAGCAGTGCCTGCTCCAATTCACCCGAGACCTGCCCGAAGAGGGCCACGTCCTCGGCCGCGGGTGCGGTTTGCTCCGGTTCCGCCATCGCCGGGGGCAATGACGTGTACCGGGCTCGGCGGCGGAAGGCGTCCACCAGCCGGTGTGAAGCGATCGTCCACAGCCACCCGGCCGTGGTGTCCCGCTCGCCTACGCCGGCGAACGAGCCGGCCGCCCGCCAGACCGCGAGATAGGTGTCCTGAAGCACCTCCGAGACGAGCTCGTCGTCCGCGCAGCGCCGACGCAGCCGGACCAGCAGCCACGGTGAGGTGCGCCGGTACAGCTCGTCGAAGGCCGCGCGATCGCCATGGCTGATGCGCCGCAGCAGCGCCGCGTCGTCATCCATCGGATCGGGTTGCCGTTTCACATCCCGCAAGACGACGCAGGTAGGGAAGAGGGATTGCCGATGAGCGGTGAGCTGGATCACAGAGCTCGCGGGACTGACTCAGGATGTCATCAGTCACTATCCAGCGTCGATCTGTCCGGCGTTGACGGAGCGACCGAAGCGGCTCTGGTACTGGGACGGGCTTAGCCCGGTGTGTCGTCTGACCTTCTCCCGCAGATTGGCGGTCGTCCCCAGTCCGGCGCGCCGGGCGACAGTGTCGAAATTCATCGTGCCTTGTTCGATCAGACGGCAGGCGAGAGCGACCCGCTCCAAGGTCAGCCAGGCCAACGGTGTCGTGCCCACCTGGGCCTGGAAGTGGCGATGGAGCGTAGCCACGCTCATCCCCGCACGACGGGCCAGGTCATTCATCGTCAGGTCGTGTTCCAGGTGCTGTTGCGCCCATTCCAGCAGTGGAGCCAAGGAATGGCCCGAGGCCGTCGGCACGGGACGTTCGATGAACTGTCGCTGACCGCCATCACGGAACGAGGCGAACACGAGTCGCCGGCTGACATGATTCGCGACCTCGACTCCGTGGTCGCGGCGAACGATGTGCAGGCTCAGATCCAGGGCCGCCGCGCTGCCGGCGGACGTCAGGACGTCGCCGTCGTCGACGTAGAGCAGGTCCGGTTCCAGGTGCACCTGCGGGAATCTGTGCCGGAACGCGTCGGCCAGTTGCCAATGCACCGTCGCCCGGCGACCGTCGAGCACGCCGGCCTCGGCCAGCGTGAAAGCTCCGGTACACAGGCCCACCAGCCGCGCGCCGCGGGCATGGGCGCGCGTGATCGCGGCCAGCACTGCCGGCCGCGAAGCGGTGTCGACGTCAGGGTGGTTCGGCACGATCACGGTCTGCGCGTCCTCGACATCGGCCAGCGTCCCGCTGGTGCTCAGACTAAACAGCCCGTCCCGCATCTGAATTGACTGATCTGGGGCGACAACGCGGAGTCGATACAGGTCGTACCCAATCTCCGGGCGCTGGCGCGAACCGAAGATTTCGCACGCGCAACCAACCTCGAACGGGTTCGAGTTCTCATCAACGATGAGAGCGACGGTGTGCGCCGTTCGCTCAGCGGGTTGAGAGGATCGTTGCGACATCTGCCATTTATATCAGTCACCAACGACGATGACCCCTGCCAGCATGAACCGACGGTGGCGAGGTGCTGTCGTGAGATTGCCGAGATTGATCTCTTCGAGGGAGATGCCGTGCTGGAAAAGATCGCGGTGGCCCAAGCCGCCGCAAACCTGAGCGAGTTCTGGTCACAGCAGGTAGTGGCCGGCGCGAACGGCAACCTGTTCAAGGTCGCCAAAGGGATCGGCTCTACCGAATGGCATGCGCACGACGATCAGGACGAGACGTTCCTGCTTCTGAGTGGCGCCCTGAGAGTCGAACTGAGGGACGGGAACGTCGACCTGGAGGTGGGTGATCTGCTGGTCATCCCCAGAGGGGTCGAGCACCGGCCGGTCGCCGCCGAGGAGGCGAGCTTTCTGCTCGTCGGACCTGAGATCACGTCGAATGCAGCAGGCGGAAAGCCGACCTGGAGTTACTCTGACGCCTGAAAGACTTGACCTAGAAGCACCATTCGGATCATCGCTGCTTGACTCGGGTTAGGTCTCGAGCAGCTGGGGTGGCCAGTGCGGCTGGGTCAGAGCCGAGCACCAGCCACTGCGGTGGCTGATCTCGAGCAGCGCGTCGATGGCGCCCCGGACCGGCGGACGGCGGTCGGTGCCGACCCAGACCAGCGACCACGGGAACACTGGCACCGGATCGACGAGGTCGAGCACTGTCAGCATCGGATCGATGGGGTTCTGTACGTCGGTGGCGGACAGGAATGCCGGCCCGTCACCGTGGGAGCGTTCACGCACGTCCTTGGCCGTGACGTTGTCGACGTTCGGGAACTCGAGCAGGCAGTCGAAGGCCTCGGCGAAACTGCTGACGAAACCGCTCCACTCGGAGGCGCTGCCGGGCGTCGGGGTCCATAGCCCATATCGGGACAGGTGGTGCGGGGTGACGGCGGACAGCCGGGTCAGCTCGTGATCTGCCGCCACCACGACCACCAGTGGCTCCAGGCGAACGATCCGGCTGTCCAGGGCGGCGTTGAGCTTGTCCTGCACTCGCCCGAACGTCAGGTCGACCTCGCCGCGCAAAAGGGCCGACACGGCGATGGCGAGGCTGCGCCGTGAACTGAGCTCGAGCGTGACGTCGGGCTTGTCCTCGACCAGTCGGCGCATCATCAGGCCCGGCGACAGTCGCTCGTGCAAGACGTCGACCCGCAGTATCTGGGCCTCGTCGCGCACGGCCAGGACCAGGGCGTCCGCAGCGGTCAGGGCTTCGCGGGCCGGTTGGACCAGGAGCCGGCCGGTCTCGGTCAAGTTGACGGTGCGGGTGGAGCGATCGAACAAGGCCACGCCCAGGATGGCCTCCAGCCGCCCGATCCGCTTAGAGAGTGCTTGCTGGCTGATCAGGAGACGGTCCGCGGCCCGGCCGAAATGCAGCTCCTCGGCGGTAGCAACGAAGGCCCGGACCAGGGCCATGTCCAGGTCCATCACTTCATGCTGGAGCGACAACCAATGGTTGTCAATCCAGCTCAGAAGTTGTTGGACCGGGGTTCCTTTCGCGACGAGGCTTTTGGACGGAGGCAGCGACTCGAGCGCCGCCGATCCGGTCACACAATCGACTCGGATGGAGAGACCCATGTCCACCACGAATGAAACCAGACCGGCCACCCAGATACCGGCACTTAACCCGTTGCGTTGGAAGGCCTTGGCCGTGCTGGCCATGGTCCAGTTCATCATCTTTGTCGATGCCACGATCGTCAACGTCGCGCTTCCGACGATCCGAACCGACCTCGGCCTCGACGCCGACGGTCTGGCGTGGGTCGTCAACTCCTACCTGATTGCCGCTGGTGGCCTGCTGCTGTTCGCCTCCCGGCTGGGTGACCGGCTCGGTCGACGAAGAGTTTTCTGCTGGGGTTCGGCGCTTTTCGCCGTAGCCTCGATCACCGCCGGTCTCGCCGTCAACTCAACAATGCTGCTCACCGGCCGGGTGCTGCAGGGCGTGGCCGAGGCGCTGGCCGCTCCGGCGGGGCTGGCCATGGTCGCCGTCCTCTTCACTGACCCGAGCGAGCGGGCCAAGGCCTTCGGGATCTGGGCCGGCCTGTCCGGCCTGGGATCAGCGGCCGGTGTGCTGTTGTCCGGCGTCTTCACCGACCTGCTGACCTGGCGCCTGATCTTCCTGATCAACGTCCCACTGGCGATCATCCCGCTGCTGGTCCTGCCCCGGCTCGTGCCTGAGACCAAGGACACCACCGGCGCCCGGCGGCTGGACTGGCTCGGCGCCACCCTGATCACCGGCGGCCTGTTCGCGGTGATCTTCGGTCTGCTGTCGGCGGTCAACTACCCGTGGGAGAGTGGCCGGGTGGCCGGTTCGCTGCTCGGTGGCCTGCTGGTGCTCGCTGTCGCCCTGGTAGTCGAGGCCCGAACCCCGCAGCCGCTGCTGCCGCTGGCGTTCTTCCGCAACCGGATCCGGCTGACCGCCAATGCGGTGACCGTGATCATCGGCGGTGTGTCGGCAGCGGTGTTCTTCATGGTCGTGCTCTACGCCCAGGACGTGCTGGGCTACCCGCCGCTGCAGAGCGGGCTGGCCTGGCTGCCGTTCGTGATCGGATTCATGGTCGGCCTGATGGTGTCCATGCAGCTGATGCTGAGGTTCGGTACCCGGACGGCGATGGCCGCGGGGTTGGCGGTGGCCGCCGTCGGCCTGTACTGGCTGCACCTGCTGCCGGTCGACGGGTCGTTCGTGACCGACCTGCTGCCGGCCACCGTGGTGGTGGCGATCGGCTTCGGGATGACCAACCCGGCGATGCAGCAGACCTCCCTGCACGACGTCTCGGAGGAGGAAGCCGCTCTGGGGTCGGGTGTCCTGATGACGCTGCTGCAGCTCAGCGGGGCTCTGGGGCTGGCTGTCTACCTGACCGTCGCCCTGCAACACCGGGACGGACAGATCGCGGACGGCGTCACCGCCGCGGCCGCCTCGGTCTCCGGGTTCTCCCTGGCCTTCCTGATCGGCGCGATCGTGTTGGCGCTCGGATCGGCCAGCGTGCTGTTCCTGCTGCGGGGCATGCCCAAGCCGACCCGGACCGCCGACGGCAAGGGCGCACCGCAGGTGCAGGGAGCCCCAAGCACGTGATCTCCGCTGGGCGATCGCTACGGCCTGCGCAGGTCGCTGACTGCCTCAGCGACTTCGCGCAGGTCGTTGTTCAGCTGATGATCACGCCCGGGCAGCCGGTGCACCTGCGCCTGCGGGATCACCTGGGCATACAGGTCGGCATGCGACGGCGGCGCGGTCTCGTCCTGGAGTCCATGGAACACATGTACCGGCAAACCTTTTGGCAGTCTCGCGCCGAGGTCGCTCGGCGTCTGAACTTCGTCGCCGGGCCAACCGCCCTCGCCGACGAAGGGAGTGGCGATCAGCACGATCGCCCCGAGCGGCCGTTCCGGCGGCTGCTCGGCGAGCATATTGATGAGAATTGTCGCGCCCACCGAATGACCGGCCACGACCGCGTCGTCGTCCAAGTCCGCCATCTCGCGTCGGATCGCCGCGCTCCACCGGGCGTAATCCGGGTCGTCCTCGTCGGGCATCCGGGGGTAGCGAACCTCGTGCCCAGCCCTCAGTTCTCGCCTCAGACTGTCGACCAGCTTGTCGTCCCATTCGTCGTGCGTACCCGCGCCACCGCCCTGGATGAACAGGATCTGCCGAGTACCTGTCATGACGTTCCCCTCATCGTGAAGTCCCGATTCGATACCCACCACCGACCGGAGTCAATCGCGGTGACGACCTTCCGGGCCACCGCGCGACGCAAGAGGGCACCGACCGCTGCAGTTCCCATGGACTCGGGTGCGGTGTCGGTGCCGCCCGATAGCGTGCCTGCCATGATGAACAGGAGCCTGGAGAAGGCTGCGCTGCACGAGTTCCTCGGATATCAGCGGGCCAGTGTTCTGGCTGTCATGGACGGTCTGGACGACAAGGCACTGCAAACCTCCGTCCTACCGTCGGGCTGGACACCGCTCGGGATGGTTGAACATTTGGGGCATGCTGAGCGGCACTGGTTTCAGGACGTTCTCACCGGTTCCGCTGTGCCGCTGCCGTGGCAGCACGAGGACACGCCGCTGCGAACCACCCGAGCGGCGCCGCTGGTGTTCGGCTTCTATCGCGACCAGTGCACCATCTCGGACTCGATCATCGAAACCACACCGATCGAGGCGACGCCCGTCGGTAGGCATCCCGACGAAACTCTCGCCGCACAGACCACGGACCTTCGCCGGATCATGCTGCACATGATTGAGGAAACCGCCCGGCACGCTGGTCATTTGGACGCCGCCCGGGAACTGATCGACGGCCGTACTGGTCTGGGTCCGCGCTGATTGACTGCTGATTGACTGCTGATTGACTGCGGCAGACGATCGGCTCGCTTGATAGCGTCGTCAGATGGCGAATGAATTGCTACCCCTTTGCTGAGGACTGGTCCGCCGGGCTGACCATCGTGGCTCACCCGGACGACCTGCAGTACGGCACATCTGGCGAGCG
>JANNPJ010000575.1:0-19101 GCA_031400005.1 Kineosporiaceae bacterium | reverse complement strand
GTCGGGCTTCGGCTACCTCGTCGTGGGCTGGTTGTGGCACGGGCGCCAGCGTGCCAGATGGGTGGGCCAGGGTAGTTACAGTGACCGCATGCCCCGACCCTCACGGCCCCCGCATGGGCCGCGCCGGGCGTTGCCGACCGTTGAGGAGACCTCGGCCGGTGGCCTGGTCGTTGAGCGCTCCGGCCCAGAACCGGTGGGTGCGGTGATCGCTCGGTTGAACCGGGCCGGCCGGGTGGAGTGGTGTCTGCCGAAGGGTCATTTGGAGCTTGACGAGACTCCCGAGCAGGCTGCGGTCAGGGAAATTGAGGAAGAAACCGGCATCCAGGGCAGAATTGTCGATGGTCTCGGGACGATCGACTATTGGTTCTCCGTGGAGGGCAAGCGAGTGCACAAGCACGTGCACCACTATTTGCTGCTGGCTACCGGCGGCGTACTGAGCACCGAAGGTGACCCAGATCACGAGGCGATTGACGTCGCTTGGGTACCACTGCCGGAGCTCGAGGAACGACTGGCTTTTCCGAACGAACGACGAATCGCCCGCGAGGCGACTGTTCGGTTGGTGAATCGGGCGTGACCGCGAGGCGAGTCGTCGTGCGCCTGGTCGGGGCCACGGTTGCCGGTCTAGCCCTGCTTTCGGGTTCTGTCGGCTCCGCCGGAGTGCCCGGCGCGGGTGGAGCGGCCAGCCTTGGCGACGCCGCAGGCTCGGTTGCGTCGATTGCATCGGTTGCGCCGTTGGCAGCGAGCGCCACTGGTCTCGAACTGAATCTGACCAGGGTGACGCCGGCAGCGGCCGGACCCGATGACGAAGTAGTGGTGAGCGGAACCATCCACAACCGGGGCAACACGGTGATCAAGAATGCCCGGATCTCCCTGTGGCTGAACTCCGACGTGCTGGCCGATCGCGCGGCGATCAACACCTGGTTGGACGACGACACCCTCCCGCCAGGCAACCGCCAACTAGCCAAGGCTGCCCGGGTGGCGTCGTTGGCTTCCGGAGCGACCGCCCCCTTCCGCATCGTGGTGCCGCCCGGCGAGACCGGACTGCTTCGCGGCAGCAGTTTCGGACCGCGGGGAATCGTGCTGCAGGCGAAAGCCAGCGGCCGCCGGCTGACCGCACTGCGATCGACGATCGTCTGGGCGCCGTCTGACATCACCACCCCTACCCGGTTGTCCGTGATCGTTCCGATCACCTCCACCGCGCCGACCACCCATGCCGGTGAACCGACCGCCGTCTTCGCCGCAAGCCTGCGCGCGGATGGACGGCTGCAGCGGGTGCTGTCCGCCGCCCATACTGAGGCGATGGCCTGGGCAATCGACCCGGCCATCCTGCTCGCGGCCAAGCGACTGAGTACCGACGGGATTGACCGGTCCCCGGACGACGCCGATCTGGCTAACCCCGGCTCGGCGGACCCCAACGAGTCGGAAGCACCGGCCGCCTCGGCAACCAGCAAGACCACCAGCGTCGATGACGCGGCCGCAATGTCCGCGGCCCGGGACTGGCTGAGCCTGTTCAACGCCGAGCGCCGCGATCGCGGTCTCTTTGGCTTGCCGTACGCGGACCCGGATCTCACCTCCGTGCTACGAACCCCCAAGGGCGCGACAGCCAAGGGCGTGTCGTTGTTGCGCAATTCGGACGACCTGGGCAAGGCCGCCGCCCTGGAAGCGATCGGTGGGCCGATCGACACCACGCTCGCCTGGCCGGCCGACGGTCAGATCAATGCGGCCACGATCCGCAGCCTGGTTCGGCTCAAGCGGACCAGGGTGATTCTGGCCAGCACTACCCAGCGGACCGAACCGAGCGTCGACTACACCCCGACCGGTCGTAGCACGGTCAGCAGTTCGGCCGGATCCCTCACCGGACTGCTGTACGACGAGCAACTGTCCGCGCTGCTCGGCAGCCCGGCCGGCCGCACCCCGGCGGCGACCCAGACCCTGCTGGCCCAGCTTGCCGCGATCACGATGGAACAGCCTGGCACCGGCCGGCACCTGCTTGCGGTCACACCGCGGACCTGGGACCCGGATCCGACCGCCGTCCAGCACATGATGAACGCCCTCGGTTCGGCGCCCTGGATCAGCCTGCGCGGAATCTCGGAGCTGCAGAAGGCCGAGGGGCCGCCGAGAAGCGCGCCGGTCTATCGCCGGGCAGCAGCCAAGGCGGAATTGCCGCCTGGCGTCGTCTCCAATGCGCAGGTGCTGGACAAAGGGCTGGCCGCGTTCGCCCCGATCCTCTTGAACGATCCGGCGCCGGTGGAGCCGCTGCGCGAGCGGGTCGCCTCCTTGCTGTCCGTGGCCTGGCGACAGGACCCGGACAAACTCGTCCCGGCCCGGAGGGATGTCGCTGCCGACGTCAACGCTCTGGTGAACGGCGTCCAACTGACGATCGGTGATTCCCCCCGGTTCACCGCCAGAACGACGCCATTCCCGGTTACGGTCGTCAACGACACCAAGTACGACATCGAGGTCGTCGTCCAGCTCAAACAGCAATCCCCCCCGTTGGTCTTCGGCAAGAACCAGACCGTGTTGGTCTTCGGCAAGAACCAGACCGTGAAGGTCAAGGCGGAGCAGAGTGCCCCGGTGTTGGTGAAAGCCACGGCCGTGACGGATGGCGATGTCGTGGTCGAGGGCAGGCTGCTCAATGGCAGTGGCGACACCGTCGGGCCGGGCGTCGACTTCGCGGTTCAGGTCCGGCCGAAGTGGGAGCGCTGGGGCATGATCGGCGTCGGCTCGGTGCTCGGTTTCCTGCTGGTCATCGGCCTGTTGCGGGGCTTGCGGCGGAACCGGACCCGGGCCCGGGTGCCGATCGAGGCAGTCCCGGACGTCGACGAACTCGCGATCCGGCGGGCGACCGAAGCAGAGGACGCCGAAGCGGAGGTTGACGAAGCCGAGGTTGACGAAGCCGAGGTTGACGAAGCCGCCACAGCGCGGGTCGGGGCCGGTGCGTGGCCGAGCGGGAGCGCCAATCCCTGGCCGATTCCCGACGCCGGTCCACGGGCGATTCCCGACGCCGCTCCACGGGCGATTCGCGACACCGATCCGCTGGGGATTCCGAACCTTGATCCCCGAGCGATTCCGAGCGCCGATCCCGCGGCGTTCCGCGATCCTAATCCCGGCACCGACCCGTTCCCCGACCCCGGCACCGGCACCGGTGCCGACCCGTTCTCCGATCCGGCGTCCGGCTCGAAGCCTGAACCTGAGCCCGACCCAAAAGTCTGGGGCGGACCCGTCGATTCGGACGGCGTCCGCCCACGAGCGGGGACAAGGCCGGGCCCATAAGCACCGCCCGGATGATGCGCAGCAGTGCGGTGATGGCCGGCGGTACGGCGGCCTCCAGAGTGCTTGGTTTCGTCCGGGCTGCGCTCCTGGTCGCGGTCCTGGACGTGGGTCAGTCGGCGGACGCCTTCTCGGTCGCCAACACGGTGCCGAACGCGCTGTACATCCTGCTCGCCGGTGGCGTGCTGAACGCCGTCCTGGTCCACAGATCACCCGGGCGGCGAAGCGCGCGGACGGTGGTCAGGAGTACATCGACCGCCTGCTCACCGCCGCGGTGGCGATCCTGTTCGTGGTCACCGTCGTGGTCACCCTGGCAGCGCCGCTGCTGCTCAAGATTTATGCCTCGGACGAGTGGAAACCGGACCAGTTCGCCCTGGCCACCGCGTTCGCGCTGTGGTGTCTTCCACAGGTGTTCTGGTACGGCATCTACACGATGCTTGGCCAGGTGCTGAACGCCCGGGGCAGTTTCGGGCCGTTCATGTGGGCGCCGGTGGTGAACAACGTCGTCGGCATCACCGGCCTGGTGGCCTTCATGGTCGTGGCCGGCCGGGGTGACCAGCCGATCGACAGTTGGACGCCGGGGCGGATCGCCCTGCTGGCTGGGACCGCCACCCTCGGCGTGGTGGTCCAGGCGCTGGTCCTGATCCCGGCAATGCGCCGGGCCGGGATCGGCTTCAAGATCCGCTGGGGGCTGCGCGGCTTCGGTCTGCGCTCGGCCAGCCATGTGGCCGGCTGGACCTTCGCCGCCGTCCTGGTCCAGCAACTGGGGTTCATCGTGATCTCCCAGGTGACGACGACCGGCGGGCAACGCGCCGAGGACGCCGACGCGGTGATCGGCACCGGCAAGGCCGTCTACGACCAGGCCTTCCTGCTCTTCATGCTGCCGCACTCGCTGGTCGCGGTCTCGCTGGTGACGGCACTGTTCACCCGGATGTCGATCTCGGCGGCAGAGAACCGGGTCGAGGACGTCCGGTCCGACTTGTCCCTCGGGCTGCGACTCACCGGCCTGGCCACCGTGCTGTCAGCGGCAGCCTTCCTGGCCCTCGGGCCGGACATCACCGCCACGCTGTTCAGCGGAAGCCCAGAGCGCACCACCGATGGGATCGCCTACGTGGCGATGGCGATGATGATCGGTCTGGTGCCGTTCAGCGCGCAGTACCTGTTCCAACGAGTGTTCTATGCCTTCGAGGACGCGAAAACGCCGTTCCTGGTCCAGGTCCCGATTGTGGCGATCTGGGCGCTGGGCAACGTGCTGTCGCTGGCGTTCTTGCCGTCCCAATGGGTCGTCGTCGGGGTGGGCATCTCGATGACCGTCGCCAACACCACGGGCGCCGCCCTGTCCTACTATCTGTTGCACCGGCGCTTCGGTGAGCTGGACGGCAACCGGGTGCTCGGAACCCACCTCAAGATGCTGGCCGCAGCCGCCATCGGCGGCCTGGTTGCCTTCCTGATCTCGAAGGGGGTGCACGCTCTGCTGGGTTCCGAACGGGTCTCGTCAATGGTGGCCGCACTGCTCGGCGGGGTGACATTGATCGCCATTTACGGCCTCGTGCTCCGCCGGCTCAAGGTCACTGAACTGGAAGATGCGTTGGTTCCGCTGCTTAAACGACGCTGAAGCGGACGGCGGTGGAGAACTGCTCTCGTTCCGGACGCTGCAGCCATCTAGCATAGGTAAGGATCTATCCGAATGTCCCCACGAACGGCCTCAGGGAGGGCAGAGCGACCTTGAGCACTGCATTCCGAGGCACCGTCCTAGCGGGCCGCTACCGGCTCGAAGAACGGCTTCAGAGCAACACGGACGGAGCGCTGTGGCGTGCCGTCGACTCCACTCTCGATCGCCGAGTCTCGGTTCGGGTGATGCGTCCAGGTCATCCTTTCGCTGCCGATGTCGCGGACGCCGCCCGTCGGGTGGCGCTGATCGATGACGACCGACTCGTTCGGGTGCTCGACGTCGGCAATGACGGTGAAATCGGGTTTGTCGTCAACGAGGACGTGGAGGGTGACACCCTGGCCGCCCTGGTGGAGCGCTCTCCGCTGGCGCCGCCGGTGGTCCGGCGGATCGTCGGTGAGGTGGCTCAGGGGCTGGAGACAGCAGCCGCGCGCGGACTGCATCACCTCTGCCTGACCCCCCGATCGGTGATCGTCTGCCGAGATGGCTCGGTGAAGATCGCTGGGACGGCGGTGGACGCCGCCGCCAGCGGTCTGGAGCCGGCGCATGCCGCGACCGCGAACCGGACCGACGCAACTGCCCTGGTCGGGCTGCTCTACAGCGGGCTCACCGGGCGCTGGCCACTGGGGAACGCTGGATTTCCGCCCGCGCCACGTGGTGAGGGCGGTGTCCCGGTCCCACCGGCCGATCTGGTCCGCGGGATCCCGAACGACCTGGACACGCTTTGCGTCGTCACGCTGGGCGGATCCGATGACGGTCCTCGCTCCCCGGCCGAGCTGGCGAGAGAACTCGCGCCCTGGCCGACGGCTCAGGAGGCACCGCTGCGGGCGGCTCCCCGGCGAATCCCTTCGGATGCTCCGACCGCCCCGCTCCCCGCCAACTCCCCGTTGAAAATCCGTAGCCGACCGGTGGCCAAGCGGGTCCCGGGTGCCACGCCGACCCCCATCAGACCGGCTGGTCCGGCTGGCAAGGGCACTGGCAACGGCCCGGCCAGCGGCACGAGCAAGAGCCCAGCCAAAGACCCTGCCGCGGATGCTGGCAAGAACACGGGTCAGGACGCGGCCAGGGGCACGGCAGCCCGTGCCGGCGAGCCGGCCGCCGGTTCCGCCGATCCGCGACCGAGCAAGCAGCCACGGCGGTCGGCGACGATGTTCCCGTCCAGCGTTGCACTCACCGGTTCGTTGCCGATCCCGAAAGAACCGGACGTTGGTCGTCCTCGGCGGATGGATTCGCTGTTCTCCTCGCCGCCGCCCAAGCCGGACAGCGCTCCGGCCAGCACCGAAAAAACCACGCCTGACAAGCGAACCACGGCTCCGATCGCCAAGTCCGGTTCGACGATCAGGGCCACCCCGGCAGCCAAACCGGCGAGCCCGCCGACAACGGCGGGCCGGTCGAACACCGCTCCGACCGCGAACGGCAACAAATCGGCCGAGGAGCCGTTCCTGCCATGGAGTCCGGGCTGGTCGAAGCCCTCGAGCCCGGCGTCCGGAACGGACGCGAACAGCCCCTTCCCGATCGTTATCCCGGCCGAGACACCCCCCCGCGAGCAGTCCCGACTGGTGATCTTCAGCATCACCGTGGTCCTTGCCCTGGTCCTCCTGGTGGCCGCCTTCTCGCTGCGCGACCTCGGCTCCAGCGATACCGGAAGCAGCCGCCA
Organism: Kineosporiaceae bacterium; assembly: GCA_031400005.1. Lineage (GTDB taxonomy): Bacteria > Actinomycetota > Actinomycetes > Actinomycetales > Kineosporiaceae > JANNPJ01. Next base: position 12,505 of record JANNPJ010000575.1, on the reverse strand, counting down.
GCCGAGCGGGATCAGCACCTCGCTGCCAACCGGTGAGGCCAGTGCGATTGCCCCGACCGACGCGGCACCCACCGCTGAGCCGAGTGCCGCGCCGACCGACCCGACGCCGACCGAGACCACGACAGTCGCGTCTGTGCCGGTCACCATCGCCGCGATCCGGGCCATCGACCCGCAGGGGGACGGCGACGAGGACACCGCATCGAGCCCGCTGGCGGTCGACGGTGACAAGTCCACCGCCTGGAGCTCGCAGATCTATCGCAGCACGACGTTCAGCGGCCTGAAGAAGGGTGTCGGCCTCGCCCTGAAGGTGAAGCGGTCGGCGCCGGTGTCCTCTGCGACGGTCGAGGTCGGCGGCGCCGGTGGCGTGGTCGAAGTACGTACCGGCAGCAGCCCGGACCTGGCGACGTCCACCCTGATTGGCCGAGCTCTTGTAGAAAACGGGCGGGCCACCGTGAACGTCAAGGACCCGAAGCCAGCGAAGTACGTCATCCTGTGGTTCACCAGGCTGCCCTCGCTCGACGGCAGCTACCAGCTCGAGGTCTCCGAGGTGCGGCTGAAGTGAACGATGACGGCGAGCCGGACGACCGGCGCCTTCTCGCCGACCATCTCGCCGGTAATCCGGATGCGTTCGCCAGGCTCGTGCGACGCCATCGTGACCGGCTGTGGGCGGTGGCACTGCGCACCACCGGAGACCCGGAGGACGCCGCAGATGCCCTGCAGGACGCCCTGATCTCAGCTCTGCGCGGAGCGGCCGGATACCGCGGCGATGCCGCCGTGACCACGTGGCTGCATCGAATAGTGATCAATGCCTCGCTGGATCGGATCCGGCGGCGCCAAGCCCGGCCGGCGGTGCCGCTGGACGGGCACGAACCACAGGCCCGCCGCGACGACCACGCCGCGACGGTGGCCCGGCTCGACATCCGTGCCGCGCTGGCCAGACTTCCCGAGCCGCAACGGGTCGCGCTCATTCTGGTCGACTTGGAGGACATGTCGATCGCCGAAGCTGCGCATATCCTCGAAGTGCCCGAGGGAACCGTGAAATCGCGCTGCTCGCGAGCCCGGACCGCAATGGCCGTCATGCTCCGGGACGTTGCCGCCACTCGACCTGGGGATGGTGGGAACCGGACTGCTGCCGAGCGCGTCCAAGCTGGCGAGCCGTCAGCGCGACGGCCAGGCAGCGGAGAGGGGTGGTGAACGTGTCAGGACCGTACGAGGTCCCGGTACCGAGCGAGCATCCCAACAACGACCTGCTCGCTGATCTCGCCGCCGAGGTTTTGCCGGAAGACCTCGCCGGCCATGTGCAGAATCACGTCATCGGCTGTTCCCGGTGCGCTGCGCTGCTTGCCGATGCCGAGAGCATCCGGGCGATGCTGCTCCAGATCGAACCTGAGCAGATGCCCCAGGAGGTGCTGGCCAGGCTGGAGCGGGCGGTGCAGACCGCGCGGCGGGAGGACCAGAACGCCGCTGGAGATGGGCCGGAGACACGAGTTCTGGGCCGGCTGTCGCTCGGTTCCGACTCCGGGCGCGCCGACCGCGCTGATCAAGGACGTCGGATCGTGCGTTCGGGAAACTCGGCCGGATCCGCGACCGGCCGGATCGTGCCGTCCGCCGGTCTGACCGGGTCGATGCCGACCAGCGGGCCGAAGACCAGTCGGCTGAACCGGATGTCCGCGCCGACGCAAAGCGCCCGACGGCAGGCCATCGAGGAGCAGAAGGCGGATCGTCCATCGCGTTTGGCGAAGTTGACGCCGATGCTCCGGATCGCCGCCGGGGTGCTGGTGGTGGCCGGGGCAGGTGTGGTCGCCGTGCAGGTGTTCGGTAACGGCGACGGCGCTGGAAGCGCCGCCGACTCGGAGGCTTCGGGAGTCGCAGCGGCAAACACCCGGATTGTCACTCCGGTTCAGTCCACGAAAACCGATTACGCCAAGAAAGCCCTACCAACACAGGTCAAGACCCTGATCGCTTCCTCGCAGAAGTTGCTGGCCCAGCCGGATCAGGCCAGGGCTGCGGCAGAAAGCGGTAGCGACTTGTCCGCCGCAGACTCCGCGACGACAGCGCCCAAAGCCGCCGTACCACCCGCCAGCGGGCCATCCGCCTTTGCCTCGGGGCCGGCGGGCCCGACCGTGCAGGGACAACTGTTGCGCTCCCCGGAGGCGTTGCGGGACTGCCTGGCCGCGATCGGTGCCGGCCAGACCCAACCGGTGGCCGTCGACCTGGCCCGATATGCCGGCCGGGAGGCAGCGATCATCGTGCTGCCGGCGGACGGCGGCGGATATGACGTGTGGGTGGTGGGCCGGGATTGCCGGGCAGACAGTGACGGCGCGATCGACGTCATCACCAACGTGAAACCCTGACCTGCGAACCTCGTCAGATCCTCAGCAACCCGGTCTCCGACTCGGGCATGAGCTGGGACACTGGTCCGGGTTGCGGCATTGCCCGGGAACACCCCGACCCGCCGATCGGTTCTACCACCTGCAACATCAGCCGTGGAGTGGAGAAAAACGACGTGAGCGACGTCCGAGACGTGATCATCATTGGTTCGGGGCCTGCCGGGTACACCGCGGCGCTTTATGCCGCTCGTGCCAACCTCAAGCCTCTGGTGTTCGAGGGCTCAGTGACCTCCGGCGGTGCGCTGATGAACACCACCGACGTGGAGAACTTCCCGGGATTCCCCGAGGGCATCATGGGGCCGGAGCTGATGGACAAGTTCCGCGCCCAGGCGGAGCGATTCGGGGCTGAACTGCTTCCGGAGGACGTCACCGAAGTGCGGTTGGGTGGTGACATCAAAGAGGTTCTGGTGCACGACGGAACGGTGTACCGGGCCAAGGCCGTGATCCTGGCCACTGGTTCGGCCTACCGCGAGCTCGGAGTGCCGCGGGAGAAGGAGCTGTCCGGTCACGGCGTCAGCTGGTGTGCTACCTGTGACGGCTTCTTCTTCAAGAATCAGGACATCGCCGTCGTCGGTGGTGGCGATTCCGCGTTGGAGGAGGCAACCTTCCTCACCAAGTTTGCCGACAGCGTGACGATCGTCCATCGCCGCGACTCGCTCCGCGCGTCCAAAATTATGCAGGAGCGGGCCCTCGCCAACCCGAAGATCAAATTTGCCTGGAACAGTGCGGTCGTCGCCATCCACGGCGAGACCAAGCTGTCCGGAGTACGGCTGCAGGACACGGTCACGGGCGAAGAGCGAGACCTGGAGGTCACCGGCCTGTTCGTGGCCATTGGTCACGACCCGCGGATCGAACTGGTCAAGGGCCAGGTAGAACTCGATGACGCCGGCTACATCCTGACCCAGGGCCGGACCTCGCAGACGAACATTCCCGGAGTGTTCGCCTGTGGTGATGTCATCGATCACGAATACATGCAGGCGATTACCGCGGCCGCCTCCGGTACCGTGGCGGCCCTCGACACCGAGCGTTACCTCGCTGCGGTGCAGGACGTCGCCTCAGGGATTGGCGAGGGTGCACTCGCAGCGGCGGCCAAAGGCCGCACCGAGGCCGTCGCACACTGGAACCAGGTAGTGCACTAGTCGGTCATTCTCTTCCGTCCGGCCAGCATTTCCGGCCGTTCAGCCGCCCTTGCCCGGGTGGCGAAAGATCCCTCTGTTCCTGATTTTTCGACTGAATTAAGGAGAACCCATGGCTGACACCCAGTCGACCAAGGCCGTCACCGACGCAACGTTCGATGCCGAGGTACTCAAGTCCGACAAGCCGGTGCTTGTCGACTTCTGGGCACCGTGGTGCGGCCCGTGCCTTCAGGTCGCCCCGGTGTTGGCGGAGATCGGCGCCGAACACCAGGAGCTGACCGTCGTAAAGATCAACATCGATGAAAACCCGAAGGTGGCGTCCTCGTACGGTGTGACCTCGATTCCGACGCTGAATGTTTATTCCGGTGGCGAACTGGTGAAGTCCATCGTCGGTGCCAAGCCGAAGCCCATCCTGCTGCGAGAACTCAAAAACTGGCTAGCCTGATCCGGATCCGGGGCGGTGACTGCCCAGCGCGAACCGACGAACAGTGAAGAGACGATGACGACCAGCACGTTGACGGCCGCCGACCGACCACTCCGCCTCGGGGACTGCGGTCCGGTTGTGAGCACATTGCGGGCGTTATTGGTGCGAGCGGCGGCGCTGGACCCGGAACTGCCGCTGCCCGCACCGGATCCCAGTCTCTTCGACCATGCCTTGGATCAAGCGGTTCGGGCCTTCCAGCAGGACCGCGGCCTGGTGGCGGACGGGATCGTCGGCCGCCAGACCGCACTCCAGTTGGACGGCGCCCGCTGGCACTTCGGCGATCGAATCCTGCTGCTCACGGCCGGTCACTGGATGCGTGGCGATGACGTGTCCGCGCTGCAGGAACGGATGGTCGTGCTTGGGGTGCATGCCGGCCCGGTAGACGGCATCTTTGGTCCTGCCACCGAGGCGTCGCTGCGGGAACTCCAGCGTGGGCTGGGCCTACCGGCCGACGGTGTCTGCGGACCGCCGACCTTCCAGGCCTTGGGTGCCCTGAAGCGCTCGGTCTCCGGCGGTGACGCCTGGGCGCTGCGCTCCCGGGGGCGGGTCGCTATGGCGGGGGTCAGTCTGACCGGTAAGACCGTGGTGCTCGACCCGGGAACCGGTCAGGAACCCAGCCCGTTCGGGGTGGTCGAGGCCGAGGTCACCTATGACGTCGCAGCCCGGCTTGCCGAGCGACTGCGTGGGGTGGGGGCGGCGGTGACCCTCACTCACGGGCCGCAGGAGGCCCCGGAGACCGCCGATCGCGCCGCGCTGGCCGAGTCGGTCGGCGCTGACCTGGTGATCTCGTTGCTGACCGAGACTCACACCTCACCAGTGGCCGCCGGTGTCGCAACGTTCTACTGGGGCGGCGGTCGGGTCGGGCAGCATTCGGCCACCGGAGCGGAGTTAGCCGGGCTGATCCAGCGAGAGATCACCGCTCGCACCGACCTGCTCGATGACCGCAGCCATCCGTGCTCCTACGACTTGGTCCGGCTCACCCGGATGCCAGCGGTGATCGTCAGCCTCGGGTACCTGAGCAACCCGGACGACGCGCTGCGGCTGAGCGGCGCCGACTTCCGGGAGACGCTGGCGGAGGCCGTGCTGTTCGCCGTCCAACGCTTGTATCTGGGTGAGGACGACGCCCAAACCGGCACCCTCAACCTCGGCGACGTCCAGAACTACGCCCGCACTCTGAATTCGTGATCACGCCCAAACCCTCGCCGTGATCATGCACGAACTGACACGGCTAGACGGATCAGGTGTCAGTTCGTGCATGATCACGGTTGCTGTTAAGGGGCAGAAGTGCTGCTCGTCAGCGCGGGGGCTCGGACCGTACCCAGAATGCGCTCCAGGGCCAGCTCTACGTCCTCGCGCCAGGAGAGCGCCGTCTTCAGCTCCAGCCGCATCCGGGGAAAGCGATGGTGCGGACGGACCGTCTTGAAGCCCACGGCCAGCAGAAGATCGGCCGGGATCAGGCAGGATGCCGTCGGTTCGCCGAGGTCACCCATCCCACCGCCGGCAGCCAAGCCGAAGGCCTCGATCGCGCGGATGCCACGACGGGTCAGATCCTTGGCGGTCGCCTGGAGCAGCATCCGGGCCAGGCCGCCGCCGGCGTACTGCGGAAGTACCCGCGCCGTCATTAGCAGGACGGCGTCCGCGCTCACCGGGGAGGTGGGGAAGGCCAGGGATCGCGGGACCAGGGCTGGCGGCGCGTAGGTCACGAACCCGGCTGGGTTGTCGTCAACGTAGGCGACCCGCCCACAGGAACCCCATTCGAGCAACGTTCCGGAAACCCAGGCTTCCTTCTCGAATCCTGGATCACCGACCTCCTTGGCTTGCCGGGCGGCCACTGGATCAAGTTCCCAGACGACGCAGCGCCGACAGGTCTTCGGCAGATCAGACAGATTGTCCAAGGTGAGGGGTGCGAGCCGACGGGTCATCCTTTCACCCGGCGCGACGAGCGCGGCTCTGCGGCCGTTACCTGCTCGGCCTCTCGGAACTGGTCCCACAGGTGATCGCCGGCCGGTTCGGCCCCCGCTGGTTCGACCGTGACAGGCTCGACCGCGGCCGGCTCACCGGCGGAGCCGTTGGATTCGTTCCAGAGCGTTGACGACGTGCTGGGCCGAGGCCGAAGCAATGCGATGGCGAAGCCAGCTATCACACCGATGGCGAGGCCCAAGGCAGCGAGCCGGGCGAGTCGCATGGGACACTCCAAGTGAGGACGGTTCCGGCAATGGCTTCCTCGACAGGCGCCGGAACGCCACCGAAGAAAGAGTTGCCCGATGTCGATCGTAAGCCCGTCAGTCGTCGGCGTGAATACGACAAGCAGTCAGTGTTTCCCAGCGACGAGTGATTGATCGGCACATTCGGCGTAACCCGCCAGTACAAAGCAAGAACTCGTGAGTACGAAGTAAGGAGAAACACCATGCAGACCGGGGACGGCGGCGACACCCCAGAGCGAAGCCCGCGCGGTGGTGAGAATGGGTCACGACTGGACCGCTGGCTCGACTCCTACGCTGCACGAACCCGTGGCATGACGGCGTCCGAAATCCGTGCTCTCTTCGCCGTGGCCAGCCGACCCGAGGTGGTGTCGCTCGCCGGTGGGATGCCGTATCTGCAGGCGTTGCCGCTCGACGTCGTCAGCCGGTCGCTGGCCAAGCTGGTCGCCGAGCGCGGCGCAGTTGCCCTGCAATATGGCTCTGGACAAGGCGATCCGGGCCTGCGGGAACGGATCCTGGACGTGATGGCGCCCAACCGGGTGGTGGCACATCCGGATGACATCGTTGTTACCACTGGTTCGCAGCAGGCGCTGGACCTGGTCACAAGGATCTTTGTCGACCCGGGGGACGTCGTTGTGGCCGAGGCACCCAGCTATGTCGGGGCCCTCGGAGTCTTCCGGTCGTACCAGGCGGATGTCGTCCATGTGCCGATGGATTCCGACGGTCTGCAGCCCGAGGCGCTGACCCAGACCCTCACCGATCTGAAGCGGGCCGGTCGACGGGTAAAACTGCTGTACACCGTCCCGAACCACCACAACCCGGCTGGCGTCACGTTGTCCGCTGAGCGCCGTCCGGAGATCGTCAGAATCGCGCAACAATTCGGCGTCCTGATCCTCGAGGATGACCCGTACGGCCTACTCGGATTCGATGGCGACCCGCTGCCGGCCCTGCACTCGCTGAATCCCGACGGTGTGATCTACCTGGGATCGTTCTCGAAAACCTTCCCCCCGGCTTCCGGGTCGGCTGGGCCGTGGCTCCGCATGCGATCCGGGAGAAGCTGGTGCTGGCCAGTGAGGCCTCCATCCTCTGTCCGAGTTCGTTCAGCCAGCTCGCGGTCTGCAGCTATCTGGAGGATCACGACTGGAAGCATCAGGTCGGCGTTTTTCGTGATCTTTACCGCGAACGCCGCGATGCCACCCTGAACGCACTGGACGACATGCTGCCGAGCGCCGAATGGAACGTGCCCAACGGCGGGTTCTACGTCTGGCTCAAACTGCCCGGCGGGCTCGATGCCAAGGCAATGCTGCCGCGGGCGGTGACGCAGCGGGTCGCCTATGTCCCTGGCACCGCGTTCTACGCGGATGATCAAGGACTGACCCATCTGCGGCTGTCTTACTGTTATCCGACGCCGGAGCGGATCCGCGAGGGAATCCGCCGGCTTGCTTCGGTGGTGGACGCCGAACTGGAGATCCAGTCCACGTTCGGCGGGAACGACCCGGCCGACACAGGCACTCACCACAGTCAGTCTGCGAACCGGCGGGTCTACGCACCGTCCCCTGATCTCACGTGAATCGTTCTGGAGGTAGACCGATGCTCTCGCCTCGGGTGTTGATCCTGGCCGGCGGGTTGTCCCACGAGCGGGACGTGTCGCTGCGATCGGGACGCCGGGTGGCCGATGCCCTGCGCGACGCCGGCTGTGAGGTGACGGTCAGCGACGTCGACTCCTCGCTACTCGAAACCGTTCTCTCCGGCCGGGTCGACATGGTCTGGCCGTTGCTGCACGGTGCAAGTGGTGAGGACGGCGCGGTGCGCGACGTGCTGGAGTTGGTCGGCGTCCCGTATCTTGGTTCGGCGCCGGCCGCCTGCCGCCTGTCCTGGGACAAGTCAGTGGCGAAAGGCGTTGTTCGCGAAGCTGATCTGCGCACTCCAGAGTTTGTTGCACTGCCCCACGGGATCTTTCGCGAGTTGGGCGCGCCGCGGGTATTGAGTTCCATCGTCGAACGCTTGGGTCTGCCGCTGGTGGTCAAGCCAGCTCGTGGTGGTTCCGGCCTTGGTGCCAGCGCGGTGCGGACAGCGGAATCGTTGCCCCGGGCGATGGTTGACTGCTTTGCTTACGGGGACGTAGCTCTCGTGGAGAAGCATGTCACCGGGGTGGAGGTGGCAGTCACGGTGATCGACACCGGAGACGGACCCGTTGCTTTGCCGCCGGTCGAAATTGTCCCTGACTCAGAGCTTTACGACTATGACGCCCGATACACGGCTGGTGCCACCGAATTCTTCTGCCCGGCTCGGCTGACCGAGGCGACCATTGATTCGGTCATGAAAATGGCGCTGGCTGCGCATCAGGCCTTCGGGCTTCGGCACCTGTCACGGACCGATCTGATCGTCGATGCCTCCGGAGAACCGTGGTTTCTCGAGGTAAATGTCGCTCCCGGAATGACCGAAACCTCGTTGGTTCCGATGACTATCGAAGCCGCCGGGCGACAGCCAGGTGCGGTGTACCGGCAACTGATCGAAAAGGTCCTGGCCGAGCGGACTTCCCCTGCTCAGACCTGACGCAGACCTGACAGCGCAGAGCCCTCGGCCACCCATAGCTGGAGGACGGCCAGGGGCCGGCTGGTGACCATGGAGATCAGGTCCGGCGGAGCATCGGGCCTGAGCATCGCCAGCGGCTAGTCCTGACCCTGGTCATGGAACGCTTTTCGCTCTTCGGGAGCGAGTAGCGCGAGGATTCGGTTCAGGTCCTCAACGCTGGCGAACTCGACGCTGATCTTGCCCTTGCTCCGCCCGAGCGAGATGTTGACTCGGGTGTCCAGCCGGTCGGCGAGTCGCGTTGCCAGGTCATCGAGTTCGGCATGATGTGCACCAGCCCGGGGACGGCGGCGCGGCGTCGGGGCCGGAGAGTCGCTGTCGCTGATCGCCACCGCTTCCTCGGTGGCCCGGACCGAGAGCCCTTCGGCCACGATGCGCTGCGCGAGCTTATCCATGGCCTCGGCGTCCTCGAGTCCAAGCAGTGCGCGCGCGTGCCCGGCGGACAGCACACCGGCCGCAACTCTGCGCTGAACGGCAGGCGGCAGGCGGAGCAGGCGGATGGTGTTGCTGATTTGCGGTCGAGAACGACTGATCCGGGTGGCGAGCTGCTCATGGGTGCAGCCGAAGTCCTCGAGCAGCTGCTGGTAAGCGGCGGCCTCTTCGAGCGGGTTGAGATCGCTTCGGTGCAGGTTCTCCAGCAGAGCATCGCGCAGGAGGTCGTCGTCCGCGGTATCCCGAACGATAGCCGGGATGTTTTCCAGCCCGGCGGCCTGGCTGGCTCGCCATCGACGCTCACCCATGATCAGTTCGAACCGCGGCTCGCCGTCCACAGCGGCCGAATCGTCAGCGGCGATCGAACGGACGACGATCGGCTGAAGCACGCCGATCTCGCGCACCGAGTGGACGAGTTCAGCGAGGGCTTCCTCGTCGAAGACCTGCCTTGGCTGCTTACGGTTCGCGATGATCGAGGTGACTGGCAGTTCCGCGAAGTAGGCGCCCGGGACCGGGACCAGCTCGAGGCCCGACGGTGTGTGCTGGGCCGGAACCCCGTTCACACTCTTTCCGTCCACCGTCAGATCGTTGATCACTGTGGGCTCGACGGTGCCTGCGTCGGGACTGCTGCCGGCGGAGCCGTTCTTGCCGCTCGCACCGTTGGCACCGCCATGGGCACCGCCGTTCGTTCCGCTCTTGACTCCGCTGTCGACTCCGTTACCCGTTCCACCACTGGCTCGTTTGGTGGTTCCGCTGTCGGTTCCGTTGGTGGCGGCACTGTCGACACCGTTGGTGGTTTCGCCGTGTGGTCCACCGGTCTTGGTCGCCACCGAGCTTCGCGCGGTGATCGGATGCGAGGCGTCGTCGGAGTCAGTCCCCATCTCGTCGTCCTGACGCTCCGCGAAGAAGACGTCCATCGGTCGCTCAGGTCGCTCGCGGACGGGACGAACCGGCAGGGCTGGCGGGGGTGGCGGCGGTGGGATTAGCGCACCGAGTCCCCGACCCAAGCCACGTCGCTTCTCGCTCATGCCTCCTCCTCGCTAGCGCTCGTCGTCGCCCCGAGCTCCGCCCTGTGCTCGTTGATGAGCTCGCTCCGCTCGCTCATGCTCTTTCCTCCGTTGGGAGAGCGCCGTTACCGTCCACACCCAATACCTGTTCGGCCAGCTCGCGTGCCGCTTCCAAGTAGGAAAGCGCTCCGCTCGACGCAGGATCGTACGTCATCACGGTCTGGCCGTGGCTCGGTGCCTCCGAGATCCGCACCGACCGAGGAACCGTTGTTCTCAGCACCTCGGCCGGGAAGTGTGAACGAACCTCCTCGGCGACTTGGGAAGAGAGCCTGGTGCGACCGTCGTACATCGTGAGCAAGATCGTGGAGACATGCAGGGTCGGATTGAGGTGACCCCTGATCAGTTCAACGTTGCGGAGCAGCTGCGACAAACCTTCCAGCGCGTAGTACTCGCACTGGATGGGGATGAGTACTTCCTGGGCCGCGACGAAGGCGTTGACCGTCAGCAGTCCGAGGCTCGGCGGGCAGTCGACGAGGACGTAGTCGAGGCGATCCGCATTCCTGGGCTGGGAAGCGAGGTAGGTGCTCAGCGCCCGCTGCAGCCGGGATTCGCGGGCGACAAGCGAGACGAGTTCGATCTCGGCACCGGCCAGATCGACCGTGGCGGGAGCGCACCACAGGTTGGGGACATCCGGACATTGCTGAACGACCTCGTGCAGCGGGCGACCTTCGACGAGCACGTCGTAGATGCTTGGGACGTCACCGTGGTGATCAATCCCTAGCGCGGTGGACGCATTGCCCTGTGGGTCGATGTCGAGAACCAAAACCCGCAGGCCTGCCTGCGCCAGGGCTGCGGCCATGTTGACCGTGGTCGTCGTCTTGCCGACGCCACCCTTCTGGTTGGACACGGTGATGATGCGCGTGTCCTTAGGCCGCGGAAATCTCCGGCCGACGAGTTCGATTCGTCGACGGGTGTCCTCCGCGACCTCCAGAGCCAACGGCGTGGAGTCATCCATCAGCGAGATCGATTCGATCAACGGCTGCGGATCCGCCGGTGGCGGCAGGGTCGGCGCTGAGGCTGACGCATGTATTGGCTCAGCGACGCGGGGAGCGGCGTGATGGAATCCGGGGGCAGGATCCACTCCCAACCAAGGACGGGTGACCGACACCGAGATGGCTGGAGCCTCGGTATCTGTGGAGGGCGAGTCGTTCGACGTAGACATCCGAACCTCAGGTAGACCGGATGAGGGGGCACGTAGATTCGTGTCCACTCGTGAGCCGAAAGCGTCGGCCGTCGCATACTGACGATCAGGCAAAGACTCGGCATCCTCCTGCGAGCCCTGGTCGGCATCGACCAAGGGGGGTGTGACCGCGGGAGTTGTTGCTTGGAGCAGGGATACCGGTTCTCGCGAGGCTGGCTGAACCGGACGCGCAAATGGCGAGACGCCTGCCTCCGGGGCAGGCGTCCCCTCCGTACCGTGGAACTGTGTGTTGTCGAGGGAACCCGGGTCGCTTGTTGAGTACGCACTTGCCGGGTGATGAATCTCGCTCGGCGGGGACGCCGGCGAGACCATGGAGTCCGGTGTTGTGATGTCTGATGCGGCTTCACGCCGCACGTCGAGATTACCGTCTTCTTCGCCCGCCTGGGAGTCCGCAGAATCACTCATTGGGCGGTCAGCCACCTGAGCATCGGCGGGCGTGGGCGAACCTTGTCGGGATCCAGACGCCTCGGACTCGGCGCCCGTTGTTTCACGGGAAACCATCTCAGACTCGCGGTTGCCCTTTGGCCACCCCAAGCCAGTTGCTACACGCTTCAACGCTCCTGAAGGCCAGCCCAATTCGCTCACCAAGGTCCCTTCCGTAGATCGCGCTCAGCCATCATCTCGCGTTCTACCGGAGACCAAGCGTTTATCCACAGCATTCGTGCAGCCGATCCGTTGCTTGGATCAGCTACGTTCAGGCCCCCTCGACCTCAGATGCCCAGGCGGTGGGACTCTGTCAGTGCCAGCATGACAGGTCTCTGCCGCGTAGCCAGGAACAGCGCGGGATCTGTCCCCGTGTTTTCCGCGCCCTTCCCGTCTCGGCACTCCAGTCGGTGCTCGATCGAAGTTTGGCCGCCGAAATCAGATGGCGATTCACGTGAAACACCAGGCCGGTGGGGCGCGTGAGGATCCAGCGGTGCTGACTCTTCCGGTGGTCCACCCGTCCCGAACCTTCCCCGCTGAGTCCCGTCCGAACCTTCCCCGTCCCGAACCTTCCCCGCT
>JANNPJ010000556.1:0-3308 GCA_031400005.1 Kineosporiaceae bacterium | reverse complement strand
GTTGCGGGATTTGTCGCGCAGTTCGTCTAAGAGATCAATAGCACGCGGCCAATTGGCACTTTCGAGGTAGATACGGCTGGCATCCAGATCGGATTCGACTTCCAGATCAGCCAGTCGTGCCAGAATTTCTTGCTGGGCGGCGCGGCTTTGAAGATGACCGGGGTCGGCTGCCAGCACTGGAGAGAGGGTATCCACAAGGGCGATCAGTTCATCTTTACTGCGCTGGCTCTTGAGTCGTTCAGCGATGCGTCCCAAAATGGCATTGCGTTCGCGTTCCATCGGCTCACGATAATCAGCCAGTGCTTTACGTAATTCGATGATGGTTTTGTAGCGCAACTTGGTGTTGGGGTGTACCGCTTTACTGATGATCGCTTTGAGACCCCCGCTCGCCGTCCGGCTGTTCAGGTGAGTTCGTGCACTCGATCGGCCATCGTGACCAGGACCGGGTCGTGGCTGGCCACCACCACGGCGGTGCCCGACAGTCGCAGCTCCAGCAGGGCAGCCGCCAGCAGTTGAGCGGACGCCTCGTCGAGTTGGGACGTCGGCTCGTCGAGCACGAGGAGCAGCGGTTGGACGGCGATCGCCCGGGCCACGGCCAGCCGTTGACGTTCCCCGCCGGACAAGCCGGCGACCGGGCGGCCACCGACTGCGGCCAAACCGGTCAGCCCGAGCTGCGCCAGCAGGCGTTCACCGGCCACCGGATCCGGTGGCAGCCCCCGCGCGGCCCGGGCCAGGTCGAGGTTGGCTGCGGCGTCGGCGGTCGCTACCAGGTGGATCTGCTGCAGGACGACGGCACAGCACCTGGCCCGGAGGGCGGCCCGCGCGGACCGGTCCAGTCCGTCCAGGTCCACTCCGGTCAGCAGCACCCGGCCGAGGTCCGGCCGTTGCAAGCCCAGCAGCACCCGCAGCAGCGTGCTCTTTCCGGCCCCCGAACGGCCCGCGAGCACGGTCAGTTCGCCCGGCCACACATCGAGGTCAAGACCGCGTGGCTGACCCTCGGCGTCGGTACCGAACACGGCTCGCTCGCCGTACTGGACAACCACCCCAGACAGCGCGGCAATCGGTCCCGGTGTGGCCGCTCCGGGATCGGGGACGGGGTTGGAGCGGAGATCCGGCCTGACCGAACCCGCGCTGACCGAACCCGGGCTGACCGAACCCGCGCTGACCGGATTGGCCGAACCGACCGGGGCATCGACCGGATCGGCGCTGCCCGCGTCCTCCCGGCGGAGCAGGAGCTCGCCATTGACGTTGCGGACCGACACCTCCGAACCGAGCCCGGCACGCAGGTCAGCGGGCAGGCGCACCCATCCGCGAGCATCCACGACGAGCGACTCGGGAACCTTCTCGGCAGGCTCGTGCTCGCCGTCCACCCCGACCGGTACGGCACGAGGACGCCAGGTTTCGCTGATCCGGCCGTCGCGGATCCGTACCACCCGGTCGGCGATCATCCCGGCCCGGTGGTCGTGCGTCACCAGCACCAGGGTTGCTCCGGCATCGGCCACGGCCGCCGCGAGCAGGGCGTACACCGCGTCGGCCGAGGCGAGGTCCAGTTCACCGGTCGGCTCGTCGGCCAGCACCAGCGTGGGGCCGTGCGCCACCGCGGCACAGACAGCGACCCGTTGGCGCTGGCCGCCGGACAGCGTGCCCGGATGCCGGGTCGCCAGGTCAGCGAGGCCGAGGCGATCCAGCGCTGCGAGTCCACGGGCGCGGGCCTGCTGGCGCGCCACCCCGGCGATCCGCAATTGGAGGGAAACGTTGGCCAGCACATCGAACTCCGGGCGCAGCAGGCGCCAGGCGTCCTGGTCGATCTGCCCGAGCTGGGTTGACCGCCAGCGGGCCAGCTCGCGCGAACTCGCCCCGGCCACCTCCAGCCCGGCCACCACCGCGCGTCCGGCGGCGAGTCGTTGTTCCCCGGCCAGGGTGCGCAGCAGCGTCGTCTTCCCCGAACCGTTCGGCCCGTGCACCACCAGCCGCTCACCGGGGCAGACGCGCAGGCTGAGGCCGCGCAGGGCGGCGACCGCGCCGCCATCGGCGAGCGGGTGCAGGCAGAAGGCGTCCTGAACGTCGACCGCAGGTGGGGCCGGCGTCATTGGCGTGCTGCTCTCGGTTGCGGTTCGCGGAACGATCTCAGGGCGACCAGGCCGGCGATCGCCAGTGCCAGGGCCAGGCCGATCAGCACCGCCAGCAGGGCATTACCGACGCCGGACACCGCCACCAGCGGTGGCTGCGCACCCTGCGCACCTGCGGTCAGATCGACCAGGCGGGCGGTGAGCCGGGTGAGGATCAGTCCGCCGCCGACGCCGAGGGGGACTCCGAGCAGCGCGACGAGCATCGCCCGCACCCACAACCCGATCCGAAGTGTGCTCGGCGGCACGCCGTTCGCCTCCCAGAGGTAGAACTCGTCGGCGTCCTCGACTCGCTCACCGATCACTAGCAACACCAGGGCCGCCAGGGCGACCAGCATCGTCAGCACCGCAACCAGCAGGAGCAGCTGGACGGCGCCTTGAGCGACCGGATCAGTGCGCAGGTCGCGGCCGAGATCCGCAGACCACTGCACCGCCACGCCGGTGAACGGGGCGGCTGCCAACCGAGCCCGAGCCGTCCCCAGGTCAGTGCCGGTTCCCGGGACGTCGAGCCACAGTTCGCCGGGCTGGCCGGCGCCCGGGGTGGTCCGATCCACCAGCGAACTCAGTGCTGATCGATCAGCCACCACGAAGCGGCCGGTCACGGTGGGGAATCGGGGCAGGGTCGCGACTACCCGAGCGCGCACCGGGGAGCCGTTCAGGGTCAGGGTGAGCAGCGGACCAGCGGCGGCGGTCAGCGGATCCGCCGCCACCGGCAACGGGACGCCTGAGTCCGGATCACCCGGCCCGGGCGTCAGCGCGGTCATCACCAGGCTGCTGGCCTCCAACCGGTAATCCAGGACGGCGCTGTCACCCGCCCCGGCGATCGTCAACCCGGCCGCGGACCAGCCCTGCCATGGATGTGCCACGGCGGTGCCGTCGACGTCCATCGATCGCAGCTGAACCTGGCCGGCAGGGACGGAGCGTCCGGTGTCGCCCTCGCCCAGCCCGTGCTGACGATGGGTGGCCTGGTCGGTGGGTTGGCTCAGGGTCAGCGCCACCAGCGACCAGGGCCCGGAATCGGCGGAGACCAGCGCCGGTTCTGTCGAGGCCGAGGCCGAGAGCGCGGGCGGGGTTGTCGCCGAGGGCAGCGTGCCGATCAACGTCCTCCGCCCCGGCCCGTTGGCGAGTGGGATCGAGCGCTCGCGTCCGTCGTCCGCCCGCAACCATCCGGTGACGTCGATC
>JANNPJ010000538.1:0-5287 GCA_031400005.1 Kineosporiaceae bacterium | reverse complement strand
GAACGAGGCGCGGGCCGAGCGTACAGATTGATCGCGGCCGAATTGCCTGTGGGTGCCGAGAACTGCATTCGTACAGTTCAGAGGCATGTGAGCGCTTCGCCGGAGCAGCCACGGCTGCGACCTGGTTGCCTGGCCCAGCTGACGGGAGGAGATCACTGCAGTGGGGGCCAGACTGGTCCACCGTGCTGTTGAGACTGTCCTACCTGGCCGTGTCGAGCGTGTTCACCGTCATGGGGCTGCTGCCGATGAGCGACACCGCGAAGGACGTCGTGATCCTGGCGCTGCGCCATCAACTCGCCATCCTGCAACGCCAGATCGACACGCCACGGCTGACCGGCACAGACCGGGTGTTCCTGGCCGCGCTCCTGCACCGGCTCCCGAAGGTCCGACTACGGCAGTTGCAGCTGATCGTGTCCGGCGGACACGATCCTGCGCTGGCATCGTGACCTGATCCGCCGCCGCCACACGAACCTCTCCCGCAGCAAGCGCCCGGGACGGCCTGCCTGCCGCCGCTCGATCCAGACGCTCGTGCTACGTCTGGCCCGTGAGAACAACTCGTGGGGCTACCGTCGCATCCACGGTGAACTCGTTGCTCTCAGGATCACGGTCGCACCCTCCACGGTGTGGGAGATCCTGAAACGGCAGGGGATCGAGCCCGCCCCGGACCGTGACCACACGACCTGGCCCGCGTTCCTGCGCGGCCAGGCCCAGGCCATCGTGGCCTGCGACTTCTTTACTGCTACGACGCTGAGCGGGGTGACGTACTACGTGTTCGCCGTGATCGAGCACGCCGGCCGCCGCGTCCGGATCCTCGGCGCCACCGTCCACCCCACCGCGCCTTGGGTCACCCAGATCGCACGGAACCTGATGATGGACCTCCAGGACTCCGGGCCACGGTGAAGTACCTGATCCGTGACCGCGATACCAAGTTCACCCAGGCGTTCGATGCCGTCTTCACCGGCGAGGGCATCCAGATCGTCACGTGTGCTGTCCGCACACCCCGGATGAATTCGATCATGGAGCGGTGGGTGCAGACCTGCCGGCGCGAGCTCTTGGACCGCACCTTGATCTGGAACCAGGCCCACCTGCTGCACGCACTGCGCGAGTTCGAAGCGTTCTACAACGAACACCGACCCCACCGCGCCCTTCACGGTGCAGCGCCGCTGCGCCCACGACCGTCACCGATCACCGATCCCGGCCGACTCGACCACCTCGACATCCGGCGACAAGACCGACTCGCCGGCATCCTCCACGAGTACGCACATGCCGCCTGACCTGCACGGACGCGATTATCGGCACCCACACGCCGGGCCCGACCCTCCCCGTCGCGCCAGCGCAGCCAGAACGGTCGCGACGACACCGCCCGCACCTCGGGGTCGAAGTCCATCAGCATCAGATGATCACGTTCCAGCCAGGACTCGAACCCCACGTGAGCACCCGTCGTGGCGAAATACCACCAGCCCGCGAAGCTCTGAAGCCCTTTCTCGAACCGGAACGGTCGCACCGGCAGCGCTTCCTCGAACAGCACACCACCAGATGACGGCAGCGGCCCACGCTCCCAGGCGCCACCAGCACCCCGAAACTCCAGCAAGAACCGGTCACCCGCAGCGTCCGCCGCCGCACCAGCAGCACCTGTCACCGTCCGCCCAGCCGTCAAAGGATCAAGGACGGGCCAACTCTAGTGGCAAAACGGACAGACGGGCCGCAATGGATGACAGAGGGCCGTTCTGCGTGTCACCGGACAATTCCTCACGGAGCGAGTTGGTCACCCGATCACCTATTCCTCATGTCCGGTCCGGATGAACTTGGCCCGCCTGAATGGGGTGACCTGCGGCGGGACATGATCATCCGGACGTTCAGGTCTCTGACTGTCCGAATTTAGGTTGCCTTGTTTCGTGGATCTTGCGCGCAGGCTGGCCGGTGCGGTAGCCGCTGAGGATCAGCGCCTGGATCGGTCCGATGGTTGAGGGTGGTGTCGTCAAAGGTGATGCGCATCAGGGGGCTGCTGGTGACCCATGCGGTCAGTGGAGGGACGAGCCCGGCGAGGCCGGCGGGGGTCGGTGGGCTGGTTGAGGTCGTCGATGATGGAGGTAAAGATGTGTGCTCGGTCGTGGGGGTCGAGGACAGGTGTGGCGCTGGCGGGGAGGTCCGCGCGTGGGCCGTTCTTGAGGTGGAAGGTAAATCGTGGATCCGCGAGCAGGTTGGCATACCAGTCTCGCCTTGCTGGTGTGCTTGAGAGGTACAGGTTCTGGTGAGCTCGGTAGAACCAGATCTCGATGCGCCGCGGTTGGCCGGACTTGGCGCCAGTGGTGGTGATGTCGATGGTGCGCTGTCGGGCGGTCGAGGCGGACGTCAGGGCCAACGCGGTGAGGATGGTGGTGTGCCTGTCGAGGTCTCGCCCGCCCGGGTGAGGGCTCATGCGGCGTCGGCGGCCAGGGCCGGCCCGAGGAGGAGGCCCCCATCGACGATCAGTTCGGCACCGGTGATGAAGCCGGCCTCGGACGAGGTCAGGAACAGCAGCATCTGGGTGATGTCGGCGGGGGCGCCCAAACGTGGGATCGCGTACGGGTCGGGTGAGTAGAGCTCACCGATCGAGGGGAGGCCGGCGCCTACGGGTTGAGAGATGAACGGTGTCGCGGTGACTCCCGGGTGGATCGAGTTCACCCTGATGTTGTCGCGTCCCAGCTCCAGAGCAGCGGTCTTGGTGAGTCCGCGTACTGCCCACTTGCTGGCGACGTAGGCCGCGTAGTGACTGGCTCCCGTGTGGGCCATGGTGGAAGCGATATTGACGATGCAGCCGCCGCCGGCGCGTCGCAGCGAGGGAACCGCGGCGCGGATGCCGAGGAACTGCCCGGTCAGGTTGACCGACAATGTACGTTCCCACACCGCGGGGTCGGTGTGTTCGATCAGCGCGGCGGGGTGCTGGATGCCGGCGTTGTTGACCAGGATGTCCACCGGCCCGAAGCGCTCCTCGGTCGCTTCGATCGCCGCCTGCCAGGCGTCGGCATCGGTGACGTCCAGCAGCACGACCAGCGCCCGATCGCCCAGTTCGTCCGCGAGGGCGGTGGCCTGCGCCTGATCGACGGCAGCGATGACGACACGAGCGTCTTCGGCGTGGAACGCGCGCGCATGGCTAGTGCCCATCCCTCCGGTGGCGCCGGTGATCAGCACGGTTCGGTCGGTGAAGCGGTTCATGAGGAGCCTTCCCACAAGAGGTGGTGAGTCACTCGACTCACCTCTTGCAGGGTAGGGAGGTTCGTAGTGGTGAGTCAAGCAACTCACCACGGGGTATCGTCTGGACATGACTACGGCGGTGTCGCCCTACCACCAGCAGGTCGCGGCTCAGAAGCGTCGGGTCATCGTTGATGCTGCGACCGATCTCTTCTTGGACCTCGGTTACGACAAGGCTTCGTTGGCTCGGATCGCCGAACGGGCGGGAGTGTCGAAAGCCACCCTGTTCAAGCAGTTCCCGACGAAAGCCTTGCTGTTCGACGCCATCGTGCGGGAGTTCTGGGCCCCCGAGAACCCCACCGACCTGATGCCGGCCGTCGGGGATCTGACCGCCGGTCTCACCGTGATCGGCCGCCGCTACGTGGCGCTTCTGACCCGCCCGCGGATGACTGACCTCTTCAGGATCGTGATCGCCGAGGCCCCCCGGTTCCCGGAACTGGGGCAGATGCAGTTCGCCCTCGGAAAGCTGCCGTTCTTCGACTCGGTCCGGACCTACCTGGAAGCCGAACGAGCTGCCGGAAGCGTCCGGATCAGCGACTCGACGATGGCAGCGACGCAGTTCCTCGCAATGATCGCTGATTTCGCGTTCTGGCCCCGGTTGCTCCTACTCGACTGGGCCCCGAACCAGGACGCGCTCATCCGCGCGGTCACCGAAGCCGTTACCACGATGGAAGCCCGCTACCGCGTCACCTAATTGGTGGCAGCTTCATCCGGACGGTGACACCAGAGGTGGCAACGTGGCCCCTGCGTGCCCCACGCCGTCGCAGGCCGATCATCATGTCCGTTCCGGGCCTGTCAAGTAAACGGTGTAAGTGATTGTTATGTCGTTACTTTCGCCCGGCGGACAGGCGTCCGTCGAAGGTGATCTCGAACGCGTTCAGAGCGGCCTTCCACCGGTTGGACCACCGCTTGCGTCCGGCACCGGTCGGGTCCAGGCTCATTGTCGTCAGGTACAGGCACTTCAGTGCGGCCTGCTCGGTCGGGAAGTGACCGCGGGCGTTGACGGCCCGCCGGTACCGCGAATTGAGTGATTCGATGGCATTTGTCGTGCAGATTATGGTGCGGATTTCCCGCTCGAAGGCCAGGAACGGCACGAACTCCGCCCACGCGTTCTCCCACAACCGCCCGATCGCCGGGTACTTACGGCCAAGATCAGACTCAGTGAACGCGATAAACCGCTCCAGCGCCTCGCTTTCGGACGCGGCTGTGTAGATCGGCTTCAACGCCGCCGCCACAGCGGCCCAGTCCCGCTTCGAGGCGTACTTGAACGAATTCCTAAGTAGGTGAACGATACATGCCTGCACAATGGTCTGCGGCCACACCTGAGCCACCGCCGCCGGCAGGTGCTTCAGACCGTCACACACAATCATACAGACGTCCTCCACACCCCTATTCTTGATCTCTGAAAGGACTTTCATCCAGTACTTCGCCCCTTCCCCGTCACCGTGCTCCCCGGCCCACAAGCCCAGGACGTCCCGTTCCCCATCACAGGTCACTGCTAACGCCACGTAGATCGGGCGGTTCGCGACCTGCCCGTCACGGATCTTCACATTGATCGCATCGATGAAGATCACCGGGTAAACGCAGTCCAGTGGCCGGTTCTGCCACTCACCCATCTTCTCCACCACCGCATCGGTGATGTCGCCAGACCTGCTGCCGCGACACCGTGGTGCCGTACACCTCCGCCAGGTGGGCCTGCACGTCCCCGGTGCCCATACCCCGGGCCACCAGCGAGATCACCATCTCATCCACCCCCCGCAACCGGCGCACCCGCTTAGGCACCGTCACCGGCTCGAACGTCCCGGCCCGATCCCGCGGCACCTCCAACTCGACCGGACCGACCTCCGTGATCACCGTCTTCACCCGGGATCCGTTGCGGGAGTTCCCCTTGTTGCGACCCTCGACGGCGTGCTTGTCATAGCCCAGATGCGAGCTCATCTCCGCCTCCAGACCCGCCTGCAACACCAGCTTCGTCATCTGCTGCAGGAACCCGCCCTCCCCGGCCAGCGACAGCCCTTTCGCCGCCGCCCGACCCGCCAGCTGGGCCAGCAGCTGC
>JANNPJ010000520.1:0-4428 GCA_031400005.1 Kineosporiaceae bacterium | reverse complement strand
CGGCTCGTCGGTGCTGGCGACCTGGAACTGCACGGGCACCCCCTGCCCGTGGGGCGACCAGGCGACCGGTCACGCCGTCGTCTGGCCGGCCGGGGCCGAGCCCACCCGGGCCCGGTACGGGTACACCGTTTCGCACGACGTGTACGCCGCGGCCCAGAAGGTGGCCGGATGGAAGGTGACCGTGACCGCCGGGAGCGCCTCGGTGTACGCCGGCACCCCGAGCGGCTCGCACAGCTCTCTGGCCGCGCTGCAGACTGGCCAGAGCTTCACCGTGCCGGCCCTCAGCGCGGGCGTCGTCGTCAGCGTGCAGAGCGGCGCCGAGTTCCACTACACGGTGGAGGTGGGCAGCGTGCCACCGTCGTCAACCCCGCCGACGCCCGCCTGCACCGACCCGACCAACTGCGATCCGGTCTCGTGGGTCGCCAGTGAGTGGCGGTACAACGGAACAGATCCCGATCCCGGCCCCTGGTTCGGCGGCGTCATCACGTGGCCGTCCTGGTCGGCCTACTCCAGCAACAACCGCGCCGACCTCAATTCGCGGACCGTCTACTCCGAGTCGGGGGAGAAGCTCTACCCCTATATGGGCGAATGGGCTGATGGATGCGAGGTCGAGGTCGTCACCGGTGGCGTCCTGATCATCGAATGGGAGCGCGGGCTGGATGAGTGGCGCGAGACCTTCCTGTCGGTCGGCGACACCCACACCATCAACCTGATTGGCTCAGAGAACGGCGCGATGATCGAGACCCCGAACAACTCCGAGCCCTTCGCAGTTTCGCTGTCGAACTGCACGCCTCAGCAGATCGACAAGGGCTCGTCCGACTGATCGGGTCCATGGCGTCGCCGGCGGGGAGGTCCTCGACGGACCGGAACTTGACCCCGTGGCGGCTCATGCTGCGATGGGCTCAGATTGGTCAACGGCGCACCCGATAGCGCAGGTGAAGCACCCGGTTGCCCTGAATCACCACGTCAGGATCCTCCAGCAGGTGCTGCGCGTCGACCGACCCGAAGTAGCGCTTGCCGGATCCGAACACCACGGGTACGACGTCCATGCGCACCTCGTCGACCAGACCCGCGGCAAGCACCTGGCCACCGACGTCGCCAGCGGCGACCTCGACCAAGCGGTCACCCGCAAGTTCCTGCGCCTTGGCCACGGCTGCCTCGACGCCGTCGACGAAGTGAAACGGCGCCGCGGGGTCCCAGCCCTCGGGCTCCGGCCGGTGCGTCACGACGACCACGTGGAGGTCGTGGCTGTCCTGCGCGGCCATGGACTGGAGGTGGACTGGGCCGGCTGGTAACCGTCAGGGCAGGGCTTGCTTGAGGTCGGATGGCGGACAAAGACTGTCGAGGATCTCGATCAGGCTGCGTAGCGCGCCCGGTTGGATCGAGTAGCAGATCTGGGTACCCCGTCGACGCGTCCGGACCAAGCCCACATCGCGTAGCACCTTCAGATGCTGGCTGATCGTCGGCTGGCTCACCGAGAAGGAACTGGTGAAGTCGCAGGCACAGGTTTCAGGCTCGGCGGCCAGTCGCCGCATGATCCCCAGTCGAATCGGGTGGGCAAGGGCTCGGAGAAGCTCGACCTCCGGGTCCACAACGTCTTTCATGTATGGCATCATATAGGATCAAGGCAATATAGATAGAAGGCTATATTGGCAGTCGAGAGCATCGCATCGGGGGCGGTCATGGCAGGTGCGCTTCGTGAGCGGTTCGGGCTGCCGAATGTGAGTGGTCGTCGTGGGCTGGTCGCCGCCATCATCATCGACAGCGTGGGCTCCGGGCTCTTTCTGCCCTTCGCGGTGCTCTTCTTCCTCAACACCACGACCATTGCGCTGTCCACTATCGGCCTCGGACTGACCATCGCCGCGCTGGTGGCGCTTCCGACGGCTCCGCTGATCGGAATTCTCGTCGATCGCATCGGCCCGGCGCGAATCGTGGTGTGTAGCAGTCTTCTTCAGGCCGCAGGCTTCGTCTCCTACCTGTGGGTCGAGGAACCTTGGCAGCTGGTCGGGGGCGCACTGGTCGTAAACATCGGCCAGAACATGTTCTGGACCGGCAACGGCGCACTGGTAGCAGTGGCTGCCGACCCCGACCAGCAGGCGCGGTGGTTCGCCATGCTGCGGGTGTTACGCAATGCCGGGATCGGCTTGGGCGCGCTGCTGGCCGCAACGCTGACACTCGGTGGACCGGCCGGATACCACTCCTTGGTGATCGGCAACGCCGCGACCTTCCTCGTTGCCGCCGCACTCACTGCCGTGTGGAAACCACCGGCCCATTCGGCACCAGCCCCGAGCGACCAAACCGACGGCGGCGGCGGCATTCGAGGGCGTGACTACCGGGCCATCCTCACCGATCGCCCGTTCGCCCTGCTGATCCTCATCAATTCGCTCTTCGTGCTCTGCGCGCTGGTGTTGACCGTCGTGCTCAGCGTCTACATCACCGCGATTCTGCACCAGGGAGCCTGGGCCGCCAGCGCCCTATTCGCTCTGGCTACGGCCTTGGTCGTCCTCACTCAGACCGTTGTGTCCCGGATGAGTGAGCGGCGTCCAACCGTTCGAGTCCTTCAACTCGCAGCCCTGCTCTGGGCCGTATCATTCGCGCTGTTCTGGGGCGTCATGCTCGTTCCCTCCTGGGCCATAATCCCGGCCCTTTTCGCTGCCGTGATCGTCTACACCGCAGCCGAAGTCGTCTATTCGCCCGCCATGAGCGTCCTTGTCCTAGCCGTGTCACCGCCCTCCAGTCGGGGCAGATACTTCGGCATCCATCAACTCTCCTGGAGCATCCCGAGCGCGCTGGCTCCGGCAGCGTTCACCTCACTGCTGGCCTGGAATGCGCACGGGCTCTGGTTGGCGCTGATCCTCGTTTGCCTTCTGATCGTCGCCGCACTGGCCCGACTGGCCCAACTGCTGCCCTCGAGTCACCCGGCAGCACATCAGCGAGTTGCATGAGCAGATATCCGAGCTCAGGACCGAACTGCGGGCGATTCACGATGCAGTGCGAGGACCCGCAACCCGCTGACTCAAGATCGACATCTGCGGTGAGCTGTCAGCGCATACGAATGTGTTTGAGGGGCCCATCTGATCGCGGGGTAGTCCAGGCGGGCCAGTTTCTGTTGGTTGGCCCAGCGAACGAAGTGGCCGGCCTCGCGCCTGTGAGTGGCGCTGTTGTCGGTTAGCCAGCGATCGAGATCTGGCTGTCGGCAGGTAGCCAATGTCAGCTCGTGCGCGTTCAACCAGTCGAGGAAGACGATCGCGGCGCGAAGGTGCTGGCGAGCCGTTGCGAACTGGTGGTGGGTGGTTTCGGTGCCTTCGACGCGGCTGCGAAGCCGTCAGAGCAGATGCCAGATGCCGTAGGCGCGCAGCAGGTGCTGCCGCTCGGGGTCCGGACGTTTGGTTGACCCGACCGGGTCACCCCGCTGGCGTCCAACCACAGCGAGCCTCCGACCGACACACCATTCAAACCGAGCACGGAGTATCCGGCGCCGTTGGCCTGGAACCCGCCGCGGAGGAACACAGCTCGATCGACCCGCAGACCATCAGCATGCAGGGCTGGCCCGGACGTGTTCTCCAGCCGCGCCCCGTCGCATTCCAGCCGACCGAGGTGGGCGCCACTGAACCGGACCGCTCATCGTCATTGCCGGCACGGTGAAGCGTGCGGCGTCAACCGGTGGGTCGTGCGAACCCGCGGGGTGCCCAAAACAGGAACCGTCCAGCACGAGGCCGGGCAATTGGCTGTCGCACACGTTCAGACCATCGGGGACGAAGCAGTCGATCAGCTCGACCCGCAGGTCGCTGGTGATGTTCGCCAGGTCGACGCGGCCGGTGATGCGCGCCCCGCGCAGCCGCAGCCCGTGCGGGTCCGCCTCAATATCCCGGCGGCCGCGGACCAGGTCACGGATCAGCACCGCCGGAACAGTGTGGGTGCTGTCCCAGGACCGCATCGCGGCCTCGTCGACCGGTCCGTCACCAGCCAGGTCCAGCATCTCGCCATCGCGGACCGCGTCGAGCAGGCGCTACTCCAACCAATCAGCGGCCATCCGACCATGCTCGCCCGCCCCACCCCATGACAGCAAGCACGACCCGGCAACGTTCAACCCACTACGGCAGACGAGGAGACGAAGTCCCAGACGCACATTGCGACCTCAGGGTGGGAGGGCTCGAACCTGCGCCACCGCCACCGCCACCGCCTCCGGAGACCGGTGCACCACATGCACTCCAGCTTCATGAGCACGCAGAACCGTCCGAAATGGCGTCCCACCGGCCGGAGGCTGACCCGAGCGAACGAGTTGTTGTCCGAATTGGCGAACAGTTGTTGTCCGGTCCAGGTAGAAGCCTGGGCCCCTCGGGTTGCAGTTTTCGCTCCGGCGATCGCTGGCGCTGGGGATCCGGTAAGAGCGCACCGATCGCCTCACGCGCTGGAGCTTGGTAGGCA
>JANNPJ010000468.1:0-7768 GCA_031400005.1 Kineosporiaceae bacterium | reverse complement strand
GAACGCTCGATCCGGTCCGGACGATTGATTCCGGCTCGAGAGTGAGTCGCACGATCAACTCGGCCAGGGCGAGCAGGCCCAGCAGGGCTGCACCCCACCTACCCCAGCGTTCCCACCCCACTACGTCACATCCACTCGTCGTCCGCTCGGCCCGCGCCCTCCATTGTCCCGCTCATCCAACCCGCCAGCGTCCCCCGAGCGAGCGATCTCGCCCTCCCTCCCGTCAGGGACGCAGAGATGCCTCTGACGCGTGACGACTCTGGCCCGCCAACTGCCTAGCCTGCCGGATATGGAAGCAACCATTGAAGTAAGCGGCCTGCGTAAACGCTTCGGATCGAAGGTAGCGCTGGATGGCATGTCCTTCACCGTGATACCCGGCCAGGTCACCGGTTTCGTCGGCCCTAACGGCGCAGGGAAATCCACCACGATGCGAGTGATCCTCGGGCTTGACTCGGTGGACGAGGGTGCCGCGCTGATCGGCGGGCGGTCCTACCGCAGCCTACGGCGCCCGTTGAGCCAGGTCGGGGCGTTGCTGGATGCCGCCGCACTCCAGCCGAGCCGGACCGCCCGCAATCATCTGCTGTGGATGGCTCACTCTCAGGGCCTGGGCGCGAGCCGAGTGGACGAGGTGATCGCCCGGGCCGGCCTGCAGGCGGTCGCTCGGCGCAAGGCAGGGGGTTTCTCGTTGGGTATGCGGCAGCGGCTCGGTCTTGCGGCGGCGTTGCTCGGCGACCCCCCGGTGCTGATCCTGGACGAACCCTTCAATGGTCTCGATCCCGAGGGCATCGTCTGGATGCGCGGTCTTCTCGCAGCGTTGGCTCGAGAAGGTCGCTCGGTCCTGGTATCGAGTCATTTCATGAGCGAGATGCAGGACTCTGCAGGCCATCTGGTGGTGGTCGGCCGGGGCCGAGTAGTCGCGGACACCAGCGTCGCTGAGGTGATCGAAGCAGCCTCCCAGGGCCGGGTCACGTTGCGCACCAGCGCCCGGTCGGAGGCGATGACGGTCCTGGCGCAGGCTGGTGCGACGGTGGCCTCGAGCGACGCCGAGACCCTGACGGTCTCCGGGCTGGCATCGGAACGCATCGTCGCCCTGCTGCAGCAGAACGCCGTCCCGTTCTCCGAGGTGTCGGTGTATCGCGCATCGCTGGAAGAGGCCTACATGGAGCTCACCCGGGATTCGGTGGAATTCAGCTCGGCGGAGCTCGGCCCGTCGAGGGTCGGTGACCGGCAGGGTGGAGTATCCGCAGCGGTAGCCCATGGAGTAGCCGATGGGGCAGCGAATGGTGTGCCGCGATGACGGTCACGATGACGCCATACCGGTCCAGTGTGCCGGTCACCGGGCGGGACGGCTTCGCGCAGCTAGTCCATGCGGAATGGACCAAGTTGCGGACGGTCCGGGGCTGGCTGATGGGCCTGGGCGGTGGGGCAGTGTTGATCGTCCTCATCGGGCTGCTCGGTGCGGCTGCTATCCAGCTTCCGCAGAAGGCGTCCCCCATCCCGGTGGGACCGGGCGGCGAGCCGGTACGAGACAGCTTCTACTGGGTCCATCAATCGTTGACCGGGAACGGCAGCATCACCGTTTCGGTGAACTCCCTGACTCAGCAAGTCCAGATCGGGCCCGAGGGTCCGCAGGACGTGCGCATCCCGTGGGCCAAGGCCGGTCTCCTGATCAAGGAAAGCATCGAGCCGACCTCGGCTTACGCGGCTCTCCTGGTCACTGCCAGTCATGGGGTGCGGATGCAGTACGACTACATCCATGACACCGCCGGCCTGCCCGGTGCTGTCTCCCCGGCGGCACCGCGCTGGCTGCGGTTGACCCGCTCCGGCGATACCGTCACCGGTTACAACTCCACCGACGGCAGCCATTGGACCAAGGTCAGTACCGTCCGCCCGGCCAAGCTGCCCGCTACCGTGCAGGTCGGCTTGTTCGTCACCTCGCCCGACCACATCGAGAACGCCAACACCTCTACCGGCTCCATCGCTACCGCCACCTTCGGGCCGGTCGACCTGCAGGGCGGCTGGTCCAGCAGCGGTTGGGCCGCTGACGAGGTCGGCGGTGACCCCCGGTCGACCACGGGCGGATCCACCGAGTCGGCGAACGGATTCACCATCCGCGGGGCCGGGGACATCGCCCCGATTGTCGGCGGCATCGCATCGCCGGGAAACATCGTCAATGTGGAGAATTTCCTCCTCGGTGCGTTCATCGGCCTGATTGCTCTGGTGGTCGTTGCCACGACGTTCATCACCGCCGAATACCGCCGAGGGCTGATCCGCACAACTCTGACCGCGAGCCCGCGACGGGGTCGAGTTCTGTTGGCCAAAGCCGTCGTCCTCGGGGCGGTGACCTTCCTTACCGGATTGATCGCCGCGGTGGTGGCCGTACTGCTTTGCGAACCGGTCGCGAAATCACATGGTTTCAGCATGTTTCCGATCAGCGGAAGGACCGAACTGCGGGTGTTGATCGGTACTGCGGCGCTGCTCGCCGTTGCCGCGGTTCTCGCCCTGGCCATCGGGGCGGTGCTGCGGCGCAGCGTCGGGGCGATCGTCATCGTGGTGGTGGCGGTCATCCTGCCGTACATCCTCGCGGTATCGCACGTACTGCCTCCCGGACCGTCGAACTGGCTGCTTCGAGTCACTCCGGCCGCCGGCTTCGCCGTTCAGCAAACGGTTGAGAAATACCCTCAGGTCTTCAGCTACTACACGCCGCCGGCTGGGTACTTCCCGCTGAGCCCGTTGGCCGGGTTCGCGGTGCTCTGCGGCTACGCCGTGCTTGCTCTCGGTCTTGCCGTCGTCCTGCTCCGCCGGAGGGACACATGAGTCTGGCGATCCACGCTGAGTGGACCAAATTCCGTACTCTCGCCAGCAACGGATGGTTGCTGCTCGCGGTCGTCGCGTTGACTCTCGCGCTGAGCATCGCCGTGCTCACCGCCACCACCTGCACGGCCGCCGGCTGTGGGGACGCCGCGAAGATCAGCTTCAGCGGGGTCTATCTGGGGCAGGCAGTGGTCGCCATTCTGGCCGTGATGGCGGTGAGTGGCGAGTACAGCACCGGCATGATCCGGACCACGCTGTCGGCGACCCCGCGCCGATTGACCCTCTTCGCAGCCAAGGCCGCGGTCCTGATCGTCCTGGTACTGGCGGCTGGGGCCATCGCGGTGCTCGGGTCATTCTTCGCCGGGCGAATCATCCTGCCCAATAATGGCTTTACCGAAGCACACGGTTACCAGATGCTGTCTCTGGCCGATGGGTCGGTACTGCGCGCCAGCATCGGCTCGGTCTGCTACCTGATCTTGATCGCCCTGCTCAGCCTGGGCATCGCCACCGCCGTCCGAGATTCCGGAGCGGCCATCGGCGTCATTCTCGGTCTGCTTTACCTGTTCCCGATCATCACGCAGATGATCAAAGATCCGGACTGGCAGCGTCATCTCCAGCAGATTGCGCCGATGAGTGCCGGGCTCGCCATCCAGGCCACTGTCGGTCTGGCTGACCTGCCCATCGCTCCGTGGTGGGGGCTGGCCGTGCTGGCGGCGTGGGCGGCCGCCGCGCTGGTGATCGGAGGATGGCTGTTGCGGCGACGTGACGCCTGACGCGTCGTCACCGGCGTCGGTAACTGTGCCACTGTTAAGCTCGTGATCTGGCCCAAAATTAGCCTCTAGAAAGTGTTTAACCGTGGCACGGTGGTGTGATCAAGGCAGATCGCTCGTGGCTGCCATCTCGAGCAGTCGGCGGGCTCGCTGGGCGACCGGGAGATCGATGAACTCACCGTTGGCCAGTCGGCAGGCTCCGTTGCCGGCCTGCTCGAACGCCTGAACGACGGTTTTCGCCCAGGCAATATCCTCCGGAGAGGGCGCGAAGACCTCGTTCAGGATCGAGATCTGCCGTGGATGAACAGCGGACTTAGCGCCGAACCCGAGGGAGCGGACGAACTCGGCCTCGGCTCGCAGACCGTCATCGTCATCGATCAACGGGTAGACGCTGTCGACCGGCGGCGGCAGTCCGAAGGCTCGCGAGACGACAACCAGATGGGATCTGACGTAGAGCATCGGTAGGTTGCCGTCCCCTGCGTAAAGGTCGCGCAGCAGGTCCAGACCGCCAAGGCTGAGATGAGCCACTCCAGGAACGGCCGCTATCTCCGCCGCGGCCAGCACTCCTCTGGCCGTCTCGATCGCCGGCACCAGCGGAACCCCCGGCGCTCTTCGCGCGGCCTGCTCGACATCCTGCGGTGACTCACATTTGGGGATTCGGATGGCGGCGGCGTGGGGGGCGACCGCCTCGACGTCCGCAGCGAACTCGGGGGTATGCGGGCCATTGACTCTGACCAGCGCCTTTCGGTCGGCGATGACACCGGCGACCAGTTCCCGGGCGTGCGCTTTTGCGTCGGCGGGTACGGCGTCCTCCAGGTCGAGGATCACCGCGTCCGCGCCGGCACCGAAAACTCGGTCCAACAGTTTCTCGTTGTGTCCGGGCGCGAAGAGGTACGTGCGGTTGATCACACCACGCCTGCTTTGTGTAAATCGGCAATCGCCTCGTCCGTCAGCCCGAGCCGGTCACGGAGGACGTCATCGGTGTTCTGACCCAAACGACGGCCGGCGAAACGTACCGCCCCTGGGCTCTTCTGCAGTCGGAACCAGACGTTCTGCATCCGCAGTGGCCCGAGATCTTCGTCGTCCACAGTGGTGACCGCATCGAGAGCGTCGATCTGTGGATCATTCAGAAGCTGGCTGACATCGTAGATCGGGAAAAGCGCGGCCCCGGCATCCTGAAAGGCGGCATAAACCTCATCGAAATCATGCGCCGCAATCCATTTCTCAACGACGCCGTCCAGCAGGTCGACTCGTTTCACTCGCTCTCCGGCGGAGGAAAACCAGGGCTCTTCGGCCAGCTCCGGCCGGCCGACAAGGCGCATCACCCGGGCAGCCACGGAGGTCGAGGCCGAGGATACTGCGACCCAACGATCGTCGCGGGTCAGATAGGTGTTCCGGGGCGCGCTGTTAATCGATCGATTGCCGTTCCGCCGAGGGATGGTTCCCAATTGGTCATACGCGCTGGGGTTCGGACCCATAATTCCTAGCAGCGGTTCGATCAGTGACAGGTCAATCACCTCTCCGTGCCCTTGGGTGTCCTGTTGTTTAGTGTCCTGTTGATCGGCGTTCTGCTGTTTGTCGTTCTCGCGTTTGTCGTTCTCCCGTTCGTAGAGTGCGGTCATCACGGCGAAGGCTCCAGTGATCCCGGCCAATCCGTCGGCGAGCCCGAACGACGGCAGGGTCGGCGGGCCGTCCGGCTGACCGGTTTGATGGGCGAATCCGGTCATCGCCTCGGCCAGCGTGCCGAAGGCCCGCCGCCGCGCGTACGGCCCGAACTGACCGAAGCCCGTGGTTCGCAGCAGAATCAACCCGGGATTGACCTGGTGCAACCGGTCCGGTCCGAGTTCCCAGCTCTCCAGCACGCCGGGGCGGAAGTTCTCCACCAGGACGTCGCTGTCGGCCACCAGCTGGAGCAGGATGTCGCGTCCCCGAGGGGACCGGATATCGAGCGTCATCGTCTTCTTGTTCCGTGCGATCACCTTCCACCAAAGCCCATGGCCATTCACGGAATGACCATGGGTTCGGCCCGGGTCGCCTTCCGGCGATTCGATTTTGATCACATCGGCACCGAAATCACCAAGCAACATTGCTGTGATCGGAGCCGCATAGACCGTACCCAGATCGAGTACTTTCAAACCGCTGAGTGGACCCTCGTGGAGATCGTTCTCCCGCCCTTCTCGAACTGACATGGAACCTCCCCACTGCCCGCCGGGTAACCTAGGGGCCTCAATGACCCAGTCTGCGATGAAAGTGGGGGTGTTGTCACGTTCGTGAAGATTTTTGCGGCTTCGGGCAGCTCGGGAAAACGGGTTAGGATCACCGGATGAGTCTCGAAACAGGCGCTCCCCGAGTCGCCCTCAAGCAAGTGACCCCGAAAGTCTCTACTGCCATGGGCGCGCTCCACGCCGCAGCGGTCGAGGCCGCCCAAGATGCAGGTCTCGAGCCGGAGTTGCTTGAACTGGTGCGGATCCGCGCATCCCAGATCAATGGCTGTGGTTTCTGTCTGGACATGCATACCAAGGACGCCCGCGCCAAAGGTGAGACCGAGCAACGGATCTACGCGTTGGCCGCCTGGCAGGAAACACCCTTCTTTTCGCCACGTGAGCGGGCGGCGCTTGCCCTGACCGAAGCCATCACTCTGGTTCACGACGGCCGCGTCCCCGACGATGTGTATCGGGAGGCGGCCGACGTGTTCAAGGAAGCCGAGTTGGCGGCACTGATCTGGTCAGCGACCGTGATCAATGCCTACAACCGGATAGCGATCGCGACCCGGATGCCGACCGGCGGCTACCAGCCGGCCGGTACTTCGGCCTGACGACCGCTGTGCGCGCTGGCCGGGACCGTCGGCAACGGGACGGCGACTCCGGCCAGCCACTGCTGCCACGGCGCGGCGTGGACGGCGGCGCCGGCTCGCAGGGTAGAACCCGGCCAGTCGATCACTGGGCGGATGCCATGCAGGGCGTTGACCAGCCAGACCTCGCGGTCGTCCAGGTGCGTCGGCAGTTCCCGCCGGGGCACCACCCGGATCCCGAGTCGCTGTGCCCGCTCCCGGATCAGCCCGGCCGTCACGCCCGTCAGCGTCGGTAGCGTGGGGGAGGGAAAGCACAGGTCATCGCCCTCCCACCACAACAGGGAAGCGTTCGCAGCCTCCAGCACCGCTCCAGATCGACTAGTCAGGAGCGCTTCTTGAGCGCCCCATTCGGCAGCGCGCTCGCGGACTCGGGCGAGCACGGCAAGGTCGGGGCCTTTGCGGCGCGGAAGGGTTCTCGGATCGGCTTCGTCGCCGATCCAGACCCGGACCTGCGCTGCCGGAGCAGGCGCCGGCCGGATCCGCAGCCGCAACGGGGCCAGGGGGTCAGCGCACAGTTCGACCCGAGGAAACCAGCGGCCGACCCGGGGTAGCTCCGCGAGCGCCTCCTGCCAGAAAGTCTTCAGCTGATCGACTGACAGGGCACCGGCATCGGCGCAGGAGACGAAGAACCGGCGGCGGTGCTTCTCGATGGCCCGTACCTGTCCGTCCTGGACCAGCCAGGAGTCCGCCACCAGCAACGGTTCGTCCGGGCGATCGCACTCGATCAAGGGCTGGCCCGGCTGGCAGGCGAAGATCCGTTCGTCGGGCATGAGTAACCTTTTCTGTGGCGGTGATCTGTCGCAGTGATCAATATCGTGGGCTCGGGCCGACCAGGGATCCCCGCCGCGGACCGTACGGCGCGTGCTCCAACCATGAACCGCACCGTGGGACCAGCGGGGCGAGCCTTGCCGCTGCGCGCTGTTTGGCCCGGATCATCCGTCCGGGTCGCAACTGCGCCAACGCCGTGCCGGCGGCTTCGCTGTTGTACCTGGCCGCGGCGCTTCGGGTGGTGGCGAAACCGTCGATCGCCGCCCTCGCCCGATCGGGATCGGTCAGGGCAGAGCTGACGGCGACGGCGGCGGCGTCGGCATCGGCGATCCCGCTGTTCATCCCGCGCGCGCCGAACGGCGGGAACAGGTGAGCGGCCTCGCCGACCAGCAGGACCCGATGGTGGGCATCGACGAACTGATCGGCGACGACCTGAAGGAAGCGATACGTCGACACCCACAGAATCCGGTCGTCGTATCCTTCACCCACCACGCGCGGCAGCCATTGGCGCACCGCGTCCTCGGTGCCGTAGTCCTCGGACGAGTCGCTGTTTCGACCCTGCAGA
>JANNPJ010000460.1:0-4472 GCA_031400005.1 Kineosporiaceae bacterium | reverse complement strand
ACACTGGGGGCTCAGTTCGTGACACACAGTGAGTAGCCCGGGGGAACTTCCCCCCCAGGCCCTCTCAGAACCGTACGTGAACCTCTCGATTCATACGGCTCCCAGCGTTCAGCCGCCGAGACATCCCAGTCACCGACCATCGACGGTGGCCCCTCTTCGCTTCCTTCGTCGAGCCCAGCTGCGCAGGCGAACGGCTCGCTCGCATACCGCTGAAACCGTCCTTCACTGGCCACCTCCCCTCGCGCCGCCCCCGCGGCGCAGCGCCGTGGCCCTTGCTCTTGATGTCGGACGGCGCGGCGCCCAACTGAACACCATGACATCGACGCCACCTTCGCCATCGCGGGCCTATCACCCACAGCGGGACAACCCGGAACGCGCCGGATTCCTGAACGGGTGCCGTACGCCGCTCAGCTCAACCGTGCGAGGGACAGCACGGCGTAGGGTTAGGCTGCTCGAAAGGAACCAGGTCTACGCCCACCGAGGGCCGGACCCGCAACACGAGGCGACCGGCGCTGAATTCCGGTCGCAGGTGATTCTGGGTGTCCAGCCGATCCAAAGGCCGGGCCAGCGCACCACCGAGGGTGATGACGTCATCCACAGCGGACGCCGACAGCAAGGTGGCGACGGTCACGATCCGGTCGAGGGACGCCAGACCAGGGAAGGCGAAAGCCCGTCCAGACCGGCCGGTGGTGTGCGCGGCCAGCAGCGAATCAAGGCCGGGGTCGAGGGCTGGGCCCAGGTTGGCATCCGGGCTCAGCCCGTTCTCGCTCCCGGCCACCTGCACGGTGACCGCGACCCGGGGCGGCCGGCCACCATCGGCCGGCAGGAAATGCGTGCAGGCCAGCACGGCCCGCAGGCCGAGCCCGGACACCCGGTCAAAGGTGCCGTGCTCGGCCTGGGTTGTCGTCGTCCAGCCCTCGTCGAGAGCGAGGAGGCTGGTCATCGCTTCGGCAGCACCCAAATCGGGTTGGTGTAGAACCACAGGTCCTCCCAGGGGTCGGCGTTGCCGAGCACGTCCACCGCCGGTCCGGCCGGGTCGACCGAGGCCCCGCCCAACCCGACCTGACTCCGTTTGCCGTCGCTGCCGCGCAGCCGGACGTAGAACGGCTGCTCCGCCGTCCCCAGCGGGTACGTCAGCCGGACCTGTCCGGTCCGCCCGGAGACGTCGAAGGTCTTCACCACCCGGGTGTCTGGGGCGGCGATGGTGTCCCGGTCGGTCACCGCACCGGTCACCGCACCGCGGATCACGTCAATCTTGGCCAGGGCGGGGACAAACTGGCCCCAGTTCGGCATCGAGGCGGCATCGAACGAGATCACCAGTTCCAGCTGATTGCGGCGGGACACCTGCAACACCGAACCGAGAGTCACTCCGGCATGGCCGGATCCGACCTCGTGGACCCGGACGTCGAGCTGGTTCAGGAGCCGTCCGTGGTCGACCCAGACCCGGCCCGCGCGCAGCCCATCCATCACCGCGGCATAGGAGTATTTCGACGCCCCGACATGGGTCCGGCTGTAGTATCCGGGCCAGAAATCGCCGGCAGTGAAAGCTGGGCCGGTGGTGGCGTGCACCGGGTCGCGATAGCGGCCCTCAGTCGCGAAGTCGCTGCCCGGGCCCCGGGCCACCTGGTCAAGCCAGACCGAGTGCGAGTCCGAGTTAGCGGTGATCCACCACGGCTTGCCCTCGGCCAGCAGACTGTCCCAGAAACCACCGACCGTGGCGGTCATCCAGTCGAAACCGCCCCAGGTGACATAGCTTTCCGGTGGATAACCGGGAAAACTGTTGGCGCTCGGGGAATTGTCGTAGAAGCCGCGGCCGCCACCGGCGCCAAACGGCTTCGGGATGCCGGCCGCCTGGTGGCCCGGAGCACCCTCCATCCCGATCGCGATCCGCGGCTGGCGATCGCGCCAGTTGCGCACCTCGTGCGGGGAGTCCACCCCGCGGCGGGCCGGGTGGTTGGCCAGGAAGAGCGCGTCGTCGACCCGCTTGGACGTGATCGAGGTGGCCAGGAAATCCAGCCCTTCGAGGGCCTTCAGCTCATTCGCCGGGGTGCTGCTGCCGGTGCCGTTGACGCTCCCGTCGAACAGGTTCTCGAACTCCTTCAGCACCGCGACCTCGTTGCGACCAGGATGCACGAACACGGTCCCGTGCTCGGCCGCCGGGATGTTCCACTCCAGTCCCTGGAAAACCAGGACATCATCCTCAAACGCGCTGCGAGCCGCGAGAATATCCGGGTTGACCTTCTCCACACCGATTTTGGCGTGCGTCACGCTGCCGTGGTCGGTCACCACCATCCAGTTCAATCCGTAAGCGGCGGCGTGCTGCACATGATCGGCCACCCGGTACTGACCGTCCGAGGAGTACTGGGTGTGCGTGTGGTGGTCACCGGCCAGCCACCGGTAATCGCTTCGCGACACGCCGGGACCCGCGGTCAGGTTGGCGGCGGCAACCGGTTCGACCACCCCCGGCAGGACGCTGGCGGCAGCCGCTCCCGCTCCGATCACCCCGACCCGGCGCAGGAAGTTGCGCCGGCCAAGCTCGCCCGGGGACAGCTGCGCGTCCGGCACCGCGGCGTCGAGCACCGAGGAGTCGAGCACCGGGGACGAGTTTCCGCCGAGGTCAGCGTGGTGATGATGACCGTGCGGGTGGGAATGATCATGCGTCATGGAGTGACCTCTGTCAGGGGCGAATTGACCGCGCAGTGGAGCGCGTGCAGCCTGACAGCGTCCAGTGACGTGGTGGGTAACGGTGATCAACGCCCAGATGACGTCCATCTGGACAACTCAGCGGAACCGAGACCCGTTCACCGTGACGACGCCGCCGCCCGCCTAGCCACCGAATGGTCGCTCGCTGCTCATCTACTGGTGGTGGCAGCATCTCGTCGGGTCGACAATCTTGGCCGCATGACCACGCCTGTCTCACGTCGCAGCCTCCTGCGCGGTGCCGCCGGCCTTGCCGGCGGTCTGAGCGCCTCCCTCCTGACCCGACCCGCCACCGCTTCGACCGCTCTGATCCGTGGCTCGGCACCGCTGCTCACCCACGGGATCCAGGCCGGCGACGTCACCCGCGACAGCGCCGTGGTGTGGGCGCGGGCCGATCGCGCGGCCCGGCTCTTCGTCCAACTCTCGCCGACCGGCCGGTTCGACCGCGCGTCCCGGGTGCGAACCGTCCGAGGCCCGCTACTCACGGCCAGCAGCGACTTCACCGGCCGGGTCGAACTGGACAGCTTGCCCACCGGCCGTGACGTGCCCTATCGCGTCGTCCTCGCGGACCCGACCGCCCACCTCGTGGACGGCGACTCGCAGGTCGGCCAGCTACGCACGGCACCGGATCGCGCTCGGGACGTCCGTTTCCTGTGGAGCGGGGACCAGGCCGGTCAGGGCTGGGGCCGCAACCCCGACATCGGCGGTTTCCCGATCTTCGGCGCGATGCTGGCCCGGAACCCGGACTTCTTCCTGCATTCGGGCGATTCCATCTACGCCGACGGCCCGATCACCGGCGACGTCACTCTCCCGGACGGTTCGATCTACCGAAACGTGCTCGAAGAACCGAAGACACACGTCGCCGAAACACTCGACGACTTCCGCGGCTCGTACCGGTACAACCTCGCAGACGCCGGAATGCAAGCCTTCCAGGCCGCCGTTCCCCTGCTGAGCCAATGGGACGACCACGAGGTACGCAACAATTGGTACCCGGGTCAACTGCTGGACGACCCCCGCTATACCGAGAAGAACGTCGATGTCCTGGCCCGCCGTGCTTTCCGGGCCTGGTCGGAATACCAACCGGTCAGCCGTGCAACCGCGCAACGTCAGCAGGTGTACCGCAAAATCTCCTACGGGCCGCTGCTTGACGTGTTCGTCATTGACATGCGCACCTATCGGAACGCGAACTCGGCCAACACCCAGCCCGGGCCGATCACACCGGACGGCGGGATCCTGGGCACCGAGCAGGCTCGGTGGCTGATCCGGGAGATGTCTCAATCGCGGGCCACGTGGAAGGTGATCCAGTCCGACATGCCGCTCGGCCTCGTCGTTCCGGACGGTACGAACATCGAGGCAGTCGCCCAGGGGGACGCCGGTGCACCGCTGGGCCGCGAGGGGCAGATCGCTTGGATCCTGCGCCAGATCAAGCATCGCCAGATCCGCAACACCGTGTGGCTGACCGCCGACGTTCACTACACCGCCGCGCACCACTACGACCCAGCACGGGCGGCGTTCACCGACTTCGAGCCGTTCTGGGAATTCGTCTCCGGCCCGATGCATGCCGGGGCCTTCGGCCCTAACGCGCTCGATGGCACGTTCGGCCCCCGTCAGGTCTTCGCCGCGACACCGCCGCGCGCCAATACGTCGCCGTTAGAGGGCTCTCAGTTCTTCGGCGAGGTGCAGATCGACGGGCACAGCCAGGCCCTCACCGTCATCCTGCGAGACCTGACCGGCGCCGCTCTCTGGTCCACCACCCTCGACCCAGCGAAACG
>JANNPJ010000426.1:0-62845 GCA_031400005.1 Kineosporiaceae bacterium | reverse complement strand
CGCGCAGACTCTTCTCCCGAGCAGCTTTCTCGCGGGCAACTTTCTCCCGAGCAGCTTTCTCGCGGGCAACTTTCTCCCGGGCGGCGGTCTCGCGGGCCATCTGCTCCCGGACCAGCCGGTCCCGGGTCTCGACCTCGCGGGCCGCCTTCTCTGCCTCGGCCCGGCCCCGAACCTCGGCCTCATGGGCCGCGTCATCTCGGGCTCGGGCTTCGCGGGCGGCGCGCTTGCGCGCGTCGTCGGCCTGGGCCCGGGACACCTCGCGCGCGGCTGCTTCCGCTTCCGCGGCGTCGCGTCCGGCTGACGTCTCGTGCTGGGCCGCTGTCTCGGGTCGATTGGCAGCCCGCGCCTCGCGCCGAGACCGCATCGGCGGCGTGTTCACCGGGTTGCGGCGGGAATCGTCGGTGACCTCGATCGACCGTGGCCGGGCGTCCCGTCGGCCACTCGGTCGTGGGGACCGCTCGATCAGGGATTCGGAGTCCAGGTCGAGATCGGGATCCGGACCGAAAACCGAACGGAATTGACGGTCCGGCGGCATCTGCGGGTGCGACGCCGCGTGGCTGGTGGTCCGCGAACGGGCCGGGGTGCTGCCGGGGAACGGCCGACCGGTTGAGGCCGCGACGTCCGGCTCATCGTCGTCGGACTCGTCCGAATCGTCGGCCTCGTCGTCGCTGGAGTGGTCGCCCGCCAGCACGTTCGGCGGAAGGGCGTTCAGCCGCCCGGCGTCCGCAATTCTGACGTCCGTGACGGCGAACCGGTCGAAGCCCTCGGTCTCGGCACCAACGATGACGGTGATATCGGCCGGCGCAGCCGGCTCCGTCCGGTTGGCGGGCGCGTCCGGCAGGGCGGACGACGGTGTGGCGGACTGTGACGACGGTGTGGCGGACGGCAAAGTCGGGCGGGTATGGCTGCGGGATTCCTCCGGCCGGTTGCGCTTGCCTTCGAGCAGTCGCTCGTCGGCACGCCTGAACAGCTTCTCGGCGTCCGCGTCCGGACGTCGTCCGGACAGCGACCAGACGGCGGCCACGCCGGTGGTGATCGAAACCTGTAGCCCGTCCGCCAGTTCGCTCCATGGCCGGTCGGAGACGGCGGCCCGCATCCGCTCGGCGACCGCGTCGGCTTCCTCGTCACCGGTGCCCGGCAGCAGGACGACGAACTCGTCCCCGCCGTATCGCAAAAGTTGATCATCGGTGCGTAACTGCATCGACAGGCTGGCGGCCACTCGCTTGAGCACCTCGTCGCCGACCACGTGGGTGTACACGTCGTTGACGCCCTTGAAGTGATCGATGTCGACCAGGATCAGCGCCAGCGGCAGCGGTCCGAACCGGAGGATCTGGCGCAGTTCCTCATCCAACGCGCGGCGGTTGCCGACTCCGGTCAGCGCATCGGTGCGGCTCTCGGTTCGCAGCGCCTGGTGCTCCAGGGCTTGCCTGGCGGTGTCGGCGACCAGATCCATTCCGCGCCAGCCCAACCGAACCAGCAATTCGGTCATCCGGTGCAGGACCGGGATGACGTCGCCACCGGCGTAGGTCTCCAGCCACAACCGCTCCCGGGTGCGGCAGACCTCGAGGATCAGGTTGGGCAGGGTGGCCGGTGGGGTGGTTGCGGCGTCGTCCAGGCTTCGGGCGGTGGCCAGCGAGCCGACCAAGGCGTGTGCGCGCATCGCGGCCAGCGAGACGATCTGCCGCTCTACCAGCGGCAGATCACCGACCGTGCCGAACGCGTCCGGACCGAGCAGTCGCAAGGCCTCGGACGGGCGACCACGGTAGGCCGCCGACAGTGCCCGGACTCCGCGAGCGCCTCGGCGCAGCGTGCTCGGCACCTCCGACTCGGGCAGCCCGTCCAGCTTGGCGGCGATCTCGATCGCCCGGCCCATCAGTGCGTGTTCTGGATCTGGCAGGCCGCCGGCCAGCGGTTCCATCGCTCGAGCGGCCAGTTCACCGGACCAGGTGGACCAGTGCTGGCCCTGATCGAGGACCCGGCGTTCGGTGATCGAGTGCTCGATCCGGTCGCGGACCTCGTCCGCCCGATCGTGCAGCCGGAGCCCGGCATAGACCAGGGCCAGCGCATCGAGCAATCGGTAACCGGTGTCGCTGGTGAGGTCTCCGGCCTCCGCCTCGGCGTCGGCCCGGGCGAGGTCCGCGGTGGCACCACCGATGTCGCCGGAGTCGACCCGGAAGCGGGCCCGGGTGGCGCAGGCGGTGGCCACCCAGAGCGTGGCTTCGCGCTCGTGCGCGGCTCGCTCCAGGACGTCGCAGGCGGCCAGGGCGTTCTGGGTGGTGGCGCCCTCTTGCCGCAACAACAGGGCGCGGCCGTAGAGGGCCAGCAGCAGGGTGTTGGTGTCCGCGGTCGCCGCCAGGCTGGGAATCAGCGCCTCGAGACGGCGCAAGGCAAGATCGGCGCGTCCATACCGGCCTTCGACGACGAGTTTCTCGACATCAGCCAGCGGTGACACGCCGTCCTGAGTTTCCTCGTCCGGCAGACCGCGCACCTTCGAACCTTATCCGTGATCGCCGGGGAACATCGAGTTAGCCGGGCGAGAAATCCGGTGAGTTCGCCGCCGAGACGCCCCGAATCTGCCCGAACCAGCCTCTAACCAGCCTCAAACCAGCCCTGAATGCGCCCTGAACAAAGTCTGAATCGGCTTCGATATGCCCCGAATCGTCAGCGATCTGGCCAGGATCGGGACTGCTGGAGGCGAGTTGCGGTGGTGGACCTGCCGCGCACTGGCCTAGCGTCAGGCCGGTGACCAGCATGCCGCCCGCCGATGACCGCAGTGACCACGATCACCGCCCCAGCGATCCACGAGAGGAGTACCGGCGTGGGCCGACGACGCTGCGCGGCGAGCTCGTGCCCGGCTCCACCACCGATCAGCGATTGCTGGACGGTCGCGGACCGACCGACTGGGTGCACACCGATCCGTGGCGGGTGATGCGGATTCAGGCGGAGTTCGTTGAGGGGTTCGGTTCGCTGGCCGAACTCGGGCCGGCGATCAGCGTCTTCGGTTCGGCCCGTACCAAGGAGACCGCGCCCGACTACGGACTCGCTCAGGATCTTGGAAAGGCGCTGGTGGACGCCGGTTTCGCGGTCATCACCGGTGGTGGTCCCGGTGCGATGGCCGGGGCGAACAAGGGCGCTAACGAGGCCGGTGGGGTCTCGGTCGGACTGGGTATCGAGCTGCCGTTCGAGCAGGGCATGAACCAGTGGGTGGACCTCGGGGTGAACTTCCGCTACTTCTTCGCCCGCAAGACCATGTTCGTCAAATACGCGCAGGGCTTCGTCGTCCTGCCCGGCGGGTTCGGCACATTTGACGAACTGTTCGAGGCACTGGTCCTGGTCCAGACCCACAAGGTGACGTCATTCCCGATCGTCTTGATGGGTGCCGACTACTGGGCCGGCTTGCTCAGCTGGCTGAGCGGGCCGGTGCTCGAGCGCGGAATGATCAACCCGGCCGATCTGAAGCTGCTGAGCGTGACGGACGACGTACACGAAGCCGTCGCACTGCTGGTGGCCGCCCGCGCGGAGCGGGCGCGGCGCCCTGCCGAGCAGTTGGCCACGCCCGAGGGCGCCTGAGGCGAGCGGCGTGGCCAGGATCTGTGTCTTCTGCTCCTCGTCCGAACGGATTGCTCCGGAGTACATCGAACTGGCTTCCCGGGTCGGGGCGTCGCTCGCGGCTCGGGGACACGACCTGGTGTCCGGTGGCGGCCGGGTCTCGATGATGGGAGCGGTCGCTGCTGCCGTCCGGGCCGGTGGGCGGCACACGCTGGGCGTGATCCCGGAGGCCTTGTTGGCCCTGGAGGTGGCCGACATTGAGGCAGATGAACTGGTCGTCACCGCGGGAATGCGGGAGCGTAAGGGCCGGATGGACGCCGCTGCGGACGGGTTCCTGACGCTGCCCGGAGGCCTTGGCACGCTCGAGGAACTGTCCGAGGTCTGGGTCGCGGCCACCCTCGGCATGCACAGCAAACCGGTGGTCGTGCTCGACCCGACCGGTCTGTACGAGCCGCTGCACGACCTGGTCCGCAAGTTGGAGGAGGAAGGATTCCTGCGCCGCTCGGCGGCGGCGGCGCTGGTCTGGACCACGGACGTGGAGAGCGCCTTGGACGCGCTGGAGGCCGGACTCGCAGCGGTGCGGCCGATGGTGCCCTCCGCCGGGGACGTGATCGAGTCGACCCCGTGACCCGTAGCCGTGGATGAGGGTTCACATGTTGTGAACGGTGGCCTCAGGTATCCGCCAACCCATGATTGATTGCGTCATTTTCACCGTAATCGAAGTGGCCCGCGGATCGTGGACTCGAACGATTCTGGCGCCGCCGAGAATGCAGACAACCAGTGTTGCGACCGTGCCTTCGAGTAACTGATTCTTCGGGAGGCCCAGGGACTCGCTGATGAAATCCTTGTTAGACACGGAAGCCAGAATCGGGTATCCGAGAGTTGTCAGCTCTGATAGCCGTCTCGTCAATTCCAGAGAATGATGCGTGTTCTTGTTCAAATCATGGCCCGGGTCAATAATGATTTGGCTCCGTTT
This sequence comes from Kineosporiaceae bacterium, assembly GCA_031400005.1. Classification (GTDB taxonomy): domain Bacteria; phylum Actinomycetota; class Actinomycetes; order Actinomycetales; family Kineosporiaceae; genus JANNPJ01. The sequence continues at coordinate 58,320 of JANNPJ010000426.1, read as the reverse complement.
TACGCCGCGATCGAGCGCAGCCGTAACCCGGTTGAAGAGAAACTCACGAACCTCGGAAACGACGTCGCGATACGACGGTTTCGCCAGTATCTGGCGCGGTGGTGCCTTGCTGTGCGTCACTATTAACGTCGCGCCGCTGGCGGCTGCCACATCCGCCATCGCAAGGTCACGCAGGCCCGACGTATCGTTGATCGCGGTAGCGCCGGCCAGCACGGCTTGGCGGGCAACCTCGGGTCGAAAGGTGTCCACCGAGAGCACGGCGTCGGTGCGCTCGCGGAGCAGTTTGATCAAAGGGACAACTCGTCGCGCTTCCTCTTCCAGGTCAACGGCGGCGCTGAGCGGAGAAAAGGGGACGCCGCCGATGTCGAGCCAGTCCGCACCTGCCTCGAGCGCTGCCTCTGCGGCCGCGAGCGCGGCGGACAACTCAAAGGTTCTGCCATTGTCGTAGAACGAATCCCGAGTGCGGTTGATGATGGCCATAACTGCGACATCGTGCGCCAAGTTAAAATGCCGCTCACCAATTCTCATGATGCCATCACCAAAGCCCGAGCTTGCCTCTGGGCGGGAGTTCTCGGGAATCATCTGGAGACCTTAGCTGATCCCTGGCTGGGTCCGGCGGCGATCTGCGCCGATCCGGTCGGTGCTGGAGTCGGCGGGTCGTGGGACGATCCTCTGGTGACCTTAGTGATGGTGCTACTGACGATCGTGGTGGTGGCCGGAGTGTCCGCCATGGTCGCCGGCCTGGTGTCCGGTGGGCTTGCTGAACCGACCACGCCGATTCCGCCGCGGGCCCTGCCGAGCGGGCCGCTGACCGGGCAGGACGTTGTGGATCTCCGCTTCGGGCAGGCTTTTCGCGGGTATCGGATGGATCAGGTGGACGCCGCGATGGACTCCCTGGCGGCCGAGATCGAGCGGCTTCGCGGACTGCTGCCCGACGGGACGGCTGAGTCGCCATCGAGCACGGCCAGCAGCGCTGCGAGCGCCGCGGGGCCGGTGCCTGCGACGGAACTGGACCGGAAGTGACGGCCCGCTTCACCGCCTCGATCGACGTCCGGGCTCCGGTAGAGCGGGTCTGGGAACGGCTCACCGATTGGCCGGCACATAGTCGGTGGATCGCCTTGACCACGGTTCGGGTCACCAGCGACCGGCCGGACGGCGTCGGTGCGACCTTCGTCGGCCGCTCGGGTATCGGCCCGCTCGGATTCGATGACCCGATGGAGATCGTCGAATGGACGCCGCCGGTATCCGGTCGACCGGGGTACGTCCGGGTGCAAAAGCGCGGGCGGGTGGTGCTGGGCTGGGCCGGCTTCGAGGTGGCGGCCGGGCCAGGCGCCGGTACCAGGGTGCGCTGGAGCGAAGCGGTTGAGGTGGCTCCGGTGTGGCTGACCCGACCGGCCGGACGGTTGATCGAGATCGGCGGCCGGTTCGCCTTCGACCGGGCGCTGCGGGCGATGGCGGCCGAGATCGAGGGGGAGGTGCTGTCGGGTGGCTGAGGCCGAGGTTGAGGCTGAGCCAGTGGTCCTCGGGGCGGACGGGCTCGCCAGGTGCCGTTGGGGCGCCTCCAGCCCGGAGTACCAGCGCTACCACGACGCGGAATGGGGTCGGGTAGTGCACGGGGAGACCGCGCTCTTCGAGCGGATCACCCTGGAGGCCTTCCAGTCCGGGTTGTCCTGGATCACCATCCTGCGCAAGCGGGAGGCGTTCCGGACGGCCTTCGCCGGGTTCGACGCCGAGCGGGTGGCCCGGTTCGACGAGCACGACGTCGCTCGGCTGCTGGCCGATCCGGGCATCGTCCGGAACCGGGCGAAGGTCGCCGCAGCGGTGCGGAACGCGCAGGCCGTGCTGGCCCTGCGGGACGCGGTCGACGGCGGCCTGGACGCCCTGATCTGGTCGTTCGCCCCGGGCCCTGGCCGGCCGGCCCCTCGAGTGCCGAGCGAGGTCAAGGCCACCACACCGGAGTCCATTGCGCTGGCGCGCGCATTGAAGCGATACGGCTTCGGTTTCGTCGGGCCGACCACCGCCTACGCGGCGATGCAGGCCTGTGGCCTGGTCAACGACCATTTCCAGGACTGCCACGCGAGGGCGCTGAGAAATGTCGTCCCGGGTGCTGTTGGCGTCGCCAGATCGCCACTGCCGTAACCATTCGCGGCCTCGCCGAGGTGAGTTTCGTCCCGCTTCGATCCCGCCATTCGCGGCACTGCGTTTCGTGGTGGAACCGGTATCCGGGATAATGCAGGAAGTCACGCTCCGTGCCTGTCACGGGAAAGCGACGGGCATAGAGCCCACAGCAGTCTGCGACGACCTCATCGGGCGTAGCAACGAGGAAGGGGAGCCAGATGGCCGCCATGAAGCCGAGGACCGGCGACGGCCCGTTGGAGGTCACCAAGGAAGGACGCGGCATTGTCATGCGGGTCCCGCTCGAAGGTGGCGGCCGACTGGTTGTCGAGATGTCCGCCACCGAGGCAAGTGAACTCGGTGATGCTTTGAAGGCGGTCGCCGGCTAGCCGGTTCGCCCTAGTTTTTCCGTCCTTCGATCCGCCACTCGCCCGTCCAACACCCCCGGAGGTGACTTGGTGGTTGCCGTCGTGCCGCGTGCCACGCCGCAGACCACCGTCACGACTCGCCACGGTTCGCTGCTGTCTGCGATCCGCGAAGGGTCTGTGGACGGCGTCACTGCGGACATGGTGGCGGTTCCGGTCGACTCGAATGCCGCTCCCGGGCCGGCTGCCCGGGAGCTGGCTGAGGCCTATCGGATCGACCTCGACGCGGTCATCGCGGCCGAGCGGGTGACCGGCAAGGCGGGTGAGGTGATCCGCGTGCCGGTACTGGCGCCGGATGGCTTGCCGACCAAGTTCCTGCTGGTCGGGGTCGGGCAGGGCGGTCCGACAGACCTGCGCCGGGCGGCTGCTGCACTCGGGCGCGCAGGGCGTGGTCATCAGCACCTGATGACCACTCTGGGTGACGGTACAAGTGCTGAGAGCGTTCGTGCGGTCGTCGAAGGGCTGCTCCTCGGTGGTTACGCCACCCCGAGCGCCGGGCAGCGCTCCCGAGATGCGCAAACCCCGGCGCCCGTCGTCACCCTGGTCGGTGACCACCGCGATCCTGCGGTCGGCCAAGGGCTGGCACATGCCCGCGCCACCGTGGTGGCGCGAGATCTGTCCGAGATGCCGTCCAACGTGAAGAGCCCTGGTTGGCTGGCCGAGCGGGCTCGCGAACTGGGCGAGGCGGCCGGGCTGGCTGTTGAGGTGTGGGACGAGGACCGGCTCCGGGCCGAGGGATTCGGCGGGGTACTCGCCGTCGGCTCCGGATCTGCGACACCGCCGCGCTTCGTTCGGCTGGATTACCGGCCCGATGTCGCGGCCTCCACCACCAGGAAGTCCCGACCGCTGAAACCGATCGTGCTGGTCGGCAAGGGCATCACCTACGACACCGGCGGGATCTCGATCAAGCCGCGGGAGTCGATGGTGCCGATGAAGACGGACATGTCCGGCGCGGCGGCGGTGTTGGCCACCCTCCTCAGCTGCCGCGAACTCGGCGTCCGTCGGCCAGTCACCGGTCTGTTGCCGCTCGCCGAAAACGCCTTTGGAGCGTCGTCCTACCGCCCCGGCGACGTGGTCACCATCCATGGCGGCACCACCGTGGAGATCCTGAACACCGATGCCGAGGGTCGGATCGTGCTGGCCGATGCGCTCGCTTACGCCGCAGCCCACCTCGACCCGGAGGTGATCGTCGACGTTGCCACCCTGACCGGAGCCGCCAGCCAAGGGCTGGGCCGTCGGCACGCAGCTCTCTTCACCGGCGAGGACCGGCTCGCTGCCGCTCTGACCGCCGCCGGTGGCGACAGCGGTGAGCTGGTCTGGCGGTTGCCGCTGGTGGAGGAGTACCGGGCGGTGCTCGACTCGCCGATCGCCGACCTGCGACATGTTCCCGGCAAGGGTGGTGCCGTCGGCGGCGGATCGATCACCGCGGCACTGTTCCTGCGCGAGTTCGTCGGTGCGCATCGCTGGGCGCACCTGGACATCGCCGGTCCGGCTCGCTCGGAGCGCGAGGAGTATGAGGTCACCCGGGGCGCCACCGGCTTCGGCGCCCGACTCCTCCTGCGCTGGCTGGAAACCCTGCGCTGAAATTCAACTGGGCGCGTGAGCGAGTGCCGACGCGCGCCCCGGTCTGGACTGAGGAGACGCAACCCCACCGAAGATGCCGTGAGCGAGCCCGGAGGCGCGACGGCGTCTGGAGTGAGGAGACGCAGCTCCACCGAAGGTGCAGAACGGTCGACGAGGGAAGACGCCGTCATCAGCGCCGCAGGGCTCGCGAACAATCGGCAGGGACGGTCGACGAGGGAAGACGCCGTCATCAGCGCCGCAGGGCTCGCGAACAATTCAACTCGGTGCGATCCGCCAGGTGCTGAGAAAGTCCGGGTTGACGACGGTCTCGCCGGTCTCGGCGAGGGTGTAGCGGCCCGGCTCGGCCTGGCGGTAGGCGGCGACGTCGGCAGGCAAGACGGCGGGCTCGTCCTCGCCCGGGCGCTCGACCACGACCACGCCGTCACAGACTTCCAGCACCTGACCGCAGAACTGCTGGGTGGTGATGATCCGGCCGGCGGCGTCGAGGTAGGTGATCCCGACCAGTAGCCGGTGCCCGACCAGGCCGCTGAGCTGCTCTGAGCCACGCAGCAGCCAGGCCGGCGGCGGTTGGCTCGGATCAATCGGATCAATCGGTTCGATCGGTTCGATGTTCAGCGCTTCACCGCCAGCAGCAAGCCCTCACCACACGGAAGCATGGCCGGGATCAGCTGATCGTGGTCACGGACGGCTTTGCCGACCTCGCGGATCGCCGTCGTCACCGGATCGCGCTGGGCCGGGTCGGCGACTCGATCCCGCCAGAGGGCATTGTCGACGGCGAGCACGCCGCCCCTGCGCAGCAGCCGTAGCGCCTGTTCCAGGTAGGCGAGGTACTCGATCTTGTCGGCGTCGAGCAACACCAGGTCGTAGGCGGCGTCGGTCAGCCGGGGCAGCACGTCCAGGGCCCGACCGGGGATCAACCTGGTCCGGTTGGGTCGGATCCCGGCCTCGACGAAGGCCTCGCGAGCGGCGCGCTGGTTCTCCACCTCGACATCGATCGTGGTCAGAACGCCGTCCGTAGGCATCCCACGTAACAGGTAGACGGCGGAGACGCCGGTGCCGGTGCCGATCTCGACGACGGCTCGAGCAGAAAGTGCGGCGACGATCACACTGAGCGCCGCACCGGCGCCGGGATGGATGGCGGTGCAGCCAAGCTCACCGGCCCGCGCCCGGGCTCGGGCCAGCACGTCGTCCTCGGGCACGAAGTTCTCCGCATAGGCCCAGGTGGCGGGGGTCGGTGCTCTGATCACGGTCTCCAGTCGTCGGCCCGCACGAGGGGTTGTCAGCCATGCGGGCGAGCGGGTTGCGGGTGGCGGGTTCGGCGGACATGCGGTGTCCGCCGGGCCCTTCCTGCGGCGCCAGCCTAGGGCGCTCCCAGTCAAGCAGGGAACGCGCCGGTAGCTCGGTGCGTTGGCCCTGTTTGTAAGCCACTGATCGGGGAACCCCGGCAGTACCGGGTCGAAGATCGACCCGGGTGGCCGATCGTCCCACCGGTGGGCGAGAATGGAGGCACGGTGTCGGCGTATGCGATGCCCGCGGGCTCGTTTCCGCTGCGTCTGAGTCTGGGTCGTTCGCGGAGCGCGAGCGACCGTAGCTCACGTAGCACGGGGACGGCGCGCTTCGCTCCCTCCGAAGGGTCCGGATTGCCGCACGAGGCTCCGAAGCGCCACCTGGCTGCGGCGCGCGAGCCAGCGCCGCACGCCGAGGTGGACTTGAGCGTGCAGGGATCGGCCGTTGAATCGATCGCGGCCGCGACCGGCGCTGCCTCGGCGAGTATCGATGCGGCCGCCGCGTGGACGCCGCCGAGCTGGGACGACATCGTCCGTGAGCACTCCGCCCGGGTGTACCGGTTGGCCTATCGACTGACCGGCAACCAGCACGATGCCGAGGATCTGACCCAGGAGGTTTTCGTCCGGGTGTTCCGGTCGCTCTCCTCGTACACCCCCGGGACGTTCGAGGGCTGGCTGCACCGGATCACCACCAACCTTTTCCTCGATCAGGCTCGGCGCAAGCAGCGGATCCGGTTCGACGGGCTCCCCGACGACGTCGGTGACCGGTTGCCGGGCCGCGAGCCCGGTCCGGAGCGGGCGTGGGAGCACAACAACCTCGACTATGACGTTCAGCATGCCCTCGACGCGCTGCCGCCGGATTTCCGCGCCGCCGTCGTGCTCTGCGACATCGAAGGTCTCTCCTACGAGGAGATCGCCGCGACCCTCGACGTCAAGCTAGGGACCGTCCGGTCCCGGATCCACCGTGGCCGGTCACTCTTGCGCAGCGAGCTGGCACACCGCCGTCCGCTCGGTTTCGGCGACGCCGAACCCAGCTCAGTGGCGTCCAGCGAGGAGATCACCCGATGAGCCATCTGGGTGAGCGAGTCTCCTCCCTGGTCGACGGCCAGCTATCGGCTGACGTCGCCGAGCGGGCCCTGATGCACATCACTGGCTGCGGCGATTGCCGTCTGGCGGTCGAGACCGAGCGGTTGATGAAGCAGCGGCTCGCCGCGCTCAGCCCGCCGGACCCCGGCGACCAGCTGGTTCGGCGGCTGCTGGAGCTGGCCGGTCCGTCCGGTCCGCTGCCGCCGCGCCCCGGGCATGTTCCCGGCAGTCCCCGTCCCGAGCTGGTCACCAGTTTGAACAGCATCGCCGCACGCAGCTCCGCCGGCTGGAGCGTTGAGCCTGCTCGGGGCACTGCCACCCGGCCACCAGGCCGGCGGGGTTCTTCCCGGCCGCCGATTTCCCGCGCGACGAGCAGTACCACCGGGCTGAGCCGGATAGCCCGAGTCGGGCGCTCGTCCCGGAACCGGATGGCCGCGGCCATGGTGGGTGCCGTGTGCTTGGTTGGGGCCGGCGTGGCCGGCGGTGTCGCGAACGGCGGCGTCTCCCCGAACCCGGTCGTTCCGCCGATCGACTCGCTGATGAGCGAGCACAGCGCCACCTCTGGCAGGCTGCCTCTCGCGGACCAGACGGTGGTGTGGGGACTGGTGGGGGCCGGAAAGTGACCCCCTCGCGGACCGTGCTCGTTGGTTCCGCGCTCCCGTTGCTCCTTCTGATCGGTCTCGTCGGTTTTCCGTCGGTCCGGGTCGCCATCGGCCTGGAGCGGCCGGAGCCGCTCCCGCTCGGCAGCACTACCGTCTCCATTGCCGGGACCAGCGCGGATCGGGAAGCCAGCAGCACTGACCCAGCCCAAGAGGCGCTTTCCCTTGCCCGGTTGCGCTGGTCGATCAGCGCCGGTCACCAACTCGCCTTCACCGGTACCGAGATTGTCAGCGGTTGGCACCCGGATGGCTCCACCACCCGGGTGCTCGACCTGGCGCAGGGGACGGACGGCGTCCGGACGGCCAGCGCCCGGAACGCCGGGGACGGGTCTCGAATGATCGAACCGGGGTCGAACGGTGATGCGCTGGCTGGGTTGTCCGATCGTGCCCTGGAGGCGTTGGCGGCCAGCTACGAGTTGCGAGCCGGTGGGTCCGATTGGGTAGCCGGTCGGGCCGCCACAGTGGTGGTGGCGGCCAAGAACGGTCGGGAGGCAGCCCGGATGTGGCTGGACGACCGCACCGGTCTGCTGTTGCGCCAGGACGTGTTCGACAGCGCCGGCCGATTGCACCGGTCGGCCAGCTTCGTCAGCCTGAACCTGACCGATGGTTCAACCGGCTCAATGCTGCCACGGTCCTCCAGCCCGGCAGCCGGCACCCTGACCTTTCCGGCGGCCCGCCGGTCAGACGTGGGGCCGGCGGTCAGGCCGTCCACCCCGGCCGGGCCGTGGAGCGACGTCGTCAGTCCAGCCGAATTGAGCACGTTACGCGCCGACGGCTGGCCGTGCCCGGCGGAGCTGGCGGCCGGCTTCGTCCTGCTCGATGCCCGTCGGTCAACCTCGTCCGGTGGTTCCACCGTGCACCTGACCTATGGCGATGGGCTGTCCGCGATCTCGGTGTTCCTGCAACGCGGAGAACTTGACCCGGCCGGGCTCGGCGGGCTGACCGTCCGGAAGTGGGGAGACACCGAGGTGTACGTGCGTGCGGGCTGGCCTGCCGTGATGGTCTGGCAGGGCGGGTCGACGGTGATCACTGCCATCGGGGACACCGAGCCAACCGACCCGCGGACCGTGCTGGGTGCGTTACCGAGAACGTCGAATCACGGCACACTGGGATCATTGCAGCAGCGGATGGGATCGGCGTTGGCGTGGTTCAGGAGTTGAGCACATCGACCCCGAGCGGCCGAGCCCGCTGGGACGTGTGAGAGTGGACATGCTCGCGGCGAATCGCCACATTGGGAAGGAACCACGACGATGACGGACGGCCGTCCCGAACCGGACAAGATCGATGCCGACCCCCCGTCGGAGGTTCGACCGGAACCGGTCTGGGCCCGTCCGACCGTGCCCGACCCCTGGGGTCGGCCCAGCGACTCCGCCCTGAACGAAGCGGCAGCGAGCCAAGCGACTGCACCGGTCCGGGCGGACGTGCCCCCGGCAGACGACGCTCGTGCGGACGACGACGCTCGTGCGGACCATGCTCGTACGGACGACGACGCTCGTGCGGACGACGGCCAGGCCCCGCCGGCCCCAGCGCACTACCAGCCGCCGCAACACCTGCCGGACTACGCCCCGCCGGGGGGTCAGCCGACGGCGCAATACCCGCAGTACGCCCAGCCGTCGCAGTATCCGCAGTACATCGCGCCGCAGGGGTTCGAGTCACCGCAGGGCCCGACCCCAGCACCGCCCACGCAGCCGATGCAGTCGACGCAACCGATGCAACCGCAGGGCGATCACCTGGATCCGGCGGCCAGCCCGTCCGCCCCCTGGTATGCCGATGCCACTGCACCCGACCAGTCCGCCCAATCCGGCCAATCGCCTGGTGGACTTAACTGGCCGACGGCGCCCTATTCAGCCGGCGGCGGCGCCGGCGGGCGGAGGAAGGCCGGGGGCGCACTGATCGCCCTGCTGCTCGGGCTGAGCTTGCTGGTCAGCGTGCTCGGTGGAGTAGCCGGCAGTGCGCTGCGCGAAGGCTTCACCGATTCGTCGGGACGCAATCCCACGATCTCTCTGCCGGATCCGGAACCGGTTGACAACACCCGAACCAGCCCGGTCACCCAGGTTGCTGCGGCCGTGCTGCCGAGCGTGGTGTCGATCAATGTGCAGTCCGGGGAGGAGACCGGAACCGGCTCCGGTTTCGTGATCGACGCCGCCAACGGGTACATCCTGACCAACAACCATGTGGTCACGGCCGGTGGGAATGCCGCCTCGACCACGATCAAGGTGGTCTTCCAGGACGGCACCGAGGTGACCGGCAAGGTGGTAGGGCTGGACGCCTCGTACGACCTGGCCGTGATCAAAGTCCAGGCCAAGGGTCTGCGGCAGTTGGAGCTCGGCAACTCTGACTCGGTCCGGGTGGGCGATCCGGTGGTGGCGATCGGTGCACCGCTCGGTTTGCAGGGCACCGTCACCACCGGCATCGTCAGCGCGCTGAACCGGCCGGTCGCGGCCGGTGAGGGTAACCGGCCGGCCTTCATCAACGCGATTCAGACCGACGCCGCGATCAACCCGGGTAACTCGGGCGGACCGCTGGTGGACGCCGCCGGCAACGTGATCGGCGTCAATTCGGCGATTGCCCGAGCGCCGGGGGCGCTGGGCGGCGCCGCCGGCAACATCGGCCTCGGCTTCTCGATCCCGAGTAACCAGGCGCGCCGGACAGCGGAGCAGCTGATCCGTACCGGCAAGTCCTCGCACCCGATCATCGGGGTATCGCTGGACAGCAACTACACCGGTCGGGGCGTGAAGGTCAGCGATCAGACCGGCGCGAACGGGGCAAAGCCGGTGACCGAGAACGGGCCTGCTGACCAGGCCGGGATCAAGGCCGGTGACGTCATTCTGAAGATCAACGGTCGGCCGGTGACTGAACCGGACGAGTTGATTGTGGCCATCCGGGCAAGGACGCCGGGGGAGACCATCACCCTCACCGTGCTGCGGGGAACGGCCGAAAGCGATGTCCGGGTCAAACTCAGTGAGTCGACCGATTAAGGTCTACCTGTGTTCGGAATCAATCCCAGCGAGTTCATCGTCCTCCTGGTGGTTGCTGCCGTCGTCCTAGGCCCGGAACGGTTGCCGGACTATGCCCAGCAGCTTGCCCGCTTGGTGCGCGAGCTGCGCCGAATGGCGCAGGGCGCGAGCACGCAGGTGCGCAACGAGATGGGCCCGGAATTCGATGACATCGACTGGGCCAAGCTCGACCCACGTCAGTACGATCCGCGCCGGATCGTCCGGGACGCGCTGTCCGACGTCTGGGATCCGGACGACCCGCTCGGGCTGAAGGAAGGCAACCGTCCCACGCAGCGTGGGGACCACGATGACGACGACGTCGATGGTCCGGGGCCGGGAGGCGGCGGCTGGGAAGGCGAGAAACCGCAGTCGGACGGCGGCCCCGCAGCGGCCGGCGGCCAGCGCGCGAACGGAACGAGCGGCGTCAATCTGATCAAGAGAACCGGCACCAGCGGCGATAACGACGCTGCCGTATCCCGGCCCGACGACGCGGCAATCCCCGTCATCCCGCCGCCCGCGTTCGACCCCGAGGCCACCTGATCTTAGGTCGCCTCACCCTGACGGTGAGGCCGCCGGGCTAGCCACGACCTGCCGGGTCAGCCACGACCCGCCGGGTCAGCCAGGACGAGGTCAGCGTCCGGCTGGGGTGAGGCCCAGCGAGCGGCCGGCCAGACCGCGCGCGCGGCGGCTGAGCTGGCGCGCAACCGAGCGCAAGGCCTGCGCCGCCGGGCTGTCCGGATTCGAGAGCACCAGCGGCAGACCGGAGTCGCCACCCTCGCGCAGCGCGACGTCCAACGGAATCTGCCCGAGCAGGGCGACCGGCGAGCCAATCGATCGGCCGAGTGACTCGGCCACCGAGGCGCCGCCGCCGGCCCCGAACAGCTCCAGTCGGGTGCCGTCCGGTTGCTCCAGCCAGGACATGTTCTCCACCACGCCGACCACGTGCTGCTTGGTCTGCAAGGCGATCGATCCAGCCCGTTCAGCTACCTCCGCCGCGGCCTGCTGCGGGGTGGTGACCACCAGGATCTCAGCGTTCGGCAGCAACTGGGCGGTGCTGATCGCGATGTCACCGGTACCCGGCGGCAAATCAAGCAACAGGACGTCGAGATCACCCCAGAAGACGTCGGTGAGGAACTGCTCCAGCGCCCGGTGCAGCATCGGCCCGCGCCACACGACCGGCTGGTTGCCGGGCACGAACATCCCGATCGAGATCACCTTCACGTCGTGCGCGACCGGCGGCAGGATCATGTCGTCGACCCGGGTCGGCGGCTGCGTCACACCGAGCATCCGGGGCACAGAGAAGCCGTACACGTCGGCATCCAGCACTCCGACGGACAACCCGTCGGCGGCCATCGCGGCGGCCAGGTTCACCGTCACACTCGACTTGCCGACCCCACCCTTACCCGAGGCCACCGCGTAGATCCGGGTCAGCGAACCGGGCTTGGAGAACGGCACCTCACGGTTGGCCTGTGGCCCGCGCAGCTTCTCCTTCAGCGCCGCCCGCTGATCGTCCGACATCACGTCAAGGACGACGGCCACTTGCTCAACCCCGGCCACCGCGCTGACGGCTGCGGTGACATCGGTGGTGAGCCGTTCCTTCATCGGGCAGGCGGCGACCGTCAGCCAGATGGTGATCGACACCACCGGGCCGTCGACGTCCACAGACTTCACCATGTCGAGTTCGGTGATCGGTCGCCGGATCTCCGGATCGTTCACGGTGGCCAGGGCGGCCTGGATGGCGTCGAGCAGTGGCGCAGACATGCCTCGATGGTATGCCGTGCTGGTGACTGCGACCGCGTCAGGTGTGCCGCGCGCTCGGGAGCACCGAATGGCCCGCAGGCAGGGCCGGCGTCCGGCAGTAGGGGCAGATCTTCCATTCCGGCTCCAGGCTGCGGGCGCAGTTTGCGCAATGCCCACGGTCCAGGTTCGTGCCGCACCAGGGGCAGACCACCATGTCGGACTCGACCTGGCGCTCACAGGCCGGGCAGCTGTCCGAGCCGCTGTGGTCGGAGTGCGTGACCCGTAACGCCTCCTCGAAGGTTGTCTTGCCGGCGCGGGCCTTGGCCAGCGCGGATCCGCGCAACGTCTGCATCCCGCTGGCCAGGGCCGCGGTCAAGAGCGCGCTCTCGGTGGCGTCGTTCATCAGGACCTGGCGGATCACAGTGTCGACGACGAGCACCTCGTAGACCGCCGTTCGGCCCTTGTATCCGGTGCCGCCACACTCTGGGCAGCCGGTGCCCCGCAGCGGAGTCGCGCTTTCCAGGTCCTCCGGGTGCAGCCCGAGCAGGGTCAGGGTGTCCCGGTCCGGCAGGTAGGGCGCAGCGCAGTTGGCGCACGGGACGCGCACCAGTCGCTGGGCGATCGCGCAAGTGAGTGAGGACGCGACAAGGAACGGCTCGGCGCCCATGTCGACCAGCCGGGTCAGCGCGGCCACTGCCGAGTTGGTGTGCAGCGTGGTGAGCACCAGGTGACCGGTGATCGACGCCTTCAGCGCGAGCTCAGCGGTTTCGCTGTCGCGGACCTCGCCGACCAGGATGATGTCCGGGTCCTGGCGCAGGATCGAGCGCAGCCCGGCGGAGAACGTCATCCCGGTCTTCACATTGACGCCGACCTGGGTGATTCCCGGCAACTGGACCTCGACCGGGTCCTCCAGGGTGACGATGTTCTTGTTCGGGTCGCTGATCTCCGCGATCGCCGAGTACAGCGTGTTGGTCTTGCCCGACCCGGTCGGTCCGGTGATCAGCACCAGCCCCTGCGGCACCGCAAGCGACGACTGGAAGTCCGTCAGTTGGCGCGGTTCGAAGCCGAGCGAGGCCAGCGACGGGATGTCGTCCCCGCGAGTCAGGAGCCGAATCACCACCTTCTCGCCGTGCAGGCTAGGCAGCGTGCTGATCCGGCAGTCGATCGCCATGCTGTCGACGACGATCCGGGTCCGACCGTCCTGCGGGACCCGCCGTTCGGAGATGTCCAAGCCAGAGATGATCTTGATTCGACTGATCACCGCAGTGGAGATCCGCTTCGGTGCGGTCATCACGTCCCGAAGCAGGCCATCGATCCGAAACCGGATCCGGAGGGTGTCCCGCTGCACCTCGACATGGATGTCGGAGGCGCGCAGTTTGACCGCGTCACCGAAGATCCGGTTCACCAGTTTGACGATCGGGGCTTCGTCGTCGCTCGCACCGAACGAGATGTCCTGGGCCTCGTCCTCGACCGACTCCTCCACCATCGCCGCGGCGCTGGAGTCCTCACCCAGCGACCAGGCACGAGCCAGGTGGTCGCGGATCTGGCTGTCGGTGGCGACCAGCACCTCGATGTCGGGGCTGCGGGTGTAGAGCTTGACGTCGTCCAGTGCCAGCACGTTCGTCGGATCGGCGGCGGCGACCACCAGCCCTTTCGCGGTCTTGTCCAGCACCAGCACCCGGGGGCGCTCGGCGACCGCGCGCGGCAGCAACCGCACGACGTCCGGGGCCGGCATCGACTTCGACAAATCGATCATGCGCAGGCCGAGCAGATTGGCCAGTGCCTCAGCGACCTGCCGTTCGGTGGCGAAGTGGAGGTCAGACACCACCTGACCGAGCCGGCGGCGCGGGCCATCCGCCCGGCGCTGCTCGGCCAGTGCTTGATCCAGTTGGCCGGCGGTCAGCAACCCGGACTCGACCAGGATGTCGCCTAACCGCTTACGTTCCGCCATCCGAACCGGCCCGCCGGTGGCCGGCCGCGGAACGCCCGGACCGGACGGGCGGGAGCCCGGAGGTGTCGTCACCCACTGTCTGTCGGCATCTCCAGGTCTCGGGTTGACCCGAACGAGTCAGCTTGCTTGGGCGCGGTCCGGCGGGCCGGATTGCCCTCGGGCTCCTTCGATTGGATCTCCTCGAGCAGGCCTCGAAACTCGGATCGGACGAAGTCACGGGTCGCTACCTCGCCCAGGGCGATCCGCAGTGCGGCCACCTCCCGGGCCAGGTACTCGGTGTCGGCCAGTGCCCGCTCGGCCCGGTCTCGATCCTGCTCCGCGGTCACCCGGTCACGATCGGCCTGCCGGTTCTGCGCGAGCAGGATCAGCGGCGCCGCGTACGACGCCTGCAGGCTGAGGATCAGCGTCATCAGGGTGAAGTTCAGCCGGCGCGGGTCGAACTGCAGGCCTGCCGGGGCAAACGCATTCCAGGCCAACCAGGCGCCGACGAACACGGTCATCCCGACCAGGAACCAGGCGGTACCCATGAATCGGGCGAAGGCCTCGGACCAGCGTCCGAAGGCCTCGCTGTCGACCACCGGGCCGCGGAACATCCGGCGCGAATCAAGCGGGGTGTCCAGCCCGACGCGACGCCCGGCCGGTCGGCGCCGAGTGACTTCCCGCCGGGCGGAGTCCTTGCGGACCCGGACCTGCGGATCGGCGTCCTTGCGGGAGAAGAGCGAGCTGTCGGCGGCACCCGAGCGAGCTTTCAAAGTCTTCTGCGAACGCTTCGGGCTCCGCTTCGGCTGCACCCGGGCGCCGTTGTCCCGAGTGCTTGGCCGCTTTTCAGCGGACACGGGGAATCTCCCCGGTGACGTCGGCCAGGCCGTCATCGTTGTCGCGCCAGTCGTCCGGGAGCAGATGATCCAGGACGTCGTCCACGGTCACCGCCCCGACCAGCCGCCCCAGCTCATCTGTGATCGGCACCGAGACCAGGTTGTACGTGGCCAGATGCCGGGCCACCTGCTCCAGGGTCGCGCTGGTCGGTAGCGGCGTGACGTCCCGGTCCATCACGGTGCCCACCGACTCGTGTGGCGGCTCGCGAAGCATCCGCTGGATGTGGGCCATTCCGAGGTACTTGCCGCTGGGCGTCTCCAACGGTGGCCGACAGACGAAGACGGCGGCCGCGAGCGCCGGCGAGAGCTCGGCCCGGCGCACCCTCGCCAGAGCCTCGGCGATCGCCGCATCCGGCGGCAGCACGACTGGTTCGGGCGTCATCAGGCCGCCGGCCGTGTTGTCGGCGTAGGCCAGCAACCGGCGGACGTCGGCCGCCTCCCCCGGGTCCATCTGGGCCAGCAGTAACTCACGCTGCTCGCTGGGCAGCTCAGACAGCAGGTCGGCCGCGTCGTCGGGCTGCATCGCCTCCAGCACGTCCGCGGCCCGTTCGGTCGCCAGTTCGCTGAGGATTTCCACCTGGGCGTCCTCCGGCAGTTCCTCAAGCACATCGGCCAGGCGGTCGTCGTCCAGGGCCGAGGCCACCTCGATCCGCCGCTTCGGCGCCAGCTCGTGAATCACTTCGGCCAAGTCGGCGGCCTTGAGTTCCTCGAACGCCGCGAGCAGGTTCGCGGCACCCTGGCGCTGCTCGACGATGCCGAGGGAGTCGAGCTGATCGAGCCCGACCACGAAGGCTTCGCCGCGCCGGCGGAGTCGGCCGATCTTGGTGTGATGAATCCGCCGCACGTAGGCGCGACTGAGCCGCCACTCCTTGGTTCGGCTCGGCTCCATCGCGATGTCCTCGATGATCACCGGGGTGCCGTCGGTCCGCAGCGTGACCGTGCGATCGAGCAGTTCCCCGAGGACCAGGGTCTCGGTCGGCCGCTGCTCGAAGCGGCGCATATTCACCAGCCCGGTGGTGATCACCTGGCCGGCGTCGATGTGCGTGACCCTGGTCATCGGCACGAAGACCTTTCGCCGACCGCGAACCTCGACCATCAGGCCGACCACCCGGGGAGCCTGCTTTCCGGGCCGGACCATGGCGATGACGTCGCGGACCCGCCCGACTTGATCACCGAGGGGGTCGAAGACGGCCAATCCGGCCATCCGCGCGACGAAAACCCGAGCTGCGGCTGCGCTCACAGGGCCAGGCTAGAGCCTCGGCGCGAGGCTGCCCCCGCACCAGCCATCAGGACCGTGCATGTTCGGTGAACGTTCACCGAGTCGGTCGGGATTAGAGCCACCGACAGTTCCTATTGCCGGTGGCTCATAGTCGGTCGGATTACCCGTCCGGGTTGGACCGGCGCAGCAGTCGCATCGCACGACGCTGCCGACCGCCGAGGTGGAAGGGGCGCCGGTCCAGGGTGGTACCCGGCCCGCCGGGCGGGGGCCGGGTCCCGGCCGGGGTGTCGTCGTCACCACGGGCAGCCACCGTGACCGCAACCGGCCTGAGCAGGGAGATCAGCGTCCCGGTGGCCCAGCGCTCGCGCTGCTGTGGCAGATCGACGGCGTTCAACCGGGCCGAGGACAGCGCCCGCGCTGCGGCGTCCCATTCCGGGGTGCGGCTGGTCAGGGTGTCCACCTGAGCCAGGAAGCCGATCACCTGGGCGCCGGAGTCCTTGCTTCGGGCGATGACCTCGATCTCACCGGTGAGCACCGGCAGCATCTGCTCGCCGGTGCCGTAGACGATGCAGACCGCGTCGTCGTGCCAGACATGCCAGGCGGCGTGATGCCGGCCCTCGGTCCCTGCGCGCAACCAGACCAGGTCGCTGCGCGTGCAGGCCTCGGCCACCAGCGCCGCTTCCACAGGGGAGAGCGGGCGCCGCATGGTCGGCGTGGAATCGGGGGTCACAGCCACCGAGACTGCCATACCGCGGAGCCCTTGCCAGTCCAGTACACCGCTCGTTGGCACCCCTGTGACCAGGTTGTTGTACTGGCACCTGGCAGAGTTGTCCGGATGGCACTTGCTAGCTCGACGCGAGCCTGGTTGATGGTCGCGGTGGCGGTGGCCGGGATCTCGTCGTCCGCCCCGGTCACCGCCGCGACGATGGCGCCCATCCTGGCGGTGGCGTTCTGGCGCAACCTGGTCGGCGCGGTGGTCTCCGGCGGCTGGGTCGCTGCTCGAGAACGCGGCGGCCCGGCGGTGATGTCCGCCCGGACCGGAGGGCTGGCGGTGTTGGCCGGGGTGCTGCTCGCCGTCCATTTCGTCACCTGGTTCTCCGGATTGCGGTTGACCAGCGTCACCGCCTCGACCGCGCTGGTCTGCACCACCCCCGTCTGGACCGTGGCGTTCGACCTGGTCCGCCGGGTCCCAGTGCCGCGTGCGGTCCTGGTGGGGGTGTTGCTGGCGATGGGCGGAGTGGTGGCGATCACCGGTGTGGACGCCGCCCGCTCGGGCGAGGCCGTGCTCGGCGACGTGCTCTCCTTGATCGGGGCAATCGCCGGGGCCGGGTACGTGGTGGTGGGTAACCGGGTGATGCGGACGGCGTCGACGGCGGTCTACACGATGCTCGCCTACGGTATCTGCGCTGCGCTCCTGCTACCGGTCTGCCTGCTGACCGGCACCCAGCTGGTCGGGTTCTCCCAGCAGACCTGGGTTGAGCTGGCGATCGTCACCGTCGGCGCCCAGCTGCTCGGGCACACCCTGCTGAACGCCGCGCTGCCGCAGATCGGGGTCACTCCGGTGGCGTTGGCGCTGCTGCTGGAGATCCCCGGCGCCACGCTGGTGGCCTGGGGGTGGCTCGGTCAGGTACCGCCGGTAGCGGTGCTACCCGGGACCGCACTGATGTTGCTCGGCCTGGTGATCGTCGTCCGTTCCCGACCGCCCTCAACGCCCACTGCCGGTGGGCTCGCGCGGTGAACCGCTCACCGGGCCTCCAGGGCGCTGGCGACGGCGAGGATGCGGCGCGCATTCTCGACATGCAGGTTCTCGATCATTCGCCCGTTCACCGTTGCCACCCCCACACCCTGCGCCTGCGCCTGCTCCCAGGCAGCCAGGATGGCCCTGCTCTCGTCGATCTGAGTCGGAGTGGGGGCGAACACCCGGTTACACGGCTCGACCTGACCGGGGTGGATCAGCGTCTTGCCGTCGAAGCCGAACTCGCGGCCCTGCCGGCATTCGGCCTCCAGGCCCGCGACGTCCTTCACGTCGTTGTAGACGCCGTCCAGGATCACCTTGCCCTCGGCGCGGGCCGCGAGCAGGGCCAGCCCGAGCCCGGTCAGCAACGGCGCGCGGCCCGGAACGTGTTCGGCGTGAAGCTCTTTGGCGAGGTCGTTGGTACCCATCACGAGCACGGTGAGCCGGGCGGAGGCGGCAGCGATCTCCCGAGCGTGGAAGATCGCCGCCGGTGTCTCGATCATCGCCCAGATCGCGGTGTGCTCCGGGGCGCCACCGTCCTCCAGCGCCTGCTCGACCGCGTGCACATCCGCGGCGGAGGAGACCTTGGGGACGACGACACCCGCCGGGCCGGCCTGGGCCACGGCCCGCAGGTCGGCGGCGAACCACTCCGTATCCAGGCTGTTGACCCGGATCGTGAGTTCTCGACTGCCGTAGTCAGCTGACTCGACAGCGGCGCAAACACGTTCCCGGGCAGCAGGTTTAGCGTCCGGAGCAACCGCATCTTCGAGATCGAGGATCAGCGCGTCGGCCGGGATGGTCTTCGCCTTCTCCAGTGCTCGTTCGTTGGCGCCCGGCATGTAGAGCACGGAGCGGCGTGGGCGCGGCGCGGCGTCCCTGGATCCGGCGCTCACGCCGATACTCCAAACCCGTAGACAGTAGCCAGTTCTGGATCCCGGGCGGCGAGCGCGCGGGCGGTTTCCAGGATTACCCGGCATTGCTTGACCGAGGCGTCGTCCTCCATCTTTCCGTCCAGCATAATCGCTCCGGTGCCGTCACCCATCGCCGCGATCACTCGCTGGGCATGCGTGACGTCGTCCGGGTCGGGACTGAAAACCCGCTTCGCGATGGGAATTTGTGCCGGATGCAGGCTCCACGCGCCAACGCAGCCGAGCAGGAAGGCATTGCGGAACTGATCCTCGCAGGCCACCACATCGCGGATGTCACCAAAGGGGCCGTAGTACGGGAAGATGCCGTGGGCTACGCAGGCATCGACCATCCGGGCGATGGTGTAGTGCCACAGGTCCTGCTGGAAGGTGGCTCGAGGGGCGTCGGCGTCATCCGGCGACGGGTCCTGGCGAACCAGGTATCCGGGGTGTCCACCGCCGACCCGGGTGGTCTTCATCCGTCGGTTCGCCGCGAGGTCGGCCGGGCCGAGCGAGAGGCCCTGCATTCGCGGGCTGGCGGCGCAGATCTCCTCGACGTTAGCCACCCCGCTGGCCGTCTCCAGGATCGCGTGCACCAGGATCGGCCGGCTCAGCCCCGCCTTTGCCTCCAGTTGAGCCAGCAGCCGGTCCACGTAATGGATGTCGGCCGGTCCTTCCACCTTCGGGATCATCACCACGTCCAGGGCATGTCCGGCTTCCAGGACGGCGGTGGTCAAGTCGTCCAGGCCCCACGGCGAATCCAGGGAGTTCACCCTGGTCCACAGCTGGGTGTCCGGGGTCGACCAGGCGTTCGCCACCTCCACCAGCCCGGCGCGGGCGGCCTCCTTGTCGGCGGCCGGGACGCCGTCCTCCAGGTTGGCCAGCAGGACGTCAACGGTCGGAGCGATGTCCGGCACCTTGGCGACCAGCTTGGCGTTCGACGGCGGGAAGAAGTGGATCATCCGCGAGGGCTTGGCCGGGATCTCCCGCAGGGGCTCGGGTGCTCCCACCGCCAACGGTCGAAAGAAATCCTTAGGGCTGCGCATGGATCCGAGACTAGGCGTTGGCCTGGCCTCTCCTGCGCCCTCACCAAGAGACGCAGACCACAATGGGGCGAACGGCGGGATGCCGGGAGTTCCGGGACGCCGGGAGCCGCCATGCTCAGGCGAAGCTCCCGCTAGCTACCGAAATCAAGATCAACAGCGGCCGATCCGGTGGTCGGCGGGAGCACGGCGTGAGCATCGTCCTCCAGCGGCGGGCCGAGGCGATCGCGATCATGATCGCGGGGCCCCGGAGAATAGCCCTGGGTTGTTCACCGGTGAAGATCGATTAGCGGTGGCTCGCTGCCTGGGCCAGGACGGCGTCCAGCATCGGTTCGGTGAGCCGGCCGGTGAAAGTGTTCTGCTGGCTGACATGGTAACTGCCGACCAGCCAATATCCTTGACTCGTAGGAGATTCCAGCAGCACCTGGGCGCCGTGACCGAACTTCGGGCGGGGGACCGGCACGGCCCAGCCCTGGCGCCGGGCGGCAGTCAGCGTGGTGTCCCAAGCGAACCCGCCGAGCGCCAGCAGCACTCGCAATGACGGTGCCAGTAGCGCCAATTCGCGGTCGAACCAGGGGGCGCAGGTATCCCGCTCGACCGGCAGCGGCTTGTTGTCCGGTGGTGCGCAGCGGACCGGCGCCGCGATGCGAACGCCGGTCAACGACTGACCGTCACCCGCGACATCGCTGCTGCGCTGCGCTGCCCAACCAGCCCGGTGCAACGCCGCGAAGATCCAATCTCCGGACCGGTCGCCGGTGAACACCCGGCCGGTCCGGTTACCCTCGTGTGCGGCCGGAGCCAGCCCGACCACCAGCAGCCAGGCCGCGGCATCGCCCCAACCCGCGATCGGCCGGCCCCAGTACGGCTGTCCGCGGTAGGCCCGGCGGCCGGAGCGGGCCACGTCCTCACGCCAGTCGACCAGCCGAGGACAGGCCCGGCAGACCGACACCCGTGCCTCGAGCTCGCCGAGTTCGGTGGCCGAGGCGGCTAGCCGCCGGACGCTCGAGGCCCGCAGCGAGACCGGAGTTTGCGCCGTCGCCGGGTCCTCCGGCCAGCCGGTGCCGGGCGGTACCGGCGAACCGAACAGTTGCCCGGTCAGCGGATGCGGGTGGAGCGCAACTGCACCGGTCTGCGGTTCGTGGTTCGCGTCCATCCCCGCACTCTGGCATCCGCGCTGCCGTGGTGCCGCTGTCGCAGGTGACCCGGCTGGACCAGTTTGATGTCATTTCGTGCATGATCACGGTCAGGGCTTGGCGGTCGCTGATCTGCAGAACAGGCTCTAGCCTCAGGGAGCATGACGTCATCTGAGCAGAGCAGGTCGCAGAGCGGGATGGAACCCGGTCGGCAGCTGATCGGTGAGTGGGCGGTCTGCGCGATCGCCGCGGCGGCGGCCCGGTTCATCCCGGTGCCGCTGCTCGATGACGCGGTGAAGTTCCGGGCGATCCGGATCGCGGTGCTGCGCACGCTCCGGGCCAACGGCCGGACTTACCCGTCCGACGCGGTGGAAGCGCTGTACGCCGGGGTGGACACCGCCTCGTCGAGCATGGTTCGGCGGGCCCTCCGCTACCTGGGCACGGTGCCCCGCCGGGTGGCGCTGTTCCCGGTCCGCAAGTACGTCGCCTTGTTCGGGTCGGTACGCGGTGTCCCGACGGATGTGATGACCGTGCTCTTGCTGGCCCGGACCGTGCACCGCTGCCTGGCGCAGGGCCGGCTCGCCGACCGGGACAAGACCGGCCGGGACAAGACCGGCCAGGACAAGACCGGCCAGGACAGGGACGGGCTGCACGCCGAGGCGATGCAGATCCGCACGGCGTTCGATCAGGCCTTGGACGGAATGGACCTGAGGTTGTTCTCGGGGGCGCTGTCCGACGGACTGTCCCAGGGCAGAGGGCTCACGTCGGCCGCCGTCGGATACGCGCGCAAGACCTTCGGCCGGTCGGACGGCGGTCAGGGTGACGGCGAGAGCGCTGCCGAACTGGCGCCGGGCGGAGCCGTCGGCGAAGGTGCCGAGCGGGTCCGTGAAGTCCTGCGCCGCCCCGAAATCGCCCGGCTGATCGCCGATTTCGATGCCACGTTCGACGCACTGCTGGCCAAGGACACGCGCCAGCGGTGAGCGTAGACCTCCTCGGTTACTGGTGGATGCCGCACTCCGACTTGGCTTTTCCGGCCCAGCGCCCGGACCGGGCGTCCTCGCCGGGAGCGACGGCCCGGGTGCACGGGGCGCAGCCGATCGAGCGGTAGTTCATCTGCAGCAACGGGTTGCTCAGCACCTCGGGGTGCGCGTCCAGGTAACCGTCCACGTCGTCCTGGGACCACGCCGCGATCGGGGCCAGCTTGAGCAGGCCACGCTTGGCGTCCCAGCGCACGGTCGGGGTGTCGGCCCGGTCGGGGGAGTCGTCCCGGCGCAGCCCGGTGGCCCAGGCCCGGTAGCCGCGCAGCGCGTTGTCCAGCGGCGCCACCTTGCGCATCGCGCAGCAGGCGTCCGGGTCGGTCAGGTACAGCTTGCCGCGCTTGGCCTCGTGCTGCTCGACCGTCTCCTTCGGCCGGATGGTCAGCATCCGCAACGGGTAGGACGCTTCGACAGCCGCAGCGGTGCCAATCGTCTCGGCGAAGTGATAGCCGGTGTCGACGAAGATCATGCTGGTTCCGGGCACGGCCCGGGAGGTGAGGTGCGCCAGCACGGTGTCGCCCATCGCGGCCGTCACCACCAGGCACTTGCCGAAGGCGCGTCCCGCCCAGCCGAGCACCGTGAGCGGGTCGGCGCCCTCCAGGACGGCGTTCGCCTCGGCCGCGAACCGTTCCGGGTTGTCCTCCAGGGCCGCGGCGACGTCCTCGGGTCTACTGATCAATGAGCCAATCATGATTTCTCCAAAGGATGGGCTGCCGAAACCGGCAGCACCGGTTGGTGAAGACCGTGAAAATTGATGCTGAAAACCCGAAGACAGCTACGACAGTGCCAACCACCGCGGGTCAGGCCGGGGACCGCGCCGCTTTCCAGCGGGCGCAGATCCTCCTCGGTACAGAACGGGCAGCAGTACGGCACGGCACGCTCGCCGGTGCGGTGTCCGCCGTCCTGATCCAACCCGGCACCCGCGGTCTCGTTCATCGCAGATCGTCCTCGGTTGCCCGGACCACCCACGAGGCGAAGGCCTCGTCGTCGGCCCGCTCGGCGAGCCAGCGCCGGACGATCCGCTCGACATAGTCGGGCAGATCCGCGCTGGAGGTCTTCAGCCCACGCAGCTTCCGGCCGAAACCGGCGTGCAACCCGAGGCCACCGCCGAGGTGGATCTGGAAACCTTCGATCGTCGGCCCCTGCGGGTCGGCCGGGTTCGGTACCTGGATGCCCTTGAGCCCGATGTCGGCGATCTGCGCCCGGGCGCAGGAGTTGGGGCAGCCGTTCAGGTTGATGCTCAGCTTCGGGCCGTCCAGGGTGAACAGCTCCGGGATGTCAGCCAGCCGGTTCTCCAGCTCGACCACCAGGTTGGTCGCGGTCGCCTTGGTGTCGGTGATCGCCAGCTTGCAGAACTCGATCCCGGTGCAGGCCATCGTGCCGCGGCGGAAGGCCGAGGCCCGGGCCGACAGCCCGATCCCGTCCAGGTCGTCGAGCAGGTCGGGAACCCGCTTGGCGACCACGTCCAGGACGACGATCTTCTGCTCCGGGGTGAACCGGATCCGGTTGCTGCCAGCCTTCTCCGCGGCGTCCGCGAGCTTGGCCAGCACGTCTCCATTGACGCGGCCGACGATCGGGGCCGCCCCGACGTAGAACTTGCCGTTCTTCTGCCGGTGCACCCCGACGTGATCGTGACGACCGGCTGCCGGCAGGGCCGGGGCCGGGCCGTCAATCAGGGTGCGGCCGAGGTATTCCTTTTCGAGAACTTCCCTGAACTTCTCCACACCCCAGTCGGCCACCAGGAACTTCAGCCGGGCCCGGGTCCGCAGCCGGCGGTATCCGTAGTCACGGAAGATCTTGATGACGCCGTGCCAGACCTCGGGCACCTCGTCGAGCGGGACCCAGGTGCCCAGGCGCTGCCCGAGCATCGGGTTGGTGGACAGTCCGCCACCGACCCACAGGTCGAAGCCGGGCCCGTGCTCGGGGTGAACGACGCCGACGAACGCGATGTCGCTGATCTCGTGTGCGACGTCCTGATGCGGGCTGCCGCTGATCGCCGTCTTGAACTTGCGCGGCAGGTTCGCCAGGTCCGGGTCACCGATGAACTGCTTCACGATCGCCTTGATCGCCGGGGTGCCATCGATGATCTCGTCCGCAGCGACGCCGGCAACCGGGGAGCCGAGCACCACCCGCGGGGTGTCACCACAGGCCTCGGTGCTGCCCAGGCGGACCTTGGCGAGCATCTCCCAGATCGTCGGCACGTCCTCGATCCGGATCCAGTGGTACTGGATGTTCTGCCGGTCGGTGACGTCGGCGGTGCCCCGGGCGTACTTCGTCGAGATCTCCGCCAGGGTGCGCAGCTGGGCCAGGGTGACGGCGCCGCCGTCGGTCCGGACCCGCAGCATGAAGTACTCGTCGTCCAACTCGTGCGGCTCGAGGGCGGCGGTTCGGCCGCCGTCGATACCCGGGCGGCGCTGCGTGTACAGGCCCCACCAGCGCAGCCGACCGCGCAGGTCCTCGCCGGGGATGCTGGCGAACCCGTCCCTGGCGTACGTGCTGAGCACCCGATCCCGAACGGCGAGCCCGCCTTCCTTGGCCTTCCACTCCTCGTTCGCGTTCAGCGGAGTGTGCTCGCCCAGCGCCCACTGGCCCTCGGAACGCTTGCTCTGGGCAGGCCGAGAGCGCACGGGCCGGCCGACGCCGGCGACGGGGTTCTCGGTTTCGGTGCTCACGGGGTATTCCTCCTGGTGTTGCGCCGGCTTCCCAGGAGGCCAGACCGCAGGCACCGGGCACGGGCCGACGAACTGCCCGATTCGGGCAGCCTTCGTTGGCTATTGCTCAGCTGACGGACTGGATGCTGGAGAAGTTTGTGCGCGGAAAGGGGTTCAGCGGACGGTGTAGCTTCGACACGCCGCGCTGGCGGTACGCAACAGGTCCACGTAGGCACGCTTGGTGAGCAAGGTGACTGGTATGACGGTCAGCCTGCTCTGTGTTGCCTTGGTGGACATATCTCCTCCATCGATCCTGGCGGTAGCACCGGCCCTCGAAGGGTGGTTGCTGCGGCGTCGTCGAGCCAGGACTCTCGGCCGCTCTGGATGGCTATCGGTGACATTACGTTCGCACATCTGTGCCGTCAATCAGCCGTCCAGCATCTGGACATTGGATCTCAGCGAAATCCCACATCTAGTGCCTGGACTGCGTCTTGGGCCGCACTCCTATTACGAACCTCGGCGCGACGGGGGTCATTCCCACCTGCCGAGCGTTTTCTCGGGACTGCGGTGTAAAGGACCGTGAATCGGGCGTTTACCTGGTCGAATGCGCTTTCTAATGCTTCGCCAGCGAATTCCCAACAAAATTGATCGCCTTTGGTGCCTTACGTCGCCAGTACCCCCAGGTGTGATCTCCCACACCCAGGTCGGTCACTGGGCGTGGATTCAGGCCCGAGGCGAACGTCGTGGCCGCCGAATGGAATGGGTCGGCGATCCCGCAGTCAATCCGCACCGGGATCCGGCTCAGCACCGCCTGACGGGTGAAGACGTCGTTGGCCCGAAAATCGGCGGCGTCGTCGAACGCACCCGCAGAGCTGTCGTCGGCCCGCAACCACAACGCCGGTGACTCGGCCACGATCGCCGCCACCCGATCCGGGCCGAGCTGGGCGTCCAGCAGCAACGAGCCGTAACCACCCATCGACCAGCCGAGGAAGCCGATCCGGTCCGTGGGCCGGGCAGCTAGCCCGGCATCCGCCAACCGAGGCAACCACTCGTCGAGCACCATCCGGCCGGTGTCCTCGCCGTCGGCGCGTCGGTGCCAGTACCGCTGGCCGCCGTCGACGGCGGCCAGCGCGAACGGCGGCAACCCGGCCTGGACGGCGACCGCGAGGAAGGCCGGGTAGCCCAGGGTCACCATGCTCTCGGCGTCGTCACCCCGGCCGTGCAGGACGACGCACACCGGCAGCCGGGTGCCGACCGGGGTGGTCGGCCGGTCAGGATCGACGTCGGGCGGATAGGCGATCGCCCAGCTGGTCGCCAGGGTGCGGTTCGGAGGCGAGCTCGGAGACCATGGTGAAGGATGTCCCGATTCAGTCGGGTTACCGGTGGTGACGGTCACATCGCTACCCGATGCGCCGGTGATTGCCCGCTGCCCATACTCGCATGAGGGCTGCTGTCCCGGCTCGCCCGAGGCTCGTCCCGCCATCAATCAGCCCGGCTATCAATCAAGAGGAGCCAAGCCGCTCATGGGTCGTCTGCAGAGCACCGAGGGACTCACCGAGGACCAGCGCGAGATCCTGAAGATGGTACGGATCTTTGTCGACGAGCAGATCCTTCCGGTGGCCTCAGAGCTGGAGCACAAAGATGAGTACCCGACGCAAATCGTCGAGGGGATGAAGGAGATGGGGATCTTCGGTCTGATGATCCCCGAGGAGTACGGCGGGCTCGGCGAGTCCCTGCTCACCTACGCCCTGGTGGTGGAGGAGATCGCGCGCGGCTGGATGAGCGTGTCGGGCATCATCAATACCCACTTCATCGTCGCGTACATGCTGATTCAGCACGGCACGCCGGAGCAGAAGCAGAAGTACCTGCCGCGGATGGCCACCGGTGAAGTGCGCGGCGCGTTCTCGATGAGCGAACCGCACTGCGGATCCGATGTTTCCGCGATCCGGACCAAGGCGGTCAGGTCCGAGAACACCGACGGCGGCCATCAGTGGACGATCACCGGGCAGAAGATGTGGCTGACCAACGGCGGGTCCTCGACCCTGGTCGCCGTCCTGACGAAGACCGACACCGGACAGCCTTCGGTCTACAAGAACATGAGCACGTTCCTGGTGGAGAAGGAGGCCGGCTTCGGGACGATGGCACCGGGCCTGCTCGTCCCCGGCAAGATCGAGAAAATGGGGTACAAGGGCGTCGACACCACCGAACTGGTCTTCGACGGCTACACCACGACGGACGCCGAACTGCTCGGTGGCGTTCCGGGCAAGGGTTTTTACCAGATGATGGACGGCGTCGAGGTGGGCAGGGTGAACGTCGCAGCCCGGGCCTGCGGGCTGGCGATGCGAGCGTTCGAGATCGGCATCGACTACGCCCAGCAGCGCGAGACATTCGGTAAGCAGATCGCCGAGCACCAGGCAGTGATGTTCCGGCTCGCCGAGATGGCGGTGAAGGTCGAGGCCGCGCACCAGATGATGGTGAAGGCGGCCCGGGTCAAGGACGCCGGGGAGCGCAACGACCTGGAAGCCGGGATGGCAAAGTACCTGGCCAGTGAGTACTGCCATCAGGTGGTGGAGGACTCGTTCCGGATCCACGGCGGATACGGCTACTCGAAGGAGTACGAGATCGAGCGGTTGTACCGGGAAGCGCCGATGTTGCTGATCGGGGAGGGCACCGCTGATATCCAGAAAATGATTATTGGACGCCGACTGCTCGAGGATTACGCCCGCCGGGGTTGAGTTTCTCGACCTGCGAGCGCGGGCCGCCGGTCCTAGCGTGGAGCCATGGCTACAACGACGACGACTGAGAAGGTAACCCCGAACACCACGGAAGCGATCACCAAGGAGCCGTCGTACACGGTCCCAGGGATGACGACGAAGGACGGCGCAGCCGTTGCTCAGCTTCTGCAGCAGCGGCTGAACGCGTATAACGACCTGCATCTGACCCTGAAGCACGCGCACTGGAACGTGGTTGGACCCAACTTCATGTCCGTGCACCTGATGCTGGACCCCCAGGTCGAGGCGGTCCGCGGTTTCGCCGATGCGGTCGCGGAGCGGATTGCGACCCTGGGTTCGTCGCCGCAGGGCACGCCCGGCACGATCGTGGCCCAGCGGGACTGGGACGACTACTCGATCGGTCGGGCTGGTGCCATCGAGCACCTCGGTGCTCTCGACCTGGTGTACATCGGCGTGATCAGCAGCACGCGAGCGGTCGCAGCCGAGATCGAGGACGTCGACCCGGTAACCAACGACCTGCTGATCGGCCAGCTCGGCGAGCTGGAGCAGTTCCACTGGTTCGTCCGGGCGCATCTGGAGAACGCGGGTGGCGCGCTCGCCACCGCGACTGCCACCAGCGAGGCCGAGGCAGCAGCGAAGTCGTCCCAGGCCTCTGCCTAATTCAGGTGCCCGGGAAAGAGCGCTCAACTAGGAACGCGGCCCGAGATCGGAGACAATGATCAGGTGTCCAATCTCGCGCCGTTCAAGTCCAACCAGCAGCCAGGGCTGCCGATGCCGCCCAAGGGCGACACCATCGCCCAGTTCGGGACGTACTTGGAGGCCCAAAAGGCTGTCGATTACTTGTCGGACAATCACTTCCCGGTTCAAGCGGTGACCATCGTCGGGGTTGACCTGAAGATGGTGGAGCGGGTGACCGGGCGGCTGACCTACACCCGGGTGGCGCTGGCCGGGCTGGCCTCCGGCGCCTGGTTCGGCCTTTTCGTCGGGCTGCTGATCTCCCTTTTCGGCAGTGCGCAGAATTTCAGCGTGTTTTACGCGGTCTTCATCGGTGCTGCTTTCGGGATGCTCTTCGGGGTGATGTCGTACGCCTTCACCGGTGGACGCCGTGATTTCACCTCGACGAGCCAAATCGTCGCCGGTGAATATCGGGTGCTTTGCCTGACCGAGCAGGCTGGCAAGGCGATGCAGTTGCTGAACCAGCTCGCTCGCGAGGGCGGCCCCACCAGCACCGGTGGCACTGGTGGCACTGGTGGCACATGGGGGAGCAGCGATGGGCCGTCCGGCAAAGCCACCGCCCCGGTCACGCCGGCCTCGGGCCATCCGAGTGACCAGTTCCCCGCCTCGACCCCGGCCGGGCCAGAAGGCGCCGCACCGCTGGCTCAGCCGGTCACCGGGCCGACCTACAGCGAGATGATCGACAAGAAGAAGGCCGAGGACCGCGCGCGCCAGGACAGCGAACGCGCCGCCCGGCAGGCCGAGCAAAGCGCCCATCAGGCTCCGCAGAGCGAGCCGACGCGGCCGAATCCGATCCAGGACCCGCCGGCCTGATCCGTTCTGGCTCATCGGCCCCGGTCAGTCGGCTCTGGTTAATCGGTCCTTGGTTAGTCGGCGCTGGCGGGATAGCGGTCGAGGTAGCTGGGCGCACTCACACTGCCGGGGTGGTCGCTGACCAGCCCGGCAGTGCTGAGGACGGCGTCCAGGATGGCCAGCAGGACGGCGTCCGCCGCGGCGGCCTGGACCGCCACCAAACTCAGCAAATCGACCGGTATTTGACCGGTGGCAAGGGTGAACACGGTGTCGCCGTCGAGCAGCGTGTGCGCGGGGGAGAGCGCCCGGCCGATGCCGTCGTGCGCGGCGGTGGCGGTACGCCGGGCCTGCGCCGGATCCAGGGCGGCATTCGTCGCTACCACCGCCAGCGTGGTGTTCGGCGTCCCCGCCGTCGGAGTGCTGCCTGCTCCCTCGCCGGCGAGCGAGTGTGCATGATCGCGGTGGATTTCGGGGGCCGGGGGGCGGACCATGCCGGGCGGGACGAAGGCCGTGCCCAGCAGGGCGCCGGTGACCTGGTCGACCGGGCTGCCCAGCGCGTTCACCACCACCACAGCCCCCACCACCAGGCCGCCGGGCAGGGTGACTGACGCCGTCCCGACGCCGCCCTTCAAGGTCTGCCACGCCATCAGCGCACCCGCGCCGGCGCCGACAGTGCCGCGGGGGACCGGCCGATCGGCACTGGCTGCGGCGTCCAGCACGGCCAGTCGGCCCAGTTCGGCATCCGGGTGGGCGGCCGGATCCGCCCCGGCACCACCCCGGCCCAGATCGAAGATCGCCGCCGCCGGGACGATCGGCACCAGGACGGACGTCGGGTCGTGCGGCGGTCCGGCCGGATATCCCCGGCCGTGATCGGCGCACCAGCGCTGGACGCCGTGTGCGGAGGCGAGTCCGAAGGCGCTGCCGCCGGTCAGAGTGACCGCGTCCACGGTAGGCACCAGCGTGGTCGGATCAAGGGCGTCGGTCTCGTGGGTTCCCGGACCGCCGCCCCGGACGTCGACCGAGCCGACGGTCCCGGGCGGCGGAAGGATCACGGTGACGCCGGTCAGCCGGCCGCCGCCGATCCACTCGGCGTGACCGACACGTACCCCGGGGACGTCGGTCAGCTGTCCCCACAGCAACGGCCGCGGATCCCCGGTCACCTCGGTGCGCTCCTACAGCCAGCCGTTGCGCTTGAAACCGCGGAACAGGCTGCCGCAGACCGTTGCCATCAGGGTCAGCACCGCCGGGTATCCCCATTGCTGCTGGAGTTCGGGCATGTGCTCGAAGTTCATCCCGTAGATCCCGGCGATCATCGTCGGCACCGCGGCGATCGCCACCCAGGCCGAGATCTTCCGCATGTCCTCGTTCTCCGCCACCGCCACGCGGGCCAGACCGGCCTGCAGGATCGACGTCAGAAGTTCGTCGAAGCTGGCGACCTGCTCGTGCACCCTGGTGAGGTGGTCGGTCACGTCCCGGAAGTACTCCCGGATCTCCGGGTGGATCATCCGGCGGGGCCGTTCGGAAAGCTCGCGCAGCGGGGCCGCGAGCGGCCAGACGGTCCGCTTCATTTCAATGATGTCGCGCTTGAGCTGATAGATCCGCTCGATGTCGGTGCCCACGCGCGGCGCGAACACCGTGGTCTCGATCTCCTCCAGGTCCTGCTGGACGGCGTCGACCACCGCAAGGTAGTCATCGACAACCTTGTCCGTGACGGCGTGCAGCACGGCCGAGGGACCGAGCGCGAGTTGTTCCGGGTTTACTTCCAGCCGCTTGCGCAGCCCCGCCATCGAGGCATGCTTGCCATGCCGAATGGTGATGACGAAGTACTCGCCGAGAAACACCATCACCGCGCCGGTTTCGACGACGTCACCGCCGGCTTCCCGGGCAACCCGGTCGACGTAGGCCAGGGTGCGCATGGCCAGGAAGATGTCGCTCTCGTGCCGCTCTATCTTGGGCCGCTGGCGCGCGCTTGAGGCGTCTTCCAGGGCCAAGGGGTGCAGCGAGAACACTTCGCCCAGTTGGTCGAGTTGCTCGGTTGAGGGCTCGTGCAGGCCGAGCCAGACGAATCCGTTGCCGTCCCGGGCGCTTTCTACCGCGGAGGTGAAATCGCATGCTTCGGCGCGATGGCCCTGGCAGTAGTGCGCCCAGTCGACGGCCGCGTCGAGCAACCCATCGGTTCGAGACTGGGTCTCGGGTCGGGTGCCGTTCGAGGCATCGAGCGTTCCATAGCGAAGCACCGGATAGACACCGCGTAGCGGCGCCTTGGGTAGAGCGAGCGAGCGGGCCAGAACAGAACGATTCGGTCGAACCATGATCGAGGCACCTCCGGAGCACAGGTGGTGGCCCGCGAAAGGCTGGATCAGCCTGGATCAGCTGGCTCGGTCGCGTTAGCGAGGCAGAGCCGGGCAAACCTTCGCGGGAGGGTCGGTACTGGCAGGGGTGTCATCTCTTGACGGCACCGATCTCACCTCCTCGCGCGATTCCAACCAGGCATGCACTGCCAGAGTGAGCGATGCATCCGAGGAGCCATCGTAGCTGGCCCGGAAATCGTTACAAGCCGTCGCATCGAGAGTTCACTCAAATGCGACGCGCGGTAAGCCCACGCACCCATTCCGTGAACGCCACGCGGCGCCCGCACCCTCGCAGGCTACGTTAATGATGGTGGAGCGTCTGTGGTGTCGCAGATCATAATTTAGCTGCGTCTATCTTATGATCGCTCTATGGATGCAGACCAAGTCACAATTTTCGGTCCGGATCCGGTGTCGGACGAGGTGTCTCGCATCCTCCGCCGACTGCGGGCCGGTGAGGCGGCACCAGGGGAGAACCTGGAGAGCAGGCATGTTGATCTCAAGGAGGAGGCGGGTCGTCGCACGGCTGCTGGTTTGCTGCCTTCGCGACCCGAGAATCCCCAGGCGGCTAAGTCACTTGCCGTCGAGGCGGCTTGCATGTCAAATACGGACGGCGGCGGTGCTCTCATCGTTGGCGTGGCTGATGACGGCACTCTGGTGGGTACGGACCTTGATGCCGAGTGGCTCAGGCTCCGTATTTACGACCACAGCCAGCGAATGCTGACGGTTGCTGTTGGGGTGCACTTTGTACGAGGGGTTCGCCTGCTGGTCTTGCGTTGCCCCGAAGCTATTGAACCGATTCGCATCGATCAGAAAGTTCGGTGGCGGGTCAACACGTCGTGCGTGGAGGTGGATCCTTCCACCTGGCATGAGCGACGTCAGATTCGGCTGGGCTTCGACTGGTCTGCCCAGGGATCGAGCTATTTACCTGGCGACGTACGGCTCGCAGCGCTGGAGCGAGCTCGCGACTTCCTCCGTGATTCAGGGGAGGACCATGCACAGGAGTTGGCTGAGGCCACAAATGAGGACCTGCTCAGTCGTCTGAATGTGGTGACCTCCGACGGCCGCCTCACGTACGCCGGAGCCATCACGTTCGTCGGGCGGGAAACACCTGCGCTCGACTATATCCTGCGTGAAACGGCAGGTGGTGACAGTCTCAACCGCATCCGGAGAGGTCGGCGAAGCCTCCTCGAGGAATTGTTCGATGTCGAGCAGGCAATCAATTCTGCGAATCCCATTCGTCATCTGCCGGAAGGGCTCGTTTCAGGACAGATCCGCCAGCTCCCCTCGAGGGCTGTGCGCGAGGCGGTAGTGAACGGATGCGTCCATCGGGATTGGTTAAATCTCGACCCGACTCTGGTAGAGCACACTGGTTCGACGCTGGTGGTGATCTCTCCTGGCGGTTTCGTCGGTGGCATCACGCCGCAGAACATCATCACGCACCCCTCGCAGCCCAGGCATCGATCGCTCGCCGAACTATTCGCCGCCCTCCGCCTCGGTGAGCGGGAGGGAATCGGCTTTGACCGGATGGTTCTCGACATGGTGCGGTTTGGATACCAGCCACCGATCATCGAGGAAATCCCCGGTCCTCATGTACGCGCTGCTCTTGTCGCCAGAACCATTGATGAAAGCTGGATGCGGCAGATCTCTCGCCTGGATCCCCTTCGGTTAAGTCGCGATCTGAACTCCTTGTTGTTGCTCAAGCGAGCTTTAGAACACTGGTGGGTGGATGTCGCGGTTGCGGCGCCGCTGCTCCAAAGATCCTCGCTGGAAACTGAAGCCGCGATGGAGGAGTTGGCACAAGGCAAGGCCAATGGGCAGCCGATCATCGAGGAGGTAGCAGGCACGCCGGCGGATGCGCCGCGAGCCTGGCGGATCAGCGAGGAGTTCCTTGCGGCGCTACACCGCTGGGACGATCGCGTTGGTATCCGCCGTCGATCACCCCAGCGCCGTGACGTGGCCCTCGACTACGCCCGGGCTCGCGGTCGCATCAGCAGCACGGAATTGGCCAGCATCGTCAAGGCGTCACCACCGAACGTCGGGGCGGTGCTCAAGGGATTGGAGCAGGAAGGACTGTTGGCGCCTGGGCGGGAGAGTCGCCGCGGTCCCGGGTTCTTCTACGTTCCCGTGAGTTAACTCGTTAGCGGCGCAGTGAGCGCAGGATTCGGGTGAGGGTTTCGCGATCGGGGTCGCTGAGCTGGCCGAAGAAGGCCTCGGCCTCCGCTGAGCGAGCCGAGCGGACGGCGGCGCCGATCCGCTCGCCCTCGTCGGTCAGGGCTACCAGCGTGGCCCGTCGATCCGCCGGATCGGCGGAACGCTCCACCAGACCGCTGTCCTGCAGCGCGTCGATCACCTCGGTGGTCGAGCGCGGGGCAATCCGCAAGTGCTCGGCAAGATCGCTCAGCCGCATCCCGCCGTGCCGTCGCAGAACCCCGATCGCCCGGGCTTGACCTGGGGTAATGCCAAACGGGGTGACCGTGGCGTGAGTCAGGGAACGCAACCGGCGGGCCACCGACCAGAAGGCCTCGGCGAGTGTCTCGTCGTCCGTTTCCGGAGTGGGGATCTTCTCCGGCATGGGAATACGGTATCAGGCATTGCTGTTGGAGCCTCATAGTGAGGTAACCTCACCGAAGTCCGCTGACCAAAGGAACGAGGTACCTCCTTGGCGAACCCGACCAAGCCTGCACTGAACGAACCTCCCACTGAGCCCGTAGCCACTGCCGGTCCGGGTCGTCGTCCGGGCGGTCGCGGCGCGATCTCCGCGGAGGAGAAGGCGCAAGCGCGCACGGTCTCCTTGCCGCGGATCGGCCGACTCTTTACCGCCCACCGACTGCCTCTGGTGATCGTCACCGCGATCATCGTGGCGTCGTCCATTGTCGGGATGGCCTCGCCGTTCCTGCTGCGCGAGGTCATCGACGTCGCGCTCCCGAACCAGAACGTCGGACTGCTGATCTGGCTGGTTGTCGGCATGGTCGCGGTCGCGGCGCTGACCGCCATCCTCGGCGTGGTCCAGACCTGGATCAGCACCCAGGTCGGCCAGCAGGTCATGCACGCCCTCCGCACCGACGTCTTCGCCCACCTGCAACGCCAATCCATCGGCTTTTTCACCCGGACCCGAACCGGCGAGGTCCAGTCCCGGATCACCAACGACATCGGTGGCATGCAGAGCGTGGTGACGTCGACTGCGACATCCATCGCCGCCAACCTCACCACCGCCATCGCCACCGCCGTGGCGATGATTGCCCTGTCCTGGCGGCTGTCCCTGATCTCCCTGGTGGTGATGCCACCGGCGATCCTGTTGACCCGGCGGGTCGCGAAGATGCGCCGGGCGATCACCGCGCAGCGCCAACGTGAGCTGGCGGACCTGAATGTCATTATTGAGGAAGGCCTTTCGATCAGCGGCATTCAGCTGAGCAAGACCATGGGTGCCGGGCCTTCGCTGGTCGAGCGATTCACTGCGTCGTCCCATCGGCTGATCGATCTGGAACTGCGCTCGGACCTGGCCGGCCGGTGGCGGATGGCGTCGATGAGCGTGATCTTCGCGGCGATCCCGGCCGCCATCTACCTCAGCGCCGGTCTGCCGGTGACCTCGAGCGGGATGACGATCGGCACCCTGATCGCGTTCACCACCCTGCAATCGGGACTGTTCCGGCCGCTGATGGGGCTGCTCAACGTCGGTGTCTCGCTGACCGCGTCGCTGGCGCTGTTCGCCCGGATCTTCGAGTACCTCGACCTGCCGGTGGACATCAGCGACCCGGTGACCCCGGTGCCGATCGACCCGGCCCAGGCGCGCGGGCAGGTGGCCTTCGAGGACGTGACCTTCCGCTACCCGGGCAGCGAGGCTCCTGCGGTCGCCGGCGTCACCCTTGAGGTGCCGGCCGGTTCGACGCTCGCCCTGGTCGGCGAGACCGGCTCGGGTAAGAGCACGCTCGCTTCGCTCGTCGCCCGGTTGTACGACGTGCAGGCCGGTCGGATCACCATCGACGGCATCGACGTCCGGGACCTGAGGCTGGCCGACCTGGCCGCGATCGTGGGCGTGGTGAGCCAGGAGACCTACCTGCTGCACACCACCGTGCGGGAAAACCTGCGGTACGCCCGTCCGGACGCCACCGACGAGCAGATCGAGAACGCCGCCCGGGCCGCCCAGGTGCACGAGCTGATCGCCTCGCTCCCGGAGGGTTACGACACCATGGTCGGTTCCCGGGGCCACCGCTTCTCCGGCGGGGAGAAGCAGCGAATCGCGATTGCCCGCACCCTGTTGCGCGACCCGCGAGTGCTGATCCTCGACGAAGCGACAAGCGCGCTGGATACCGAGACCGAACGCGCCGTCCAGCAGGCCTTCGAGGCCCTGACCGAGGGGCGGACCACGATCACGATCGCCCATCGGCTCTCGACTGTCCGCAACGCCGACCAAATTGCCGTCATCGATCATGGTCAGATCGTCGAATCGGGCACCCACCAGAGCCTTCTTGCGAGCGACGGCCGCTACGCCGCACTGGCAGCCTGAGCTAGCGACGGGCGTTACGCCGCGCTGGCAGCCTGAGCTAGAGGGCGATCGCCTCGTGCTCCGCTCCGGTTCGTCGATCGTGCGAAAGATCTCTTGGAGTAAGCATTTTCACTGGGACACCGAGGATCTCTTCGAGCTCGGTGATCAAGGCCGGCCGATCGACCGGGGTAGCTGCCGGGTTCTCGTCGACCAGAAGTTCGATCTGCCCACCGGGTTGGTCCTCGCCCCGGGTCACGGCGCCCAGTACCCGGACATTCTCCGCGCCGTAGCCGGCCGCCGCCTCGACGATCAGGTGCCGGTGTCGCCGCAGGCGCAGCCCGACCGGCCCGCTCAGCGGGAGCAGTCGCTCCGGCAACGCCACTGCCGCCGTCGTCAACTCCGATCCCATCGCTTCGAGCAGCTTGCTCAGCATGGGCAGCGTCGGCTGTCGACGTCCCGACTCGTAGGCGCTGACCGTGCTCTGCGGCAGACCGGCGCGCGCCGCCACCTGCGCCTGGGTCAGATCCGCCTGCTGGCGGGTGCGCGCGAGAAGCCGGCCGGCGCGGACATCGATGGCTCCGTTCTTCACACCTACGATCGTAGGGCCGCCATCCAGGCCTCGATCTCGACCGGCTGGCGCGGCAGCAGGGCGGACAGGTTCTCGCAGCCGTCCTCGGTGACCAGGACGTCGTCCTCAATCCGGACGCCAATCCCGCGCAACTCCTCGGGAACCAGCAGGTCGCCGGGGCCGAAGTAGAGCCCGGGTTCGATCGTGAAGATCATCCCCGGGGCCAGCTCGGCGTCCAGATACATCTCCTTGCGGGCCTGGGCGCAGTCATGCACGTCGATCCCTAGGTGGTGGCTGGTGCCGTGAACCATCCAGCGGCGGTGGAACTGCCCCTCCTTGTCGAGGGACTCCTCGACCGTGCCGGGCAGCAACCCCCACTCGTGCATCCGCTCGGCGATCACTCGCATCGCGGCGGCGTGCACCTCGGCGAACTTCACCCCCGGCCGGACGACGTCGAAGGCGGCATCGGCTGCATCCAACACCGCCTGGTAGACCCGCAGCTGGGGGTCGCTGAAGCGGCCGTTCACCGGTAGCGTACGGGTGATGTCTGCGGTGTACAGGCTGTCCACCTCCGCCCCAGCATCGACCAGCATCAAGTCGCCGTCATGCACCGGACCGTCGTTGCGGATCCAGTGCAGCGTGCAGGCATGAGGGCCGGACGCGGCGATGGTGTCGTAACCGACGCCATTGCCCTCCTGCCGGGCCCGGCTGTCGAACGCGGTCTCTACCACCCGCTCGCCACGGACCGCAGCCATCGCCGCCGGCAGGGCTCGAACGATGTCGGCGAATCCGCGCGCGGTGACGTCGATCGCTCGCCGCATCTCATGGATCTCGTACGCGTCCTTGATCAGCCGAAGCTCGGACAGTACCTGAGCCAGTTCGCTGTCCGCGGTCTTGGCGTCGTCCGCACTCACCCCGGCCGCCTCGCGGGCAGCGTTCACCAGGCCCTCGACCGAGCTGTCGGCGCCGCGGACGACCCGGACGGCGATCGCTCCCTCGCCCGAACCGACGTCCTTGGCCACGGCTTCGGCCAGCTCGTCCAGATGCCGGCAGACCAGACCGGTCTCGGCGGCCACCTCGGCCAGACTCGGGCGAACGCCGACCCAGAGCTCGCCATAGCGCGCACTGGCGTAGAACTCCTCGGCATCGCGCTCGGCCCGGGGCCGGAAGAACAATGTTGCCGTGCTCGGCTCGCCCTCGCCGGCCTCCGGCGGGGTCGGCTCGATCACCAGGACGGCGTCCGGTTCGCGATCCGTGCCTAGGCCGGTGAGGTGAGCGAACGCCGAGTGCGGCCGGAAGCGGTAATCGGTGTCGTTGCTGCGCACCCGGAATTCCCCAGCAGGCAGGACCAGTCGCTCTCCGGGCAGCGTGGCAGCGACCCGGTCCCGGCGGACGGCCGCGAACGCCGCGGCGATCAGCGGGCTCGGTTGCTGCTCTGGGCGCGCCTCCCAGCCGGAGGCGATGAACTTCCGGAACGCCGGGGACGACGGTCGCTGCCGGTGTTCGACTTCCGGCGGCGCCTGCACTGCACCGCCCTCGGGTGCTTCCAGCCCGACCTCTGCTGCCGATCCCGCCAATTCTGCCGATCCGTCGTCGCTCATCCCCCTATTGTGCCGTCGGCTGTACCGCTCGGGAGGACTCGGCGGCAACTAGGCCTACTCGGGGGCATTCCGAGGCCTCGAATCCTCCCCGGCGGTACAGCCAGGTGAGCTAGACCACCTCCAGGTCGGCCGCGGGCCGGGGCCAAGGCGCGATGATGGCATCGCGGCGGTCTTGGCAGTGGGTCGCACAAGCAGAGGGGTTAGGCATGCAGTTCGGGCGCAGTTACGAGGAATTCGAGATTGACGCTGTCTACAAGCATTGGCCCGGCAAGACGGTGACCGAGTCGGACGACCACCTGTTCTGCCTGCTCACGATGAACCACCATCCGCTGCACCTGGACGCCAACTACGCGCAGAACACCACCCAGTTCGGCAAGAACGTGGTGGTCGGTAACTACGTGTACTCGATTCTGCTCGGGATGTCGGTGCCGGATGTCTCCGGCAAGGCGATCGCCAATCTGGAGATCGAGTCGCTGCGGCACGTGGCGCCGACCTTCCACGGTGACACGATTTACGGCGAGACCCGGGTGCTGGACAAATGGGAGTCGAAGTCGAAGGACGACCGCGGCGTCGTCCATGTCGAGACGATCGGCTACAAGCAGGACGGCACCGTGGTGTGCATCTTCCGGCGCAAGGTGATGGTTCCGAAGGACAGTTACCTCCAGGCACGCGGCGGCGAGCAGCCTGGTCGGCCGTCCCCGGGCGCCGTCCCGACTCGGCCATAACCCGCCCAGAGCCGACTTTTGGAGCATCGCTGCGTCCTTGATCCGGCAAACTTGCATGATCGCGGCGGGGTGGGTGCTTGACCGACGGCGTCCGGCAAGGGACCGTCGATCAGGTGACGGTCCTGCGTACTTGTCCCCGCTGTGGTGCGATTGCGCGCCAGCCTGGCCTCTACTCGAGCTCGTGGCTGTGTGATGAACATGGCGAGATCGTGCCGGTCGGCCCGGCCAAGGCACCCACTCCGGATCTGATCCACCGTGTGTCTCGGGACTCGCTGGTGCCGATCTGGGTGCCGAGGCCGATGCCCGAGCACTGGTTGCTGACCGGCCTGCAGTGGGCCGGTGACGATCATGGCGGCACGGTGGCCACCGTGGTTGCCGTCTCCGGTCCGCAGCCGATCCCCGAGGTCGTCGACGTTGATCCGGCCGCTGACCTGATGTTCGTCGCCGAGCAGCCCGGAGTCGGGCTCGGCTCCCATCTGGCCGGGCTGGACGGTGTCGATCCCGGCCCGATGCTCCAGGAGAAGGTGCTGCACGACCCGGCCGAGGTCAAGCTGGACGCCGGTGGTCATGAGGTGCCGCTGTGGTCGGTGCCGGTGGAGGGCGGGATCGCCTACGTCGGCGAGGCTGCCGGAGTCTGGCTCTGGTTGGTGGCCTGGCCGGCGACCGCCGCAGCCGTGCTGTTGGCCCGGTTCGCGCTTGTCGACATGCGCGAAGAGGGTGCGGACATCGACCTGCCCTGCGGAGCCCTGACGCCCCGCCTACGCTGACCTGCGTGCTCATTGATCTGCATGTTCACTCCACTGCCTCGGACGGAACAGATACCCCGACCGAGGTGATCGAGGTAGCCGCCGCTGCCGGGGTGGACGTCGTTGCGCTCACCGATCATGACTCCTCGGCCGGCTGGCAGGACGCCTCCGTAGCCGCCCGACGGTTGGGCCTCACGCTGCTACCGGGAGCGGAGATCTCCTGCCAGTTCCGCGGGATCGGCGTCCATTTGCTGGCCTACCTGTACGACCCGCAGGACCCGGCCTTGCTGGCGGAGACCACGCGAACCCGGCTGGATCGGTTCGACCGGGCGCAACGGATGGTTCAGCGGATGTCCCGCGACCTGGACATCACCTGGGCGGACGTGCTCGAGCACGTCGGGCCCGCCGCCACCGTGGGCCGCCCGCATCTGGCCGATGCACTGGTCACGCTGGGAGTGGTGGAGTCTCGGGACGAGGCGTTCGCGACTCTCCTGCACGCTCGTTCGCCGTACTACCTTCCGCACTACTCGCCGGATGCGGCACGGATCGTCCGGCTGGTGCTGGCCGCCGGTGGGGTGCCGGTGATGGCGCATCCACGCGCTGGCAAGCGCGGGCGGATCGTCAGCCTGGACGACATCGGCGAACTGGCCGCCGCCGGCCTGGTCGGCCTCGAAGTGGACCACCGCGACAACGCGGAACAGGATCGGCAGCTGCTGCGCGAGCTGGCCAAGGATCTCAACCTGCTGACCACTGGCTCCAGTGACTATCACGGGACCGGCAAGCAGAATCGGATCGCGGAGAACACCACCTCGCGTGCTGTGCTGGAGCAGATCATCGAGCTCGGTACGGCGGATCGGGTGGTCCGGCCGTAGAGTCAGAGCACGGATCGAGGGGAACCAATCGAGGGAGACCAGGGTTGGCGACCGCAAGGGGCCCGGCCCGCAGCCGGGGCGGCGAGGGGCAGCAGGAGCTGGCCGGGATGCCCGCCCGGCTCTACCCGTGCACCCCGACTCGGCTCATCACCTGGCTGGACTGCCCGCGGCGGTACCGGTTCGCCTACCTCGATCGCCCGCAACTGCCCAAAGGGCCGCCCTGGGCGCACAACAGCATCGGCGCGGCGGTGCACTCCGCGCTCGCCGACTGGTTCGCGTTGCCGGTGCGTCAGCGAACCCCGCACGAGGGTTCGCTGTTGGTGCGAAAGCGATGGCTGAGTGAGGGTTTTCGGGACGAAAACCAGTCGGCCCAGGCCGCCGATCGGGCCGCCGGGTGGGTGCGCGAGTACCTGAGCGGGGTGGATCCGACGTTCGAGCCGATCGGGGTCGAGCGCACGGTGTCCACCCCGACCCGCACGCTTGTGCTGTCCGGTCGGGTCGATCGGATCGACGACCGACCCGCCGTCCGGCCGTTCACCCAGGTCGGTTCGGACCAGGACCAGGAAGAGGATGATGGGGACGAGGACGACGAAAACCCGCCTGATCCTGGCGGTCTGGTGATCGTCGACTACAAGACCGGTCGCTACGTCCCGGACGTCGATGACGCCCGCTCCAGCCTCGCGCTCGCGGTTTATGCGGTGTCCGCCGCCCGCACCTTGCATCGGCCGTGCTCTCGAGTGGAGTTGCATCACCTGCCGACCGGGACTGTCGCCGCCGCCCAGCACAGCCCGGCCGGGCTGGAACGGAAGGTGGCGGAGGCGGAGTCGATCGCCGAGGACTGCTCTCGGGCCGATGAGGCATACCGTGCCGGGGATCGTGGCGACGTCAGGTTTGCGCCCAGGCCTTCCGGGCGCTGCTCGTGGTGCGACTTCCGGCGGCACTGTCCGGAGGGCCAAGGCGCGGCCCCGGCCCGCGAGCCCTGGTCGTCCGTGCAAGGGTGATCTCCGTGCCCGGGGTGAGCCTCAGACCAGTCCGCGGCCAACCTGACCTGAGCGCCCGCTCAAGCTGTCGCGCAACGTGTGCAGGGCCACGGTGGTGGCGGACGAGCCCAGCGCGGCCGGTCCGGTGCTGGGCGGAGAGGTGTACAACCGCCGGGCCCAGTTCGGCAAGCAGCCGAACGCGAGCCCGGCGACCGGTGCCCAGGCCGGCCGGTTGGGCTGGGTCAGGGTCATCAGCTCTGGCAGCCCCGGCGAGACGATCGCGTCGATGAAGGCCCGGGCCGGAGCGGTCATCCGCAAGCGTGGCCGGACCGTCTGGAAGTACCGGGCCAATTCGCGGCGACTGGCGGGCACCTGGTCTGGCTCCAGCCCCCAGACGGCGGCCATCCGCTGCTGCTCACGCAGGTAGGTGTCGTGCTCGGCGTTGGTGAGCTGAAGCCCGCCGCGACGGGTCACGTCCACAAAGGAGTCCACCTGGCAACAGTGCAGCCACGTCACGAGGTCGGGATCGTCGCCGCGATACTCCTCGCCGTTCGCCGTCACCCCGGTGATCTGCATCAGGACAGCGCGCATCCGGGCACCGGCGACCGCGACCTCAGCACCGCTGCCGAAGGTGGTGACGCCGAGATGGCGCAGGGTCCAGGTCAGCCGGTCCCACGGGTCGTCGACGCGACGGGCGGTGGCGAAGACAGCGGAGAGTCCTTCCGGGTGCAGTACCCGCATGGCCAGTGAGCGAAGGGCAGCCAGCCCGATCAGCGGATCGGAATGGATTCGCCAGGTCATCGTCCCTGGCCCAAAAAGTCCCCAATGGGCGTCGCGATCGTCGTCAACCAGGACGAAGGGCCGGTCGGCCTGCTGCTCGCCGCCATCCATCCTTCCGGTCATCACAGGCTCAGACTGCCGGATCCGCGTCCGTCATGCAGGTCGAGCCCAGAGGTAAGGTCGAAACCGTCACACCCCGGAGGTCCCGCCACCCCCCGGATAGGGAGAATCGCCCATGAGTCGTGTCATCGCCGTCGCCAACCAAAAAGGTGGCGTCGCCAAAACTACGAGTGTCATCTCGCTTGGCGCGGCCTTCGCTCAGCAGGGGTTCCGGGTCCTGCTCGTGGACCTCGACGCGCAGTCCTCATTGACTTTCTCGCTGGGGATCGATCCGGATTCGGTCGAAGCCTCGATCGCCGACGTGCTGCTCGGCGACCAGGAGCTGGCAGACACCACGCTGACTGCAGGCGAGGGCCTGGACGTCGTCCCCGCCACCATCGATCTGGCCGGGGTGGAAGCGCTGCTGCTGCCCACCGAAGGTCGCGAGCGCGTCCTGCGCCGGGCCCTGGAACCGGTGCTGCCCAGCTACGACGTGATCCTGCTGGACTGTTCGCCGTCGCTCGGGCTGCTGACCCTGAATGCGCTCGCCGCCGCCGATGAGGTGATCGTCCCGCTGCAGTGCGAGATGCTCAGCCATCGCGGCGTCGGGCAGTTGCTGGATACCGTGGCCGACGTGCGTCGACTGCTCAATTCGAAGCTCACCGTCCGGGGTCTGCTGCCGACGATGTACGACGGCCGGTCGGTGCATTCCCGGGCGGTGCTGGCCGACGTCCATGAGCGGTTCGACCTGCCGGTGCTGCCGGTGATCCCACGCTCCGTCCGGTTCGCCGAGGCGCCGGGGATGGGCGGATCGATCCTGACGACGGCGCGTAGTTCGGCCGGTGCGAAGGCCTACCGTGAGGTTGCCGAGACGCTGATCCACGCCTGGCGGGTGCCGGCACCGAAAACCCGTCGAGCCACCCCGAAGAAGGC
Organism: Kineosporiaceae bacterium; assembly: GCA_031400005.1. Lineage (GTDB taxonomy): Bacteria > Actinomycetota > Actinomycetes > Actinomycetales > Kineosporiaceae > JANNPJ01. The sequence continues at coordinate 15,483 of JANNPJ010000426.1, read as the reverse complement.
TGCCGTTGCGGCGCAGGCCCCGGCGAAGAAGCCCGCCGCCGTGGCCAAGACCACGGCGGCGGAGTCCAACCCGACGAAGGCTGGGACGTCGAAACCCGTCACGACGAAAGCTGGGACGACGAAAGCTGCGACGGTCAAGGCTGGGACGACGAAACGGTCGCGGTCTACCGATCGGTGACTCCACCGATCGGTAGACCGATCGCGTTCTTGCCGCCTGCGAGTTCACCCGCCGGCGACGTCACCTCTGTCGGCCGGACTGCTGTCGGCCGAGCTACCCTCGGTCGAAGCGGTGCTCGAGCCGCGGCCGCGGCCGCCTCGGCGACGACGCCGACGCCGGGCCTCCGGGTCGGAGCCGTCTGCTGTGCCGCCGTCCGCTGCTACCTCGTCCGTTGTCGTTCCTGAGGAGATCTCCGCCGGACTGGAGATGGCATCGACCACGGCTACCGCAGCACCCGCTTCGGGCTGGGCCGCCGCGGCGACACCGGACCGGGTCCGCCGCCGAGCCCGGATCCGGCGGGGCGGCTCGTCGCCGGTGGGCTCGGCACGCACGCTCGATTCGACGTCCGGACCGGTCCCTGCTGCAGTCCCAGCCGCAGACCCAGTCTCTGCCGCCGTTGTGGAGGAGCCAGCAGCGGCACCGGACCGGCTACGGCCGGATCCCCGGCCCGGCCCGCTGGAGCCGTTGCCACTCGAACCACCAGAGCCACCAGAGCGGCCGCGATCCGAACGGCCGCCGGTCGGGGGCTTGACCCGCTTGCCGGTCTCTCCGAGGTCCTCAACCACCTCGGCGGACAACCCGGCCCGGGTCCTGGACGCGCGCGGAAGGGTGCCCTTGATCCCGGCCGGAATGTTCAGGTCCTCGAAGAAGTTCGGGGACGTCGAGTACGTCTCGATCGGCGTCGGGATGCCGAGATCCAGCGCCTTGTCGATCATGGTCCAGCGGTGCAGGTCGTCCCAGTCCACGAAGGTGACGGCGACCCCGGTGTTCCCGGCCCGGCCGGTACGCCCGATCCGGTGCAGGTAGGTCTTCTCGTCCTCGGGACAGCCGTAGTTCACCACGTGCGTGACGTTCTCGACGTCGATTCCGCGAGCAGCCACGTCGGTGGCCACCAGCACGTCCACCTTGCCGTTACGGAAGGCGCGCAGGGCCTGCTCGCGGGCGCCCTGGCCGAGGTCACCATGGATCGCCGCAGCGGCGAAGCCCCGGTCGGCGAGTTCGTCGGCGACCTTAGCGGCGGTCCGCTTGGTTCGGGTGAAGACGATCGTCAGACCGCGACCCTCGGACTGCAGCAGTCGGGCCACCATCTCGACCTTGTCCATCGCATGCGCCCGGTAGACGAACTGCGCGGTGGCCAGCACGGTGGCGCCGGTGTCGGTCGGGTCGGAGGCGCGGATGTGGGTCGGCTGGGTCATGTACCGGCGGGCCAACGAGACCACGGCCCCGGGCATCGTGGCCGAGAACAGCATCGTCTGGCGGCCATCGGGAGTCAGCGACATCAGCTTCTCGACGTCGGGCAGGAAGCCCAGGTCAAGCATCTCGTCGGCCTCGTCTAGCACCAGCGAGCGGACGTGCCCGAGCTTCAGCAAGCCCTGCTGGGCCAGGTCGAGCAGCCGGCCCGGAGTACCGACGACCACCTCGATGCCCTTCTTCAACGCCTCGACCTGCGGCTCGTAGGCTCGGCCGCCGTAGACCGTGAGGATCCGGATGTTCATCAGGCTGGAGGCGGTCTTGAGGTCCTGCGCCACCTGGCCGGCCAGTTCCCGGGTCGGGACGATGACCAGCGCCTGCGGGGAACCGGGGGACTGCATTTCGGCGTAGCCGGCGTCACCCTGGCCGCAGACTCGGTGCAGCAACGGGATTCCGAAACCGAGGGTCTTACCGGTACCGGTCTTGGCCTGACCGATGATGTCATGGCCGTCGATCGCGACCGGCAGGGTCATCGCCTGGATCGGGAACGGGGCGGAGATACCGACCTTGGCCAGGGCTTCGATGATGCGTGGGTCGGTGCCGAGTTCGGCCCAGCTGATCGGCGGCGGCGGGGTCGGGCTTGGGGCCGACGCGCTGTCTGGGATGATTGGGTCGTTCTCAGTAGACGCGGCCTCAGAAGACGCGGACTCAGACGGAGCGTCACTGGCAGGTGAAGCGGACACAAGGTGCCTAACTGTTCAGGTGCGGGCCTCCAGCCGTACCGGCGCACCTCGGTGACTTGATCTTCGAGGGCGATGCGGGCGGGCCTCGCTGCGGGGGTCGGAAGCCGACCGTGCGTGCGACCGGTCATCCGCGAACTCCCTAATCCTACCTGGTGCCTGGCGTGATACCTGCTCGATACCCTTCCTGACATGAGCGAGCAGGACGACAGGTTCACCGATCCGACATACCGGGCGGCCGTGATCGACTTGCTAGGCGCACTTGCCTACGGGGAATTGAGTGCCTTTCTCCGGTTGGCTTCGGACGCCGAATTGGCGCCGACGCTGACGGCGAAGGCGGCCTTAGCCGGTCTGGCGGCAACCGAGTTTCGGCACTACGAACAACTGCGTGATCGGCTGGTCGAGCTGGGCGTCGATCCGGAACAGGCGATGCGGCCGTTCATCGAGCCGCTGGATGCCTTCCACGAACGGACCCGGCCGTCCACCTGGCTGGAAGGGCTGGTGAAGTACTTCGTCGGCGACGGGATCGCCTCGGACTTCTACCGGGAGATCAGCGACTTCGTCGATCCAGGTACCCGCGAACTTGTGCTCGGGGCCGTCGACGGTACCGCCCGGGCCTCGTTCGTGCTGCAGACCGTCCGGCAGGCGATCGCGGTGGATCCCACCCTGGCCAGCCGACTCGGCTTGTGGGGGCGGCGTCTGGTCGGGGAGGCGCTCAGTCAGGGCCAACGGGTGGCCGCCGATCGGGACACCTTCTCCGCGTTGGTGGTTGGCACCGAAGCGCATCCGGGGATGGGGCTGGTCGGGATCATCGAGATGTTCGGACGGATCACCGAGCGGCACACCGAGCGGATGCACGAACTGGGGTTGTCGGCTTGATTCGGCCGGCCTGAGTCGGCCGGCCGGATTCGGCCAGGGGTAGCGGCCAGGGATAGCGGCCGGCCGGTACCCCAGGGGTACCGGCCGGCTCGAATCAGAGCAGTCGTTACAGGGTGCCGAAGCCAACCCGTCGTGATTCTTCGGCGCCGATCTCAACGAAGCCGATCAGCGCGCCTGGGACAACGACCAGGCGGCCTTTCTCGTCGACGAGCTTCAGCAGGTCGCCGGAACTGACCGCCTTCTCGACGGCGGCCGCGACGCTGTCCGGCGACTGGGTGGACTCCAGTACGACTTCTCGCGCCACGTCTCGGATGCCGATCTTGACCTCCACGCCAGCGGTCCCTCTCTGTCGCTGCCTGCGCCTCATCGCGAGGCGCCGGTCATTCGCAGGCTAACCCACTGCGGGCCGCCTTGGGTCATCAGGGGCAGGGCTCGCCGCGCTCACGTGCGTGCTCATCTTGCGCTCATCAGAGGCTCGTCGACACTCAGGACGGGTGGATCTCGGCTCGCTCGGCCTCGACCCGCACGGACGACCGCGCAGCGGCGTCGGTGAGATCGGTGACGTTGTTCGCGGGGAACCCGGTGTGATTGGAGAACGCGGCTGAATCGGCGTCCGTCGGTTCTTCCTCGTTCTCCTCATGAATCCGGGGGAATCCGGCGACACCACGCCAGACGAGCTGCGCGACCAGCCGGACGGCCTCTTCGCGCGGCATCTGACGCCCCTTCTGCAGCCAGAACCGGGCAGCCACATGAGCCATCCCGCTGAGGCCCATACCGAGCAATTCGCACTCGTCAGCCGGCAAGCCGGTTTCCTCGTGGATCAGCTCGGCGATCATCTCGCCGCATTGTTGATGAACGGAATTCACGCGATTGCGGACATCCGGGTCATTTGTCAGATCCGATTCGAAGATGAGCCGGAACGATTCGTTCTCGCGGTCGATGAAGTCGAAGAAGGCGTTGATAGCACCCACGCCGCGCAGCTTGTTGTTCGTCGTGGCACCCAGTCCGGACCGGACGGCTTCGACCACCTCGGCCGCGTGCTGGTCGATCAGCGCGACATACAACTCGTGCTTACCGGGAAAGTGTTGGTAAAGCACCGGCTTGCTGACACCGGCCCGCTCGGCAATCTCGTCCATCGCCGCGGCATGGTATCCCTGGGCCACAAAGACTTCCCGCGCGGCGCCGAGTAACTGGCTGCGGCGGGCAGTCCGGGGCAATCGCGTCCCGCGAGGGCGCACCTCTGGTGTCGACATGATCGCGTGCCTCCCGTCAGTGCTGTCATTGGAGCTTACCGGAGCAGCATTGCGACCCTGCGGTTTTCGAATGCTTAACGTGAGTGTAGGCCTACGAGGCGTTACCTAGATAACCCGCGCGCGCATTCCTGCGGGACCGGGTGGCCCGCTGAGTGGCTATCACCACTGGTCCAACGGTACCCCGGCACCGCTACGATCGAGTAGCGATATCGCCAGTAGTCGTCCGGGCAAGTAACAGCAGCCTCACGACACGCAGTACCGTTCCGCCGGTGGGGCCGCTCAGGAGGGACCGCCGATGATTGCCCGGACCGGTCGACGCCCGCTGCGGCGCGCTGTTGTCGTCGCCGTTGCGCTGGTGATCTCCGGCTGCTCTGCTTCTGAGTCATCGCCGGTTGATTCTGGGTCGTCCGTTGCTTCTGGACCGCTCCCCGCCGCGACGCTCACTCAGTCTGGTTCCGCCCAGCCGAAACCCACTCAGTCGACACCCGAGACGCCGACGGTTACCTCGACCTCGACCGCGCGGTCGACCTCAATCGCGACGCCTACCGCGACCGCGGCCGTCCCGCCGGTCCCGCCCGTCTCCGCGGCGCAGGCCGGCGCCGCGGTTCCGTCGGCGAAGCGACTGCCCGCCCTGGACCGGCTGGCCGGCTTGCGCACCACCAAGGTCGCTTGGAGCGGAACCGGCAAACTGCGGGTTGTTCCCGGCAAAACCGCCGCTCCGGGCAAGGGCCGGATCTATCGGATCAAGGTTGAGGTCGAGGCCGGATTGGCCATCGATCGGACGGCGTTCGCGACCTACGTGCTGGCCACCCTGAACGACAAGCGAGGCTGGACGGAGCGCGGTCGCCGCCGATTCGCCCGGACCGATGGAGTTGCCGACCTCCGGGTGGTGCTGGCCAGCCCGGAGACCTCCGCGGCGATCTGTCGACCACTGCGGACGGGCGGCAAACTGTCCTGTCGCAACGGTGACGCGGCGGTACTGACCCTGTACCGCTGGACGAAGGCCACCCCCGAGTACAAGGGCAACCACGATGGCTACCGGCGCTACGTGATCAACCACGAGGTCGGTCACGGGCTCGGGCACGGGCACGAGTACTGCGCCGGCAGGGGCAGAATTGCTCCGGTGATGATGCAGCAAACCAAGGGCCTGAAAGGGTGCAAGCCGAACCCCTGGCCACACCCGTGATCGAGGGCCGCAGATGATCGCGCTGGTCGAGCCGGCCGCTGAGCTCACCGTCGAGGAAATCCGGCGATACTCCCGGCACCTGCTGCTCCCGGAGCTGTCCGGGATCGGCCAGCGGCGGTTGAAGAACGCGGCGGTCCTGGTGATCGGTGCCGGCGGGTTGGGCAGCCCAGTGCTGATGTACCTGGCTGCCGCGGGGGTGGGCACGATCGGGATTGTGGACGACGACGTGGTCGAGGAATCAAATCTGCAGCGCCAGGTGATCCACGGGCAGCGCGATCTGGGTCGGGACAAGGTGGCCAGCGCCGAGCAAGCGATCGCCGAGCTCAACCCGCACGTCCGGGTCGTGCGACATCGGGTGCGGCTGGACCGATCGAACGCGGTGGAGTTGTTCGGCGACTATCAGCTGGTGCTGGACGGGACGGACAACTTCGCCACCCGTTACCTGGTGGCCGATGCCTGCACGATCGTGGGGTTACCACTGGTATGGGGATCGGTTCTGCGGTTCGACGGTCAGGTCTCGGTGTTCTGGTCCGCGCCGCTGCCGGACGCGGCCGGCAGCGTCCCCGAACCGGTGACCTACCGGGATCTGCATCCCACTCCACCGCCGCCGGGTTCGGTGCCGTCATGTGCCGAGGGTGGGGTACTCGGCGTGGTCTGCGCTGCGATCGGATCCGTGATGGCGACCGAAGCGGTGAAGTTGATCTGCGGAATCGGTGAGCCGTTGCTCGGTCGGTTGATGATCTTCGACGCGCTGGCAATGAGCTGGCGGACGATCCGGGTCCGCCCGGTGCCGGGGGCTCGGCCAGTGACCGAGTTGCTGACCGACTACGACGCGTTCTGCGCCCTGCCATCGCCAACCGCGGCAGGAAGGGTGATGGACGACGGGACTGCGGTCGACGAGTCGACGAACGCGATCACGGTCCGTCAGCTGGCCGACCGCTTGCACCGGCGGGAACGGGGCGAGGACGATTTCGTGCTGGTGGACGTCCGCGAACCCGGGGAGTGGGAGATCGTCCGGATTCCGGGCGCGGTGCTGATTCCGCTCGACCGGCTACGCGATGGACGAGCGTCCGGCGAACTGGCCGCGGTCTCCGGAGGGAAGCCAATCGTGCTGCACTGCAAGAGCGGTGGCCGATCGGCCGAGGCGCTGCGGCTGGCCCGGGCGGCGGGTTTCGACGCCGTCCAGCTCACTGGCGGCGTGCTGGCCTGGATCGATCACATCGACCCAGACCAGCCACGCTACTAATGGTCCGCCTCGGCCATCTGCGCACAAGAGCGCTCAGGTTGGCTGTGCTCAGCCGCGACGGCCGCGACGGTTCAGCCCGGCGCCCGCTCCGACTCCGGCGAAGTGCAATGCCAGGCACAGCAGTCCGGCGGCGATCATGGTCTGCCAGGTGAACAGGTCACCCCGGCCGATGTCGGCCAGGTCGAGCAGCAGTTCGAGTCCAAAGATGACAGCAGCGACGATAGCGAGCATGGAATTCCTCCTGAGGATGCGGGTGGGGGCAGGACGTTCTTGGTGCCCGGCGGTACCGGGCACCTGATCATGGCGGTAATGGTGGTTCTCCGCGATTCGGGAAATGTCACGATCGGAGTTCTTTAATGCCGTTCACTGGTAGTCATCCAGCTGCGGTTCTGCCGCTGATCCGCCTGGGATTGCTGCCGTCAGCGCTGGTCATCGGCAGCATGGTGCCAGACTTGTCCTACTATGTACCGATTCCGGTGGATTCTGGGCACACACACACGGCTGCCGGGGTGTTCGACGTCGATCTGCCGCTGGGGTTGCTCTGCTTCGCGATCTGGCAACTGCTCGTCGCGCCGATGGCGGTGGCGGTCGCGCCGGCCGCGGTCCGGAGGCGGCTACCTGCCCCGGCACCGGTCCGATCCTGGCTCTGGCAGCCGGGCGACCTGCGGCAAGCGCTGTTGCTGGTGATCTCGCTGGTCGCCGGGGCCGCGACGCACGTGGTCTGGGACGAGTTCACCCATGTCGGCCGCTTCGGCTACCGGCATCTGTCCTGGCTGGCAGACCAGCACGGACCGCTGCCCGGATATCGCTGGGCGCAATACGGCAGCGGGGTGGTCGGGGCGTTGGTGCTGGTGCTCGCGGTGCGGCATTGGTGGCGGACCGCGCCGGTTACCGATCCAGCGCCGGTGTCCGGCTTGTCGCAGCGGACCGCGACCGTCGTCCTGACCAGCGTGGTGCTGGCGACGCTCGGCGGATCCGGATCCGGCGCCGGGTTGGTCTGGGCCGTGGTGCACGATGACGGCGTCCGCCGGGCGCTGTTCCTGATCGCGACCTGGGGTGGCGGCGCCGGTCTGGTCGCCGTCCTGGCATGTTCCCTCGTCACCCGCCCGCTGACAAACCGCGATCATGCTGGCGCTTTCTAGGTTCATCTCATGAGGAGTGGGCGGGTTGGGGCGCGGTCAGCGGGGCCGTGTGGCTGGATCGCCTCAGTTCGCGCGCGAGCGCGGCGTGTACCGGTGTGCCCGGTTCCAGCCAGGCGGCCCGTTCCGGCCAGCCCCGCTGCACCGTCTCGATGATGATGCGATCGAAGTGCGGCACCGTCCCGGCCTTCACGCTGGTGAGGAAATCAGACCAGTGCATCACCATGAAATTGCTGAAGTAGGGCGCCAAATGGCCCTCGGCTCGGGAGAAGAACGAGTCGTTGATGACCAAGGTTCGGCCAGTGATCAGCGGCTCATCAACGGACCAGGAACGGAAGACCGCAACTCCGCGCCCGGACGGCGACGGCACCGATTTGGCCCGGATCTTCACGTTCGAACGGGTGACCCGCCACACCGGGACGGTTTCCGGTTTGCTGATCCCCATCATCCGGTAGAGGTCGTTGTCGGCCGGCTCATCCTGGGCTTCGACAGCGGTCGGCGCCCGGCGCAATTGGGTCGGTGCCTCATCCTGGCGGATCAGCTGGGCAATCAGTGCCCGGGACCAGATCAGGGCGCCCTGGCTGGTCCAGTGGCTGTCGCCGCGTTGGAAGACCTTGCCCGGGTTTCTCGCCTGTTCGGCTGCGAGCTGCTTCCAGGCCATCATCACTGGTGGTGCCGATTGGGCGCCCCAGGTTGCCTCGGTACCTTCCCGGACCCGGTTGGCGCAGGCCATCAGCGCGTTGCCGCGATTGCCGAGCTGGTCGGTGAGGATTGACGACTTGTCCGGCGCCACAGCCACGGTGATCGTCTTGCCTGTCGTCCGGCCGAACGCGCGCAGCTCGCGCAGTCCGGCGTCCACCTTGGCCGGCTCGAAGTCGTGCTCACACGGGAAGATGAAGTCCTCGGAGATGAACGGGACGCCGGACGATCCCATCACCACCTCGGGATTGAGGCTGGTGCCCAGCTTGTCCCGAGCGGTCTCGCCGATCGACTTCACCACGTGCTGCCGGAGCGCCAGACGGTCTCTGAGCGCGGCATCGGTCTTCCGGTAACTCGAGCCGTCGACCAGGCCGGTGGGAGTCAGGGTGGGAAAAGCGGCTGCGGCGTGGTTCTCGGTGTCGCCGGACTTCGGCGGATTCAACAACCAGACCGCCAGCAGGCACACCGCGAGGAGGGCAACCAGCAGCTTGGCCGCCCTCACGCTGCGCCTGCGGTGGCGTTCGTCTCGAAACTGCCGCAGCAGGTCCGCCAGCTCTTCCGGAGCCGAGCGATAGCCCTGATCGGGTACCTCGTCCAGGTCGTCCAGGTCGTCCAGGTCGTCCAGGTCGTCCAGGTTGACCAGGTCGTCCGGGGTCGGGCGCCGGATGACCTCCAGGGTGTCCGGAAAGCCGATGACCGGAGAGCGGATCTCGGCATTGTCCGGTCCACGCGTCCCGACCTTGATTGAGCCTGGCTCGCTGTCGGGCCCGTCGTTGTCCGGCAAGATGATCGTTCGGGCCACGGGGACAGCATGCCAGAACTCGAACGATCAGAACTGGAAGTAGAGGAAGGGGCTGAAATCCAGCCAGAGCACCGAGATCACGGCGACCGCAAGTAACAATGGCGTGGTGATTGCCGCAAGCGAGTAACGGAATGCGGTTCGCCCAGCATGTCCGCCATGCACCAGCTGAAAACCGGTCACATCGCGCGGGCCAATGAATACCAGTAACCCAATTCCGATGGCTGTCAATGTCCAGGGGGTGAGCGTGATCAGTACTTCGGGGGAGGGCGCGCCGCCACCGCCGTTCATCATTGCCTGCCAGATATCGATTGCATGACCGAGTGTCGGTGACCTGAACGGCACCCAGCTGACCACGATAAAGACGAACATCACCGCACGTCGGATGGCAGGCCGCGATCTGCTCTCCCGCAACCCGGTCACTCGCTCGATCATCAGCGCGAGACTGTGCAGCCCGCCCCAGACCAGAAATGGCCAGGTTGCGCCGTGCCACAGCGAGGTGAGCAGAAAGGTGATCAGTAACGCGGCGTACTCCCGGCGGATACCGTATCGATTGCCGCCTAAAGGGATGTAGACGTAGTCGCGAAACCACCGCGAGAGGGTCATATGCCAGCGCCGCCAGAAGTCCGCAGGGCCCAATGACCGGTACGGAGAACGGAAGTTCTCCGGGAACCGAAAACCGAACATCGCGGCCAGTCCGATAGCCATGTCCGAATAGCCACTGAAGTCACAATAAATCTGTACCGCGTAGGCAAGTGCGCCGACCCAGGCGGTGGCCGAATTCATCGTCGCGTTTGGTGCCGAGAATGCGGCGTCTGCCACCACGGCGGCTGAATCCGCGATGTAGGCCTTTTTCGCCAGCCCCCAGGCGAACCGGGTCAAACCGTAGGCCGCATTGCCCAGCGTGACGTCGCGCCGGTCCTTCAGTTCGTTGACGATCTCGGAGTACCGAACGATTGGGCCGGCGATCTGATGCGGAAAGAGAAACAGGTACAGCAGGTAGTCGCGAAGCGAGCGTTCCGGCGGTAACCCGCCGCGTCCGACGTCCACCACGTACGAAATGGCATGGAAAGTGAAGAACGAGATACCCAGTGGCAGGGCGAAATTGACGGCGGGTGCGGACGGCCAACCAGTGGACCGGATCAGGTCGGTGACCGGTGGCGCGTACTTGTAGAGCGCGATCGGGATCAACAGCATCAGGATCAGCACCGCAACCGCGACCCGAGGGGCCTGCGGGGTCTCGCCTGCGGCCAGCGCCTTCGTCGCTCGGCGGCCGGCCCGGCGACCGAACAGAGCTCCGGTGAAGCTGAGCACGCTGACGTAGAGCAGTACCAGCACCTGACCGCCGGAACCCCATACGTAAAACAGCATGCTGGCCAGCAGCAAACAGCCATTCCGCCAACTCGCCGGCACGGCGAGGTACGCCAGCAGCGTTAGCGGCAGGAACAGGAATAGGAACGTCGGTGAGGAAAAGACCATTTGCGATGTGAGGTTCCGCCGGGGTTGTCCGTCAGGTCAGCGGGATCCCTCCGCGCTCGGATCGCAGCATATTCCCCCATCGTGAGGCCTTCGATCAGGGCGAAGGTTGCTTATGGAGGCGCGCTCGGACGGACGGCCGATGGGCGGTCAGCGAACGAATGAGGGGTCCGTGCTGTCGGGGTGATTCGATGGGCGCCGACGGGTGGCCGAGATGGGAGGTCCGCGGTGGTGATGAGCTCAGTTGAGGACGACGGGTCGGGCTCGGATCCGGACTCGTACATCGGTGACGTGTTGGAGTTGGTCGCGGCGATCCCGGTCGGGATGGTGCTGACCTACGGCGATGTCGCTCGGGAGGTCGGTCGCGGTGGGCCACGCCAGGTCGGGCAGGTGATGTCTCGCTGGGGAGCGTCCGTGCCGTGGTGGCGGGTGCTGCGGGCGGATGGCCGTCCGGCACTCGGCCACGAGGCCCGGGCGCTGGCACATTACGCGCGAGAAGGCACTCCGCTGCGCCCCGGCGGCGAGCGCGTCGACCTGCCAAGGGCCCGGTGGGATCTGAGTTGAGCCGGCTTGAGCGGGTCCATACCAATCTGAATCCCATCTTGGTACCGTTACGGGATGAGTACGCAGATCAGTGTTCGGCTGCCTGACCACCTCGTGAGCTTTCTGGATTCCCTGGTGTCGAATGGTTCGGCCAAGAGCCGCGCCGAGGCGGTTGCGCATGCTCTGGAGCGTGAAGAGCGTCGGCTGATTGGGCTGGCCGATGTTGAGATCGTGCGACACCGTGGGCCAGACCCTGACCTCGATGCGGTCGCCGAATACTTGGCCCTGCACCCGGTTGCGTTCGAGGACTGATGCGGGCGATCCATCTTGCGCAAATAGACAAGATTCGCCCGGTTCTGGTGCTGACCCGTGAGGTCATGCGCCCCCATTTGGGCAACGTCACGGTCGCGCTGATCACCTCCACGATGCGAGGGATCTCTAGTGAGGTTCCGGTCGGAGCGGCCAATGGACTGCACCGAGCCTGCGTCGTGAGCTGTGACAACATCACGACGATCACTGCTGCGCAATTGCTGCGGCAGATCGGCTATCTCCTGGACGAGCAAGAGAAGCAACTGACGGCGGCCATCGCGTTGGCATTCGACCTTAGATGAGACCTAGGCAAAGTGTCGGTGGGCTGTGGTGGGATGAGCAACCGTGACCACAGCGCAGCAAAACCGGAGCCCGGCAAGGGCGGCGATCACGCTTGTTCGCCCCCGGCCGGAGTTGTTCCCGGCGCTGTCACCGGACGCCGCACAGGCCGCGCTGATCGGGCGTCGCCGCGGTAGCGGCCCGGTGATCGTTTTCGGCGCCCCCGGATCGGGCAAGACGTCCGCGTTGATCGAGACAGTGGCGGCCCGGATCGAGCGGGATGGGTTGTCCCCGGGAACGGTTTTGGCGTTGGCCCCCACCCGGCTTGCGGCTGCCCGGCTGCGAGACCGGCTTTCGGCCCGGATCGGCGGGACCGTCCAGGAGCCGATGGCCCGTACTCCGCACTCGTACGCGTTTGGTGTGTTGCGCCGATCCCGGGTTCTCGACGGAGATCCGCCACCCAGGCTGATCTCCGGCCCGGAACAAGACCGCGTGTTGGCCGAACTGCTGGCGGGGCACGCCGAGGGCCTCGGCAGTGCCCCGGAATGGCCGGCCTCCACCAGCGAGCAGATTCGCGAACTGCGCGGCTTTCGCGACGAGCTGCGCGAGTTGCTGATGCGTGCGGTGGAGCGCGGGTTGACGCCGGCTGATCTGGCCCGGCTGTCCCGCTCGCAGAACCGGCCGGAATGGTTCGCGGCGGCCCAGGTGATGGCCGAATACCTTGATGTGACGGCGCTTTCCACACCCGGTGCCTACGACCCGGCCGGAATCGTCGACGCCGCCACCGAGGTACTGCTGGGCGATCCTGACTTGTTGGCCGAAGAGCGTCGCCAGCGCGCGCTGATCATTGTTGACGACGCACACGAGCTCACCGTCGCGGCCGAGCACCTGCTGATGGCGCTGGCCGACGGCGGCCGCGACCTGGTGCTGGCCGGCGACCCGGACGCCGCCACCCAGACCTTCCGCGGTGCCCGGCCGCGGGCACTCGCGGAGGCCGCCGAACGGTTCGCTGCCGCCGATGGTCGTCCTGCTCCGGTGCTGATCTTGCGCACGGTGTACCGGCACGGGCCGCTGTTGCGTTCGGTCGCGGCCGGGGTGGCCGCCCGGATCGGCACCGCCGGGGCGGTCGGCCACCGAGCCGCTGTCGCTGCGGAGCAGTCAAACGCCGAGGCACAGGAGTCAAGAACCGAGGCGCAGGAGTCAAACACCGAGGCGCGGTTGGCTGCCGCCGAGGCGCAGGCGGCTGACACCCAGTCGCGAGCTGCTGACGCCCGTCCGCAGGCGGCTGACGCCCAGTCGCCGGCTGACCCGGCGACGGTTGCCGTACAGGTGCTCGGTTCCCCGGCGCGCGAAGCTGCGTACATCGCTCAGTACCTGCGTCGGCACCACCTGGAGGAGTCCGTGCCCTGGCGGCGGATGGCCGTCGTCGTCCGGTCGACCAAGGCCACCTCCGCGATTCGCCGAGCACTGGGCGCGGCCGGGGTGCCAGTGGCAATTCCGCCGTCCGAGGTGCCGGTCCGGGACGAACCGGCCGTCGTCCCGCTGCGACTGGCGCTGCGCTGCTGCCTACGGCCAGACGAACTCACCGCCGAGGTGGCGATCGAGCTGCTGACCGGTCCGATTGGCGGCGCCGATGCGATTGACCTCCGCCGGCTGCGCCAAGCCCTGCGGGTCGAAGAACTGGACGGTGGTGGTGGTCGGGCCAGCGACGCGCTGATCGTCGAGGCCCTCGCCGGTCCGGAGCGGCTGGCCAGCCTCGACTCCCACACGTCGCAGTCCGCCCGTCGGGTCGCGGTCGTTCTCGCCGCAGGCCGGGAGGCCGCCGCGCGGCCCGCAGCCACCCCGGAATCGGTGCTCTGGGCGCTCTGGTCGGAGACCGGTCTGGGCCATGCATGGCGCCGAACTGCCTTGTCCGGTGGCCTTTCCGGGGCCAGAGCCGACCGCGACCTGGACGCTGTGATGGCGCTCTTCGAGGCCGCCGCCCGGTTCACCGACCGCTTTCCCGGCGCCGATGCGGCCAGCTTTCTGGACTACCTGGAAGGCCAGGACGTCCCCGCGGACACCCTGGCCGAGCGGGCACCCACGGACGACGCCGTCGCGCTGCTCACCGCCCAGGGTGCGGCCGGCCTGGAATGGGACGTGGTCGCGGTTTGCGGTGTGCAAGAAGGAATGTGGCCAGATCTGCGGTTGCGCGGTTCGCTGCTCGGTGGCCAGCAGATGGCAGAGGTCCTGGACGGGCGTGGCTCGACCGGTGCCGAGGGCTACCTGGCGCAGCGCAAGGCGGTGCTGGACGACGAACTGCGGTACTTCCACGTCGCCGTCAGCCGGGCCCGGCGGCATCTGCTGGTGACCGCGGTGCGTTCGGACGACCTGATGCCCTCCACGTTCCTCGATCTGGTTGACCCCGACAGTGGCGACGGTCCCGAGGATGAGGTCCGTCCGCTCGCCGAGGTGCCGCGAACGATGACGCTGCCGGCCCTGGTGGCCGAACTGCGGGCGGTCACCGTTGACCCGACCGCGGGCCGGCAGCGGCGGGCTGCGGCGGCCCGGCAATTGGCTCGACTGGCGGCCGCCGGTGTGCCCGGTGCCAATCCGGACGAGTGGTACGGCCTGGCGCCGGTCTCGGTGGAGGGCGCACTACGGGAGCCGAGCGCACTGGTGCGAGTCTCGCCGTCCCAAGTTGAGTCCTACGATCGATGCGCGTTGCGCTGGCTGCTGGAGCAGTCCGGTGGTCGACCGGCGTCCTCGTCTGCGCAAGGGCTGGGGGTGTTGATCCACGAGCTCGCCGAGCAGGAACCGGACGGCGATGAAGTCCGACTGGCCACACTCCTGGAGGGGCGCTTCGACCGGCTCGGGCTGGGTAGCGGCTGGGTGGCCGACTCCGAGCGGGCCCGGGCCCGGAAGATGATCGCCCGGCTGGCCCAGTACGCGGCAGCGGCGCGGGCCGCCGGTCGTCGCCTGGTGGCAACCGAGGAGTCGGTCCGAGTGCAGGTCGGCCGCGCCGAAATCCGAGGCACTGTAGACCGTTTGGAGCGCGACGCCGAGGGGCGGCTGATCGTCGTTGACCTGAAGACGGGTAAGTCCGCCCCGGCCAAGGCGGAGGTTCAACGGCATGCCCAGCTCGGGGTGTACCAGGTGGCCGTCGAGGAGGGCGGATTCGCCGCGGTGGCCGGTGGGCCGGCCGAGTCCGGCGGCGCGGTACTGGCCCAACTCGGCAAGAACGACACCACCAAGCTGTCGATTCAGCAACAACCTGCGCTGTCCACGGATGAAGACCCGCAGTGGGCCCGCTCGCTGCTGGCATCGGCGGCCGATGGCATGGCGGGAGAGAACTTCGAGGCCAAGAGCAACGGGATGTGCCGGATGTGCGCGTTGCGCCGGTCCTGTCCACTGCAAACCGAGGGTCGAAATGTGTGAGCTCTATTTGATTTGTTCGCGAGTGGAGGCGCGCTTAAGCCCCTGTCTTCCCTCGTCGACCGTCCCGCATCTTCGATGGGGTTGCGTCTCCTCAGTCCAGACAGGGGCGC
>JANNPJ010000423.1:0-1955 GCA_031400005.1 Kineosporiaceae bacterium | reverse complement strand
ATCCGGTTCGATCCATTCAGGGGATGCCTTCGCCGAATCGATCGATCTGATGGCGGTTCTGCGCGCCGCGCAGGTCCTCAGTTCCGAAACCAACCTCGACCGGCTACGTTTCCGCGTGGTCGATGTCCTCACCACGATGACGGGAGCGACCTCGGTTCGGCTGCTGTTGTGGAATCCCGACGCGCAGGCCTGGTTCCTGCCCACCACCAGCTGTCCCACGGGGACTAACGGAACGGACGGGATCAACGGTCTGGACGGCGAGACCGCCCTGAGTGTGGACGGCGAGACCACTCTGAGCGTGGACGCGGCCGGCCGGCAGGGCCTGATCTGCGTGTCCGCGTTCCGGTACGCCGAACGGACCCTGCAACCGTTGCTCATTCCCGAGGCCACTCGCGATGACCGCTTCGCTCGTGACCCGTATCTGCAAGGCCTGGATGCCTGCTCCCTGCTCGTCGTTCCGGTCCTCAGCCGGGGGGTGCCTCGAGCGATGCTGTTGATAGAAAACCGGCTCAGCCATGGGGCGTTCACTACCGACCGCCTCGACGCCGTCGTCCTGATCGCCGGACAGCTCGCGGTCTGCCTGGACAACGCCCTGGCCGAACGATTCCGGTCCCTGGTCCAGCGCTCCTCCGACCTGACCCTGGTCTGTGACCGGGCCGGGGCCATCTCCTACGCCAGCACCGCCTCGGTCGAGATCCTCGGAATCGAGAACACCGACCTGCTCACCCGCCCACTCCTGGACCTGATCCACCCCGACGACCAGGATGCCGTCACCACCTGGATCACCCAGGACGGACTCAGCGGGCTGATCCTGGAATGCCGGCTCCAGCCTGGTACCACGAAACCGCGCTGGGTGGAGATCAGCTGCACCGATCTCACCGCCGACCCGGCCGTCGCCGCCCTGGTCCTGCACCTGCGCGACATCACCGACCGCCGATCCCTGGAAAGCGACCTGCGGCACGCCCAGAAACTCGAATCCGTCGGCCAACTCGCCGCCGGCATCGCCCACGAAATCAACACCCCCATCCAATTCATCACCGCCAACCTGGAATTCCTCACCGAAAGCCTCACCCCGATCACCGCCCTGCTCGACGGCTACCGCACCGCCCTCACCGAGGGTGATCTGGCTACCCGCCACCAAGCCCTCCTGGCCCAGGAAGCCGACATCGACCTGGACTTCCTGCGCGAGGAGATCCCGATGGCCACCACCCAAGCCATCGAAGGCACCCAGCGCATCGCCGCCATCGTCCGGGCGATGAAAGCGTTCGCTCACCCCGGCGGAGAAGGCAAAGACCTCTGCGACCTCAACGAAGCCCTCCGCAACACCCTGATCGTGGCCGACAGCCAAATCAACCCCGTCGCTGACGTCGTCCTCCATCTCGACCCCGACCTGCCCGCGGTGCGGTGCAACCTCGGCGACATCAACCAAGCCCTCCTCAACCTCATCATCAACGCCGCCTACGCCATCACCGAAGCCACCAAAACCGGCTCCACCCCGATACGTCGCGGCACCCTGACCGTCCGGACCCGAGCCGATGACGGCGCCGTCCTGATCGACATCCACGACACCGGCAACGGGATCCCCGCCGACATCGCCGACCGCATCTTTGATCAGTTCTTCACCACCAAACCCGTCGGCGTCGGTACCGGACAAGGACTTTCCCTCGCCCACACGCTGATCCACGACCGCCACCAGGGCACCATCACCTTCACCACCGAACCCGGCCTCGGCACCACCTTCACCATCCGCCTACCCAACACCACCAGCGACGAACCCTGACCCACCGTGCCACCGGTTGATCCGGACAGCTTCATCCGGACCAGACTCGGACATCAAGGGGCCACTCGTCCACGTCCGCTCTTTGGTTGCCATCCCGGAAGGAGTGAACCGGTTTGCCGGTGGGTTGGGGCGCCGATCAGGCACGTGAGCGGTGTGTCAGCGCCTGCATGCCCCG
>JANNPJ010000378.1:0-19978 GCA_031400005.1 Kineosporiaceae bacterium | reverse complement strand
GGTCCGGCCGCCGCGGTCAGCTTCCGGTGTAGACATGGGCCGATCATGGCACGCATGCGCGTAGTGAACGGCGGAACGTCCCCTTGACCGCGATCTGGCCGCGTCAAGCAGGTGGCTACTCCAGCCTGCGTCGGCGGGGCTGTTGCCCTACCCCTAATGTCGCGTCGTGGTCCCAAAAGGATTCATCCGCGGGCAAAAAGCTGACCCGGTGGGAAATCTCTGCTGCAACTGCCTGGACGTCGTGGTGGCCTCGTCCCGAGGGTCATCGGCAGTCGTCGCACGCGCTGACTCTGGCGTCATCAGGGCGCGTAGTCGGTCTTGTCCGCGGCGGTGATCTCCCGGATCACCCGCGCGGGCACGCCCGCTGCCAGGCAGTTGTCGGGTACCGACCTGGTGACGACGCTGCCCGATCCGATGATGGCGTTGCGTCCGATCGAGACCCCCGGGTTGACGGTCACGCCGCCGCCGATCCAGGTGTTGTCGCCGACAGAGACCGGTCGTGCGTAGCAGCCGCCTGCCACGCGCTCCTCGGCGTCCGCCGCGTGGTTGCTGGTGTAGATCGACACCCGCGGACCGAAGAGGACGTTGTCCCCGATCGTGATGGGCGCTCCGTCGAGCATGACGCAGTCGAAGTTGGCGTAGAAGTTGTTGCCCAGGACGATGTTGGACCCGAATTCGCAGCGGAACACGGGCTCGAAGTGGGCGCCCTTACCCACGCCGCGCAGCAGGTGTCGCAGGAGTTCCGTGCGCTCGGTGGAGGGCTGACCGAAGCTCCGGTTGTACTCGTCGGCGCGGTGCACCGCCTGCTCGCGCGCTTGGACGAGTTCGTCGAGGAGGTCGTTGTACATCTCCCCGCTGAGCATCTGAGCACGCAGTTCTGCCGAGATCACGGACGAATTCCCTTCTACTCCAGCACAGCCGCCGCGAGGGCGGTGAGCGACTCGCGACGGTCCTCGACGCCGGGACCGGCGACGGGGAAGAGGACAGGCCGTTGCAGCCCGGCCGCGCGCAGTTCGGCGAGCCGTTCGCGCAGCCGCTGTGGGGTGCCGACCAGCGCGAGGTCATCGACCCACTCGTCGGGCATCCGACGGGTGAACTCCCGCGCGTCGGCGCTGTCCGCGCGCAACGCCGCCAAGTCCGCGCCGTAGGAGGAGGTCGCCACGTGCGGGGCGAAGTCCGGCATCCCCGCGACCTCCAGCGCTGGGCGGACCCGCTGCCGGGCCCGGTCGGCGTCCTCGTCGACGGCGCTCAGCAGGTAACCGTGCAGCAGGTGCCGGTCGTCCGCGCCGATCTGCGCGCGGGCCGCACGGGCGTACTCCGGCGTGATGGGTTCGGCAAGCAGCGTCCCATCGGCGTGCTCGCCGGAGACCGCCAGCGACTTCGGCCCGCGCACCCCGGCGACGACGGCGGGCGGTATCGCGGGTGGGGTGACCAGGCGCACGTCGTCGAGTTGGACGTAGCGGCCCTGCGTCGTCACGGATTCCCCACGCAACAGGGCGCGAACGGCGTCCAGGTGTTCGGTGAGCAGCGTTAGCGGACTCGCGGGCCACGCGCTGACCTGCCGCATCCAGGCCATGCTGCCGTGGCCGATACCGAGGGTGAAGCGACCGGGGAACAGTTCCGCGAGCGTGGCGGCCTCCATCGCGGTGAACGCGGCGTTGCGGACGGCGGCGGGTGCGATGCCCAGCGCGACGTGGATCCGCGACGTGGCCGCCAACACTGCGCCCGCCTGCGCGAACCCGCCGCGGAAGGTCAGGTCCTCGACCACCCACAGGCTGCCGAAGCCGAGTTCGTCGGCCCGGCGCGCGTAGGGCAGGACGTCTGCCGTCGGGAGGTCTCGCGGCAGGACCACTCCGACGGCGGCCGGCACCGTGCTGTGGTGGGTCATGAGCAGTCCCTCAGGTTCTGGATGCGGTCTCTGGAAAACATGATCCGGTCAACCTAACGGTGCGGCCGTTGCCGGTGGGCGACGGGGCCTCGAAGCCGATGCGGTGCTCAGCGAGGTCGCCATCCGGCGTGGTGCCGAGGAGGGTGGCCGCCCTGCACTGGATGGTTGCGGTCAGCCGCCGTTGGCTTGGAGGGACACGTGCTTCCAAGCTTCCCAGGTGGCGAGTCTGTCGGCGTAGAGCGTGGGGACGATCATCGTCGGGAGGGTTCCAAAGAGGACGCGAAGCGGGGGCTTGTCGGCGTCGGCGATGGTCAGGATTGCGCTGGCGGCGGCGGTGGGGTCGCCTATCAATTCCGGTGGCATGGTGGCGATCTGGGCGTTTGCGGTGTCGCGGAGGGTGTTGTACTGGGATTGTGGGGTGGCGTGGATGGCGCTGGTTCCGGCCCAGTCCGTGCCGAAGAGTCCCGGTTCGATGAGGGTCACGTGGATGCCGAAGGGGGCGACCTCTGCGGCCAGGGATTCGCTCATTCCTTCGAGTGCCCATTTCGAGGCGCTGTATCCGCCGAGGTTGGGCAGGCCGGCGATGCCGCCGATGGTGGAGATCTGGATGATGTGGCCGCTGCCTTGAGTGCGCAGTTGCGGTAGTACGGCCTGGGTGACGTGGAAGGCTCCGAAAAGGTTCACCTCCATCTGGTCGCGCAGTTCCTGCTCGGTGATCTCCTCGACGGCGCCGAACAGTCCGTATCCGGCGTTGTTGACGACGACGTCGAGTCGACCGAACGCTGTGATCGTTGCGTCGACGGCGGCGTCGACATCGGCGCGGTTGGTGACGTCGACCTCGAGGGGGAGGAGGGCGTCGCCGTACTGGGCGGCGAGGTCGTCGAGGGTGGACATGGTGCGGGCGGTCGCGGCGACCTTGTCACCGCGCGACAGCGCGGCGGTGGCGAACTGTTTACCGAAGCCGCGGCCGGCTCCGGTGATGAACCAGATTTTGGGCATGGTGTCTCCTAGAAGCTCAGGTGGGTGTGAAAGCGATGGATGGTGGGTGCTCCGGCGGCTATTTCGTGGAGTCGAGTAGCGCCTTCGGGTGATTGCCGCCAGGCGAAGTACGCCTCGTAGGCCTCCATCGTCGACCAGCGGGTGAGCAGGAACAGCATGTCGGGTCGGGTGTCGTCGGAGAGCACCTCGGTGCTTTCGTTGCCGGGGTAGGCGGCGGTGGCGGGGAGGTCGAAGTTGAGTACCTCATCGATGTTTTCGGCGTCCGGCCGGAGCGGGAGTTCGAGCAGGATCGTGACAGCCACAGGAAGGATCCTTTCGCGGTGGTACTGGTGTCGGAGGTGAAATCCGGCTTGGAGCAGTGATTTGCCGGGCAACGGGGCTCAGGGCAGCTGGGGGTAGAGCCCGGCGACGCCTGCGGCCAGTCCGGATTGGAGCTGGCGGCTGAGGTCGTCGGCGAGGATCTCGTAGTCACCGGCCGCGAGGGCGTCGGCGGCAAGGCGGGCGACGTCGGCGGGGTCGGATTTGGGTCCGGTGGCGGCGCGGGCCAGGTCGGTGTCCATGTAGCCGACGTGCAGTCCGGCTACCCGGATGCCCCGATCGGCGAGCTGTACGCGCAGGGCGTTGGTCAGCGACCATTGGGCGGCTTTGGCGGCGCCGTAGGCACCGAGTTCGGGAATGCTGTACCAGGACAACGCGGAGAGGATGTTCAGGATCGCGCCGCCGCCGTTGGCCGTGATCTGGGGGGTGAAGGCTCGGACCACCGAAAGTGTTCCGTAGTAGGCGGTGTCCATCTCCAGACGGATGTCCTCCGGGTCACCGGTGAGGAGGTTGGCACCGGTGGAGATGCCGGCGTTGTTGATCAGAACGGTCACGTCACCGGTGGCGTGGGCGGCGGCCGTGACGGAGGTGGGGTCGGTGATGTCGAGCGCGATCGGCTTGGCGCCGGGCAGGTCGATCTGGTCGGGGTTGCGGGCGGCGGCGTAGACGGTGGCGCCGCGGCTGAGCAGTTCGGCGGTCAGGGCCCGGCCCAGGCCCCGGTTGGCGCCGGTGACCAGGACGGTGCTGGAGGACAGATCCATGGAAAGCTCCTGTTGCGTGGGTAGCTGAACGGGTTAGGGCTGCTGGTTGATGAGGCCGGCGTAGTGGCCCAGGTTCTGCTCGATCTCCTCGAGGCCGATCTCGGCGATGGCTTTGCCGAGTTGTGGTACGCGGGCCTGGAATCCGGGCCAGGTCACCGATTGGGCGAATTCGGCCCAGGAGGCGTGCAGGTCGGCCACGGGCGGCAGGGTGGAGCGGTTGATCTGTGCCCTGGCGCCCAGGACGGCGCTCTTGTCGGCGCCGGCGATGCGCGCGGCCGTCGTGTTGACGACGTCGTCGAGGTCGGCGTCGGGCACGGCGCGGGTGATCCATCCGTACTGCTCGGCGCGTTCGGCGTCGTAGTCGTGGCCGGTGAGGATGGCTTCGAGCGCGCGGTCGCGGCCCAGCAGTCGGGCTAGACGGTCGCTGCCGCCGCCGCCGGGGACGAGGCCGATCTGGACCTCGGGCTGGGAGAAGAACGCCTCTTCGCGGCTGGCGTAGCGCAGGTCGAAGGCCAGGGTGATTTCGTCGCCACCACCTCGGGTGCGCCCGCGGATGGAGGCGATACTGATGAACGGGGCGCTGGTCAGGCGGGTGACCAGGTCCACCCACGTCGGGGTCCCGTCCGCGCTGGTGAGGCCGAGTAGTTCGGGTACCTGGTTGAGATCGGCGTGGTTGTAAAAGTATCCGGGGACGCCGCTGTCGAAGATGACGACCTGGACCTGCTCGTCGGCGCTCAACGTGTCGAGGACCTCGAGCAACTCCACGACGGTGTCGGCACCGACGACGTTCACCGGTTGGTTGATGAAAGTGACCTTGCGGATCTTCGGTGCCACGGTCTCAATGGCGAACTGGCTCATGATGAATTCCGTTCCTGTTGCGGTGCTTGGTGGTTGGTCGGGTGTCGGGGTTGGGGGTTCAGGCGGGGAGTCGGTTGAGTTTGTGGATCTGCCGGTCGAACATCCGGGCCGGGACGAGGCGGCGCATGGTGGCCACGCTCGCGCTACGTGAGCCGGCGGGGTAGCGCAGTTTCGGTTTGGTGTCGGTCGCGGCAGCGACGATGGCTTTGGCCACGACGGCGGGGTCGTCGCCGTTCTTGACTGCGTCGCTCATGTACTCATCGAAGACCTGGCGTTGCTGGGCGTAGACCGGCATGGGCTGGTCGGCTGGGACGCTGTTGGCCTCGAACGCAGTGTTGGTCCAGGCCGGTTCGACGAGCAGGACCCGCACGCCGTACTGGCGGACTTCGTGGTCGACGGATTCGGAGTAGCCCTCGATGGCGTGCTTGGAGGCGGCGTAGACGGCCATGTAGGGCTGGGGCATGAACCCGACGACGGAAGAGATGTTGATGATGCGTCCGCTGCCCTGGGCGCGCAGGTGCGGCAGGACGGCGTTGGTCATCCGGATGACGCCGAAGACGTTGATGTCGAAGACCTCCTGCGCCTGGGTGACGGAGGTTTCCTCGGCCGCGCCGGCCGCGCCGATACCGGCGTTGTTGACCAGGACGTCGATTCGCCCGAACTGCTCGATCACCTGCTCGACCGCGGCGGCGACCGATGCGTCGCTGGCCACGTCAAGGTCGATAAACGTCACCCCCGCCCGCGCCGTGACGTTCGCGGTGTTGCGGCTGGTTCCGATCACCTGGTAGCCCGCAGCGACCAGAGCGAGGGCGGCCTCCTTCCCGATCCCGGAGGACGCGCCCGTCACAAGGGCTACTGGCTGTGGTGTTGTCATTGCGGACTCCTGGCTCAGGGGGATGCTCTTCGTGCTCGGGGTGAGGACCGGAAGTCGGTCACCACAACTGTTGCATCAATGTATCAAATTCTAGCTCAAGCGCAACATAGAAGAGTCAAATAGATAGCGATTGGCTGCATCGGCGTAACGGGGTGGGATCGCCGCTGAAGTAGCGGGCCGTTCAAATGCGGCCGTCGGGGCACTCGGGTAGACAGACCCCCGCCGGTTTGGGCGGCGGGGGCCTGTCGGCTTGCTGGGGAGACGGCTACCGGGGCGACCGGTGACGTCTCTGACGGCGGGTGCTGTCAGCGGTCGAGGAAGGTGTTCACCTCGGTGCCGAATTTGACCGGGTGCTGGAAGAGGAATCCGTGCCCGGCGTTCGGGTAGATGTGCAGCTGGGCGTTGGGCAGGTGTTTGGCCAGCAGCCGGGAGTTCTTGGCCGGCATCAGGATGTCGCTCGCGCCGTCGGCGACCAGGGTGGGCTGGAAGAGTGCGGCCAGGCGGACCAGTTTGGTCTTGTCGGGGATGCCCCAGTCGGACCAGGCGGTGAGCTGGGCGTCGCGGGCGGCGAGGCTGGCCGGGGCGTCGTGGTCGGTGGTGCGCTGCCCGAGGCGCTGCAGGAACTCGGTGCCCTTGGCCTGGCTGGAGGCGGTGTTCGTGAAGAACAGGAAGAGGAAGTCCGCGGGGCCGGGGTTGTCCTTCAGGGTCCGGCCGAGGATCTTGGGGTCGGATTGGCGCTGGTCCAGCCCGCCTTGGGGGCCGGTGGCGGCCAGGACGACGCGTCGGACCTGCCAGGGGCGGCGCAGGGCGACCTCCTGGGCGACCTCGCCGCCGAGAGAGAATCCGAACACGTCATAGCGGGGCAGCTTGAGTGCGTCGATGAACGTGATCGCGTCCAGGCTCATCTGCTGAATCGTGCTCGGGGTGAGGCCGGTGGAGCCGCCCACGCCGACGTTGTTCACCAGGATGACCTCGCGCTTGGCGGCGATGGTGTCGATGAGCTTCGGGTCCCAGCTGTCGAGGTTTCCCCGGAAGTGCTGCAGGAAGACCAGGGGCACGCTGGTCTTGCTGGGTTTGCCGAAGCGGCGGTACCGGTAGGAGACCCCGTTGGTGCCTTCGACCTGCAGGTTCGGGGCGGTGCTGGCGCTCTGCGCGCCAGGCGCCTGGACTGCCGCGGGTGACGCGACCCGCGAGCTGGCGCTCACGGCGGTGGCCGTGCTCGGTGCCGCGCCGGCGCCGACGGCGACGACCGACGCGGTCGCCAGCGCCACCGTCACGCGCCGAGCGATACCGGTTCGAGGCTTGATTAACGACATGCCAACTCCCTGAGTGAGTGGCCGGGGAACCCCCCGGCGGGGTGAATCAGGAGGGCTGACTCCCGGTCGGCACAACCTTCCTGATCTGCTCCATGACAGTATCAGTTGCGTGATCAATAGCAACACATAAGGATCAAGTATAAAAAAATTAGATGCTGTGAAGTATCGTTTTGGTTGGGAACAGACGACGACGGGTAGGAGACAGGCATGGGCCGGCCGCTGCGCGCCGACGCCGAGCGGAGCGTGCGCGCGATTTTGGAGGCGGCCGAGCGGGTCCTCGCCCAGGACGCCGGCGCCTCGATGGAGCAGATCGCCGAGGCGGCCGGGCTGACCCGGATCACGGTGCACCGGCGGTTCGCCAACCGCCAGGCACTCCTGGAAGCACTCACCGTCTCCGCGAAGCAACAACTCATCGAAGCCATCGAGGACGCGCGGCCGGACTCCGCCCCCGCCCTCGTGGCGTTGCACCGGGTGGCCTCAAACGTGCTGCGGGTCAAGTCCGCCTGGCGGTTCACCCTCAGCCACGGCCCGCCTCACAGCCAGGCCGCCGCCGCGCTCTGGGTCGAGATCGACACCCACACCCTCGAACTGCTCACCCGCGCACAGCATGAGGGACTCCTCGCCCCGGCCACCGACCTGCAATGGACCAGGCAGGTGTACTACGCCCTCCTCAGCGAAGCAATGAACCTGCTCGGCCCACAACCAGATCCAGCCGCACCGGCACCGGACACACCGGACCCCGACGTGCTGGGCACCCTCGTCATCGACACACTCCTGCACGGGGCCGGACCGTGCAACTGAGTCACACTGACCTGAATGCCCGGGGTTGGCGGTGCGAACGGCCGCGTCCCGGCGTCACGGCTCAGGGCCGAGGATGGCTTCGGCGAGCAACGTTTCGTAGGTGTGCGCGTGCACATATACCAGATGCGAAGCGGACGTGACGTCCCTGCGTTGAAACGCGTCGAGGATGGCCTCATGCTCCGCCAAAAGCTCGTCCGGGCGGTCTATTGATTCTTTGGAGGTGGACTCCAGAATTGAGAGGGCGTACCGCATCTCGACTTCGACGTCCGCGAAGAACTCGTTGATGCGATCGCTCTCCACGAAACCAATGATCGTCTGATGAAACTCGAGATCCCGGGCGACAACATCGGTGGGTTCGCCGTCGGCGATGGCCGATTTCAAGTTCTCGAAGGCGAGCTCCAGTCGCCTCAATTGAATGGTGGAAATACGGTCAGCGGCTCGAGCTGCAGCACCTTCGAGGGTTTTCCGCACGCGATAGAGGTCATGAATATCAGCTGCGGTGAACTGGACGACCCTCGTGCCTTTATGGCGGTAATGGCGCACGATGCGTTCGTGCGCCAATATGCCAAGTGCTTCCTTGACGGTTCGGCGTGACACTTCGAACTGCGCTGACAGCGTTTCTTCTCGCAACTGGGCTCCGGGAGTGAGGGAGCCTCGCATGATCATCTCGCGGAGGACGGACGCCAGTTCTTCGGCGGTAGTGCCGCGACTGAGGACAGGGCGGCGTTCGAAGGCTGTCATGGGCTGCGATACCCCTCCATGGTCCGACGCGCGGGCGAGCTCAACAGCTGTCGAGATCAGACAGCTTCATCCTAGCCTTGGTGCATTGGTCACCAATCAAGCGCGACTGGATATCGGAAAATGTCAGCTGCCTGTACTGTGTCATTGGTGACCAATCCTGGAGGGCGCATGGCAGCACCGGAGTTCGGCCTTGCAGGCCGGGTAGCTGTCGTTACCGGTGTGGGTGCGCGGAACGGGATCGGCTTGCCACCGCCTCCTTGCTTGCCCGGATGGGAGCATCCCTGGTTGTCTCTGCCAGCAGTGACCGAGTCGGGGGAGGTGGCTGATATGGACCTGTCGACGTGGCGAGCGAGTATGGCTCGCAATCTCGACGCCTCGTTTCTGTTCGCCCGGGCCGTCCTGCCCCCGTTGTGTAGGTCAGGACGGGGCAGGCTGATCATGGTTGCCAGCTTGACGGGGCCGGTCATGGGCATGCGTGGCGAGGTCGCGTACGGCGCGGCCAAGGCCGGGATGGTGGGGCTGGTGCGCGGCGTCGCCCTCGACAGTGCCCCGAACGGGGTCACCGTCAATGCCGTGGCACCTGGCTGGATTGCGACAGACTCGCAGACGAGTTCCGAGAAGAGGCAGGGGCTCCGCACTCCCATGAAGCGGAGCGGACTGCCAAGTGAGGTCGCCGGGCTGATCGGGTACCTATCGACCGACGCCTCCTCGTACATCACCGGTCAATGCCTGGTCATCGACGGCGGGAATTCCATCGCTGAGGAACGTGAATGATGCCGAACCCCGCCGACCCACGAAGGATTGCCATGACGCCATCGTTCAGCTTCTTCGATCATGGTTCGCTTCCGACTCCCAAGGTCTCGCTCGATCAGGCTCGGTTCCTGGTGCAACTGTTCGGGATTGATGGACGGGTTGAAGAGCTTGGCAGTCAGCAGGATGCCAATTTTCTGGTGGTTGCCGAAGCCGGCAATTTCGTTCTCAAGGTCTCCAATCCGGCGTTCACGCTGGCAGATCTGGAGGCGCAGGAGGCTGCCGCTCAACGTGTGGCGGCCTCCTCGGCTGATATTCAGGTCCCCCTGGGAGTGCCGGATCCTGCAGGAAAGGTTATTCTCGATGTGGACCTCGAGGGCCAACGCCTGCTCGTACGACTCTTCACATTTGTCGACGGCGAGATGCTCAGCGGATGTGACTACCTGGCTCCGTCAACTGTCGATGCGATTGGGGAGTTCGCGGGGCGAAGTGCGAAGGCTCTGCGGACACTCGAGGCGCCCGTGCCGGATCGCATCTTGCAATGGGACCTGCGACATGCGGCGGAGGTGGTAGAGCTCCTCGCCGGTTTCGTGACTCCTCCAGGCGGGACCGAACAAGTCAAAAGTGTTGCCCTGCAAGCGACTCAGATGCTTGCGCCGCACTACGGTGAGCTGCGGATCCAGCCGATCCATGGCGATTTGACCGATGACAACATCATCGCTCGCCGCAATGCGTCCGGTCGACTTCAACCGGTGGGGTTGATTGACTTCGGCGATTTGGTGAGCAGTTGGACGGTCGCCGAACTCGCCGTTACATGCGCATCGCTGCTCTATTACTCACGAGATAATCCTTCCATGGTTCTGCCGGCGGTCTCCGCGTTCGATCGGATGCACCCGCTGGAGGACCACGAAGTCGAGGCCCTCTGGCCGTTGATTGTCCTTCGGGCCGCGACGCTCATGGTGAGCGGTCAGCATCAAGCCAGCATTGACCCGTCAAATGCCTACGCCACCGACAATCTCGGACGGGAGTGGCAGATCTTCGAGGAAGCCACCTCGATCCCCATCGAGGTGGGAACCAACCTCGTCAGGACCGTCCTGAGGCCACCGCGAGAAGTGCCTCACCCGGAGAAGCCCGCTCAACTGCTGCTGGGTCCGCTACCGGTGTTCGAGCTCGACGTTTCGACCGAAAGTCCGCACCTGGACGCCGGACGCTTTCTCGACCCTGAGGCAGAGCACCAGCTAGCAAGGGAAATCTTGGCGGACCGGAACGGCCCCGCGATGGCCTACATCCCCTTTCTGCAACCCAGGCTCACGCGGACCTGTCGGAACGGTCCCGACGTTCCTGAGACCGTTGCCTTAGGGGTGGAACTCTTCGTCCGGGAATCAGTCGTGGTTCGAGCACCGGGGGATGGGACGGTCGATGTTGTCGACGATGCCATCACGTTTCGCGCTTCGAGCGGCCTCACCCTTTGGCTCTCGGGGAATGTGAGCGAGGTACAAAGCGGACAGCGGCTCGCGGGGGAGCCGTTCGCCGAGTTGATCCCCGCGGAAGCCACAGGGCTGGCGGTTCTGCGGGTGCAATTGACGTCGTTGGCGCAGCGGGCACCGTTTTGGGTCCAGCCGGCGATGGCGGCGGCCTGGTCGGCGGCCTGTATCGACCCGATGCACGTGCTGAGTTCCATTGAGTCCCGCCGAGACAGCAATGGATGGCGCGCCGATCGGCTGCTGGATAGGCGCGATGCCGCGTTCGCGACCGTCCAGGAGCACTATTACGAACAGCCACCCCAGATCGAACGTGGGTGGAAGAATCACCTGTACGACGTCGGCGGGCGTTCCTACCTGGACATGTTGAACAACGTATCGATTCTGGGACACGGGCATCCGCGCCTGGCAGATGCGATCGAGCGCCAGTGGCGCAGGTTGAACACCAACTCCAGATTTCACTACAGCGCACTCGCCGAGCTCTCTGAGCGCCTGACGGCCCTCCTTCCAGACGAACTAGACACGGTCTTTCTGGTGAATAGTGGCACGGAGGCTGTCGACCTGGCGTTGCGACTCGCCTGGGCCAAAACCGGTCGACGGGACATCATTACGGTCCGAGAGGCCTACCACGGTTGGTCTTACGCGACCGACGCAGTGTCGACGTCCGTGGCCGACAACCCGAATGCACTGAAGACGAGACCTCTTTGGGTTCACCCAGTCTCTGCACCAAACGCGTATCGAGGGGAGTATCGAAATTCGGAAACTCACAGGTACGCACGGGATGCCGTCGCCTACATCAGGTCGATGGCTGACAGCGGGCAACCTCCAGCGGCCTTCCTGTCCGAACCGTTCTACGGCAACGCAGGAGGCATGGCACTCCCGGACGGGTACCTGTCCGCGGTATATGCGGCCACCCGAGAAGCCGGGGGCTTATGCATCGCCGACGAGGTTCAAGTCGGCTACGGCAGGCTCGGCGAACACTTCTGGGGGTTCGAGCAGCAAGGAGCGACGCCGGACATCGTCACTATCGCCAAATCGATGGGTAACGGGCATCCACTCGGCGCGGTGGTCACCACCAAGGCCATCGCTGACGGTTACCGAAGTCAGGGCTATTTCTTCTCATCCGCCGGTGGCAGCCCGGTGAGTTGCCGGGCGGGTATAGCCGTGCTCGACATTCTGAAGGACGAACTACTGCAGGAGAACGCGCGCACGGTGGGCGCGCACCTGAAATCTCGCCTGCTCGCCCTCGCTGAGCACCACGAGATCATTGGCGCAGTACACGGAATGGGGCTGTATCTGGGCGTTGAGCTGGTGCGTGATCGGATAACTCTGGAACCCGCAACAGAGGAAACCGCTGCGATCTGTGAACGCCTGCTCGACCTGGGTATCGTCATGCAGCCGACGTCCGATCGCATGTGCGTCCTGAAGATCAAACCGCCCTTGGGTGTGACCATCACGGACGTCGACTACTTCGCCGACATGCTTGATCGTGTCCTCACGGAGGGCTGGTAATAGCGGATGCGGTGCCTCGCGGTCCTCCGCCGTACAGGAGCGTGTCGATAACGAGGGTGGCCAGCGTGTCGGGGTCCGGCACCGCTGAATCCTGCGCAGGCAGGTTCAGGGCTTCGCTCAGGAGGGCGTAGTACACCTGGCGGGTCCATTGCAGGTCGGTGGTCGGGGCCAGGAGTCCTTCTCGCTGTGCGCGAGTAAGGAGTTCGACGGTGTGGGCGTCGATCTCGACCCAGAGCGCGGCGGCGGCCTGGCTGTGGGGGGTGGAGTGGCTGAGGGTGAACCGCCAGGCGGACTTGACTCGCAGAACGTTTGAGGTCACCCGATAGAGCGCCACGAGGGCGGGGGCGGAGTCGGGCCGGGCGTCCTCGATCGCCTCGATGAGCTGCTGCTTCGCGGAGACGGCAAGCGCCTCCAGGAGCGCCTGCCGGTTCGCGAACCGCCGGTGCACCGTGATCCGGGTCAGCCCGGCAGCCTCGGCGATCTGCTCCATCGACGCGCCGGCGTCCTGGGCGAGGACCCGCTCAGCCGCCTCCAGAATCGCGCGCACGCTCCGCTCGGCATCGGCACGCAGTGCTCGACCCATCCCCGTCTCCTGCCTGGTTGCCGTCCCGCTTGCGCTCAGACGATACGCCAACGCTACGAGTTTCTGACTATTAGACCCAATGGCGCTGCTGCTATCAATGAAATTGATACTATGATGAATCCGTTAATGAGGTCGCGTGGTGGCACGCGATTCCCTGGTATCCAGGGCTCCGAATTCGTCACCAGGGTCTGATCAGCGGCGGGGTTGAGGTGCCCTCCGCTGCGACGGTGGAATTAGCCAGCAGGTCCAGAATGGCCCCAAATATTCCCGCTTGACCTTGACCCTGCGTCAGGGTCGCAGCATGGCGTCATGACCGTTACCAGACCCGCGATCGAAGTCGTCGGACTCACCAAGTCCTACGGTGACCACACCGTGCTGAACGGCGTCGACCTGACCGTCCCAGAGGGCACCGTCTACGCCCTCCTCGGGCCCAACGGCGCAGGCAAGACGACCATCGTCAATATCCTTTCCACTCTGCTGACCCCCGGTGACGGCCAGATCCGCGTCGCCGGCTTCGACGTCCGCCGTGAGCCCGCCGGGGTGCGCGCGGCGATCGGTGTCACCGGCCAGTTCTCGGCGATCGACGAGTTGCTCACCGGAACTGAGAACCTACGGCTGATGGCCGATCTGGCGCACCTGGACCGGGCGAGCGCGACCGCCGCCGTGACCGGCATGCTGGAGCGTTTCGACCTCGTTGATGCGGCCGAGCGGCGGGCGCAAACCTACTCGGGCGGGATGAAGCGGCGCCTGGATCTGGCGATGACGCTCATCGCCCGACCTCGGCTGATCTTCCTCGACGAACCGACAGCTGGTCTCGACCCGCGCAGCCGTCGCGACCTGTGGGCGATCGTGCGCGAGCAGGTCGCCGACGGCGTGACGGTGTTGCTGACAACGCAGTACCTCGAAGAGGCCGACCACCTGGCCGACCGGATCGGGGTCCTCGATGGTGGCCGCCTGGTGGCCGAGGGCACGGCTGCGCAGCTGAAGCGGCGGGTGCCCGGCGGGCACGTGTCGGTGCAGTTCACCGACGCGGCGAGGCTGGCCGCGGCCGCGGCGACGCACCCGGACGCCACCGCAGACACAGAGACACTGACCCTGCAGGTGCCCAGCGACGGCAGCATCGTCGGGCTGCGCCGCGTGCTCGACGGCCTCGGCGACGACGGCGTCGCCGGCCTGACGGTCGAGTCCGCCGACCTTGACGACGTATTCCTCGCGCTCACCGGCCACTCGCCCGAGACGCCCGCATCTGAGGAGATCCCCGCATGAGTACCAACTACGCCGTCCGTGACTCGGCGACGATGCTGCGGCGCAACCTGCTGCACATCCGCCGCTATCCCTCGTTGTCGATCATGCTGGTCGCCCAGCCGATCGTGTTCCTGCTGCTGTTCGTGTACGTGTTCGGCGGAACCCTGGGCGCCGGCCTGCCGGGCCAGCAGGGTGGCGGGAACCGTAGTGACTACCTGGTATTCATCACGCCGGGC
Source organism: Kineosporiaceae bacterium (assembly GCA_031400005.1). Taxonomy (GTDB): domain Bacteria; phylum Actinomycetota; class Actinomycetes; order Actinomycetales; family Kineosporiaceae; genus JANNPJ01. The sequence continues at coordinate 5,615 of JANNPJ010000378.1, read as the reverse complement.
ATCCTCTTCATGACCGTCGCCAGCGTCGCGCTCGGCACCGCGATCTCGACCGCGACCGACATGACCACCGGGATCATCGCCCGGTTCCGCACCATGAACATCGCCCGGGTATCGGTGCTCACCGGGCACGTGCTGGGCGCCGTCATCAAGACCGCAGCCGCGGTGGTGATCGTGGCGGCGTTCGCGTTCGTGCTCGGGTTCCGCTCCGACGCCGGTCTGCTCGGCTGGCTCGGCGCGATCGGGCTGCTTATCCTCATCGCGTTCTCGCTCACCTGGCTGACCGTCGGCATGGGCCTGGCCGCCGACAGCGTCGAGACGGCCAGCAACACCCCGCTGTTCCTGATGATCCTGCCGTTCATCAGCAGCGCCTTCGTGCCGACCGAGGCGATGCCGACCGGACTGCGCATCTTCGCCGAGAACCAACCGTTCACCCCGATGATCGACACCCTCCGCGCCCTCGTCACCGGCGCCGAAGCAGGCTCCGACCTGTGGCTCGCGATCGGCTGGTGTGCCCTGATCGCGCTGCTCGGCTACCTCTGGTCGCGCCGACTGTTCCTTCGCGTGCCCGCCAAGTAGGAGGAGGCGGGCCACGTAGGAGGAGACTGGCACCGTGCCGACCAACAGGCCGACTAACAAGCAGACCAGCAGGCTCACCATCAGCCAGCTGGCCTCGTACGCCGGCGTCACCGTGCGCGCGGTGCGGCACTACCACGCCAAGGGCCTTCTGCCGGAGCCGGAGCGCGACCACTCCGGCTACCGGCGCTACGACGCCCACGCCGTCGTCCAGCTGATCAAGGTCCGTACGCTGGCCGAGGCCGGTGTCCCGCTCGCGCGCGTTCGCGAGTTGCTGACCGCCGACCAGGAGGAGTTCACCGCCGCTGTGCGCGACATTGATCGGCGCCTGCAGGCGGAGATCAGGGAGCGGCAGCAGCATCGCGAGCGGATCGCGCAGCTGGCAGTCGGGGACAGCCTGGCCCTGCCACCGGAGGTGGTCGACTACCTCAACCGGATGCGCGAGCTCGGGTTTCCGGAGCTGATGATCGGGGGCGAGCGGGACGCCTGGATCCTGTTGGCCGCCCAGATCCCTCAGCACATGGCGTTCCTCATGAAGTCCAAGCAGCAGCAGCTCGACGATCCGGCGACCCTCCAGTTACTCCGTGATTTCTCCGTGATGATCCACTGGGAGGCGGACGACCCCCGAGTGGCAGCCGTCGGCGACCAGCTCGTCGGGTTCCTCGAGGCCGCCGTTCCCGAGGAATGGGATGCCCACGCCGAACACGAGATGTCCGACGAGCTCGTGCAGTTGCTCGACTCGGTCTTCCTCGACTCGGTACCGATCGCCCGCCGGCTCCTGGAACGGCTCGAGGAGCGCGGCTGGCGCGGCTGGACCAAGTTTGAGCGGATTCCTTCAGACGGTCAGTAGGTGAATTGGTGGACGAGGGTCTGGACGCGGGTGGCCAGGGCGGCGAGCTCCTGGGCGGACTGTTGGGTGGCTCCGGCGCCGCTGGAGGTGTTGGTGGCGCTTTCGGCGATGTGAACGATGGTGCCGGCGATGTGGGTGGATCCGGCGGAGATTTCGGTGACCGTGCGGCTGATCTCGGAGGTGGTCGCGGTCTGCTGTTCGACGGCGGCGGCGATGGTGGTCTGGTTCTCGTTGATCTGGGAAATGACTATGGTGATGCGGGCGATGGCGTCGGAGGCCAGGGCAGTGGTGGCCTGAATGGCGGAGATCTTGCTGGTGATGTCGTCGGTAGCGCGGGAGGTCTCGCTGGCGAGGTCTTTCACCTCGGAGGCGACCACGGCGAAGCCCTTGCCGGCGTCGCCGGCCCGGGCAGCCTCGATGGTGGCGTTCAAGGCCAGCAGGTTCGTCTGCTCGGCGATCTGGGTGATCAGCTTGACGATCTGCCCGATCTCGGTGCTGGCCCGATCGAGTTCCTTGACCGCGTCCGACGTTTCCTGCGCGGTGCGGACGGCTTCGGCGGCGACATCGGTGGCGCGGGTGGCCTGGCTGGCGATTTCGCTGATCGAGGCGGTCATTTCCTCGGTGGCCGCTGACATCGTGGAGATCGAGCCGGCGACCTGCTGCGCGGAGGCGGAGACCAGGTCGGTCTGGGAGGCGGTCTCCTCGGCTGACTGGCCGAGCTGAGTAGATACCGTTCCGAGTTCCTCGGAGGCCGAGGCGAGGGTGGTGGCGCTGTCGGCCAAGGCGCCGACGGCTTCGCGCATCGCGTCGAGTGCCTCGTTCAAGGAGACGGACATGTCCCCGATCTCGTCATTGCTGCTGACCTGGACGGTGACGGTCAGGTCTTTGCGGGCCACGGCCTTCAACGTGGTGGCCATCCGGGCGATCGGGCCGGTGATCAGCTGGCTGATCCATAGCGACACCAGGATCAGCAGGATCGCGCCGATGATCAGGGCCGTCACCACGGTCGTGCGTACCGAGGACACCTTGGCGGCTACCCGGGTTCCGCTCTCGGCGACACGTTTCGTGATCAGCGCCCGGGTGTCGGTGATCTCTGCCTGAACGGCGGCGGCCCGCTGGACCTCGGTCACCATCGCCGCAATCGCCTTTGGGGTACCGGGGGTGATCGCGGAGAGGATCGGCATTTGGGCCTTCACTTGGTCCATGTAGGCCAGGTAGTCGGTCTCCAATTGGCTGAGTTTCCCGGTCAGGTCCGGGGGTAGTGTCAAGGCTCGGGTGTTCGCCCAGGTCGAGGTGACATTCTCGGCGGCGGCGTCAAAACCCTTCTGCGCCGCTGCCCGGTCGCTGTCGTTGACGGCGAGGAGCATGTCCCGCTCGGCGATCTGCAGGTCGCTCTGCTTCATGTCCAACTGGCGTAGTCCCTGGTCGGCGGCGACCAGCTGGGTGCGGGCGCGAACCAGTGTGGAGATCTGCCCCACGCTGGTGAAGCTCACCACCCCGATCGCGGTCGCGATCACCAGACCGGCCGCGGACAGCGCGCCGAGCTTGCGGGCAATCGTCCAACGCCATCCGTGCATGACAACTCCAGTAGGTCGGTATGTAGGGGCCATGCTTCACAGGCCGTGGCATCCGTCCATTCCTGGGGGAGGGCCCGAAGTCGTATCGGGGCCGTAGCTTGACCGCTTGAGCGATGGGCCGCTCCAAAAAGGGTGATGACGGCCCACCGATCCGGAACAAAGAGTCGATCCGTCTGACCTTGATGCTGCCTGTGTCGACGTCCCAGAACCGGCAGACCAGGCTGGCCAAGGTGGATGGTGTCCCGGTTCCGCACCCCGCTGGTGGCCGGCCGCAAGGCTTCGGCTGCCCAGCGCAGGTACTCGGCTCGCCCGGTGCGGCAGGTGCAGGCCAGGGAGCTGTTCAGCAAGATGATGCGGACCCTGGCCCAGACCGGCAACGGCTGGATGACGTTCAAGGACGCAGCTAACCGGACCAGCAACCAGACCGCCGAGCCCGGCAACGTGGTGCACCTGTCCAACCTGTGCACCGAGATCCTCGAGGTCAACACCGACGACGAGACCGCGGTCTGCAACCTGGGTTCGGTGAATCTGGCCGCCCATCTGGTGAACGGCGGGATCGACTGGGAGAAGCTGAGGGCGACGGTCCGGACGGCGATCCCATTCCTGGACCGGGTCATTGACATCAACTACTACCCGACCCGGCAGACCGCCGCGAGCAATCTGCGGTGGCGGCCGGTAGGGCTGGGCATCATGGGACTGCAGGACGTGTTCTTCGCCCTCGGAATGCCTTTCGACTCCGCCGAGGCCCGGGAGCTCTCGACCCGGATCAGTGCGGAGATCTACCTGACCGCTCTCGAAAGTTCCTGCGCGCTGGCCGAGCGGGACGGGCCGCACCCCACCTGGTCGGCGACCAGGGCTGCCCGGGGTCAGTTACAGCCGGACCTGTGGGCGGCACTGCCGACGGTGTGGGCCTGGCCCAGCCCGAGCGGTGGGCGGCGCTGCGCGAGCGGGTGGCCGAGCACGGGCTGCGCAACTCGCTGCTGATCGCGATCGTCCCCACCGCCACGATCGCGTCGATCGCGGGCTGCTACGAGTGCATCGAGCCGCAGGTGTCGAATGTGTTCAAGCGCGAGACCATGTCCGGAGAGTTCCTGCAGATCAACGGTGCGCTGGTCGGCGTCCTGAAAGGTCTGGGTCTGTGGACCGAGGAGGTGCGCTCGCAAATCAAGCGCGCTGAGGGGTCGGTGCAGGGCATTGCGGCCATCCCGGCGCCGGTGCGGGAACTGTTCCGGACCGCGTGGGAACTGCCGCAGAAGGCGCTGATCGACCTGGCCGCCGCCCGCGGCCCGTTCATCGACCAGAGCCAGTCACTCAACCTGTTCCTGGCCTCCCCGACGATCGGCAAGCTTTCCTCGATGTACCTGTACGCCTGGAAGACCGGCCTGAAAACCACCTATTACCTGCGATCCCGGCCGGCGACGCGGATCCAGCAGGCGACCGTCAGCGCCGCGCCGGCCACCGCCGCGATCATCCCGAGTAGTGCGCAGGAAGCCGAAACGCTGGCCTGCTCGCTGGAGAACCCCGAATCCTGTGAGGCATGCCAGTGACCATCGATCTTACAACCACCGAAACACGTTCTGGGCAGAGGCTACTCGACCCCGGCCTGGACCTGACCTTGCGCCCGATGCGGTACCCGCAGTTCTTCGACCGGTTCAAGGACGCGATCAAGAACACCTGGACGGTCGAGGAGGTCGACCTGCACACCGACCTGGCCGACCTGGGCAAGCTGTCGGACGCCGAACGGCACCTGGTGAACCGGCTGGTCGCGTTCTTCGCCACCGGCGACACGATCGTCGCGAACAACTTGGTGCTCAACCTGTACCAGCACGTGAACGCCCCGGAGGCGCGGCTGTACCTGTCCCGGCAGTTGTTCGAGGAAGCCGTGCACGTGCAGTTCTACCTGAACCTGCTGGACACCTACCTGCCGGAGGAGGCCGACCGGATCGAGGCGTTCTCCGCTGTCGAGAACATCCCCTCGATCCGGCGCAAGGCGGAGTTCTGCTTCACGTGGATCGACTCGCTCGGGCAGTTGCGCCGCCTGGAGACCCAGGCCGACCGGAAGGCGTTCCTGCTCAACCTGATCTGCTTCGCCGCCTGCATCGAGGGACTGTTCTTCTACGGGGCGTTCGCCTACGTGTACTTCCTGCGCTCGCGGGGCCTGTTGCACGGACTGGCCTCCGGCACGAATTGGGTGTTCCGCGACGAGTCGATGCACATGGCGTTCGCGTTCGACGTGGTCGAGGCCGCCCGCCGGGAAGAGCCAGAACTGTTCGACGAGGACCTGGAACAGCAGGTGCGGGAGATGCTCACCGAGGCGGTCGAGTGCGAGGTGCAGTTCGCCGAGGACCTGCTCACTCAGGGGGTCGCTGGGATGTCGGTAGCCGACATGCGCAGCTACCTGGAGTTCGTCGCCGACCGCCGGCTGGTGCACCTGGGGATGGCCGAGCTGTATGGTTCGAAGAATCCTTTCGGTTTCATGGAACTCCAGGACGTGCAGGAGCTTTCGAACTTCTTTGAACGCCGGGTCTCGGCCTACCAGGTCGCCGTCGGCGGATCCATCGCCACCCACGAGGACTTCAGATTTAAGTCAGATCCTGGCGCAGGCCCCGGTTCCC
>JANNPJ010000310.1:0-1693 GCA_031400005.1 Kineosporiaceae bacterium | reverse complement strand
ACCACGGCACCCATTCGGCGCAAGGGAGTGGGAGGTGGCGCATCCCACCCCCTGCGACCACCTACGCTCGGGTTATGCGTCGCGCAAAAATGGTCTGCACCATGGGCCCCTCCACAGTTGGTCGGCTGAGCGAGTTCGTTGAAGCGGGTATGGACATCGCCCGGCTGAACCTCAGCCACGGGTCCTACGAGGACCACGAGAAGATCTATACCGAGATCCGGGCAGCCGCGGAGGCTTCGGGCCGGGCGGTCGGCGTCCTCGTCGACCTCCAGGGCCCGAAGATCCGGCTCGGCCGGTTCGCCGAAGGGCCGGTCGAGCTGCTGACCGGTGCCACCTTCACGATCACCACCGATCCGGCTCCCGGTGACGTGGACCGCGCGTCCACCACCTATCCCGGCCTGCCGGGCGACGTGAGCGCCGGGGACGTCATCCTGGTGGACGACGGCAAGGTCAGCCTGCGGGTGTCTGCAGTCAATGGCAACGATGTCGTCACCGTGGTCGAAACCGGTGGAGTGGTGTCGAACAACAAGGGCCTGAACCTGCCCGGCGTGGCGATGAGCGTGCCGGCGCTGTCCGAGAAGGACAAGGCCGACCTGCGCTGGGGTCTGCACCTGGGTGCGGACATGATCGCGCTGTCCTTCGTCCGCTCCGCCAACGACGTGGAGGACGTCCGGACGATCATGGCCGAGGAAGGCATCCGCCGGCCGGTGATCTCCAAGATCGAGAAGCCGCAGGCGATCGACAACCTGGATGAGATCGTCCGGGCCTCCGACGGGATCATGGTCGCTCGCGGTGACCTCGGGGTCGAGCTTCCGCTGGAAGACGTGCCGATCGTGCAGAAGCAGGCGGTGGAGCTGTGCCGCCGGCTGGCGAAGCCGGTGATCGTGGCCACCCAGGTGCTGGAATCGATGATCTCGCTGCCGCGACCGACCCGCGCCGAGGCCTCCGACTGCGCGAACGCCGTCCTCGACGGCGCCGACGCGATCATGCTGTCCGGTGAGACAAGCGTCGGCAAGTATGCGCTCGAAAGCCTCGAGACGATGAGCCGGATCATCACCAGCACGGAGAACCACGGCCTGGAGCGGATCCCGCCGCTCGGCACCCAGCCGTCCACCATCGGGGGAGCGGTCACCTACGCCGCGGCCACGGTGGGTGCCTTCTTGAACGTCAAGTACCTGGTCGCCTTCACCCAGTCCGGTGATTCCGTCCGCCGGATGGCCCGGCTGCGCTCGGCGATCCCGCTGCTGGCCTTTACCCCGGACCCGGCAGTGCGCTCGCAGCTGAGCCTCACCTGGGGAGTCGAGACCTTCCTCACCGAGATGGTGGAGCACACCGACGAGATGGTGATGCAGGTGGACCAGCTCCTCATCGCCAAGGGCCACTGCCAGGAAGGTGACCTGGTGGTGATCGTGGCCGGATCCCCGCCCGGCATCCCCGGCTCGCTGAACGCGATGCGGGTGCACCGGATCGGCGATGCCGTCAACGGCGTGGCCCCCGCCTACCGCCGCAGGTAGTCCGGCAGGCTGGCTGCTTATCGTGGTGAATCGGACGGCTCTATCCCATCCGATTCACCACGTTCTGGTGATTGTGGTGGCCCTTGACGTGCGTTGCGTGGTGCCGGGTGCGGGATTCGAACCCGCATGCCCTTTCGAGCGGAGCATTTTGAGTGCTCTGTGTCTGCCATTCCACCAAC
>JANNPJ010000282.1:0-1842 GCA_031400005.1 Kineosporiaceae bacterium | reverse complement strand
CCGGCCGGCGGAGCGCCCGGAGCGCCCGGCAGTCCCAACCTTCCGACGCCGACCGGTGGGCCGCCGTCCATGCCCACCACACCGCGCCTGCAATCGCAGGCTCCGGTCCGGGAATCGTTCCGGGATGTGAAGTTCCGGATCCAGAACCGGGTCATCCAGGACCTGGACCCAAAGCTCGACCTTTCCAACCAGGTCGAGGTGCGGCGCCAGATCGAGGAGATCTTCGGCAAGGTCATCGACGAGGAAGGCCTCGCCCTGACCCGCGCCGAGCGCGTCCGGATGCTGGAACAGATCACGGACGAGATCATCGGCCTCGGCCCACTCGAGCCCCTCCTGCGGGACGAGTCGATCACCGAAGTCATGGTCAACGGCCCGCGCCAGGTCTACATCGAGCGCTCCGGCAAGCTCGAGCTCACCAACGTGGTCTTCCAGAACGACGACCACGTGATGCGCATCATCGACCGGATCATCGCCCCGATCGGTCGGCGCGTCGACGAGTCATCGCCCATGGTCGACGCCCGCCTGACTGACGGCTCCCGCGTGAACGCCATCATCCCGCCCCTTTCTTTGGTGGGGCCCGTGATCACCATCCGCAAGTTCTCGGCGTCTCCCTTCACCACCGAGGACCTGATCCGTTTCGGAACCGCGACGCCCGACATGTTCGAGTTCCTTCGAGCCTGCGTCGAAGCCCGCCTCAATCTCTTCGTGTCCGGCGGCACCGGCTCGGGCAAGACGACCACGCTCAACGTCCTCTCCTCGTTCATCCCGAACGACGAGCGGATCGTCACGATCGAGGACGCCGCCGAGCTCCAGCTCCGCCAGGAGCACGTGGTGACGCTGGAGTCCCGCCCGGCCAACATCGAGGGCAAGGGCGCCATCCCGATCCGCGAGCTCGTCCGCAACAGCCTGCGCATGCGCCCCGACCGCATCGTCGTCGGGGAGTGCCGCTCCGGTGAGGCGCTGGACATGCTCCAGGCCATGAACACGGGCCACGATGGCTCGCTGTCCACCGGCCACGCCAACACCCCGCGCGACATGCTCTCCCGCCTGGAGACGATGGTCCTCATGGCCGGCGTCGACCTGCCGGTCCGCGCCATTCGCGAGCAGATCTCGTCCGCAGTGGACCTCATCGTCCACCAGTCGCGCCTCAAGGACGGCACCCGCAAGATCACGAACATCACCGAGGTCCAGGGCATGGAAGGCGACACGATCGTCATGCAGGACGTGTTCGTGTTCGAGCAGACCGGCGTGATCGACGGCAAGATCCAGGGCCGCCTCAAGCCAACCGGCATCCGGCCGAAGTTCGTCGAGACGTTCGAGACAATGGGCATCCACCTCCCGAACAACATCTTCGGCTTCACCTTCTAAGGACCCGGATTGATGGATATCGGCTCGATCGCCATCGCCGCCGCCGCAGCGGTTTCGATCATCCTGATCGCGCTGGGCATCTCCCTGTCCGGCACGGGCGGCGTCACCCTCGAGCGCCTCGAGCGGTACGCCGCGGGTTCAAAGACGAACGAGCCCGGCGCGGCTGGGCAGGGTGGCGTCGCAGAGCTCATCGCCAAGTCCGCCGCGCTCGCCCAGCTCAACCGGGTCGTCGAGAAGCGCGACTTCGGGGCGAACCTGCTGCGCGACCTCGGCGCCGCAGACCTGAAGTTGAAGCCGTCCGAGTACATCGCGATCTGGGCCGGCCTCACGGTCGGCGTGCCCATCGTGATGTTCCTGGCCGGCTTCGGCGTCAAGGCGCTCCAGAGCCCCGTGGTCCTCATCATCGGAATGCTTGTCGGGTTCATGGCGCCGCGGTTCTGGCTCAACCGTCGCAAATCGTCGCGGCTCAATGCC
>JANNPJ010000241.1:0-5540 GCA_031400005.1 Kineosporiaceae bacterium | reverse complement strand
AACCACAGCGGCGACACCGGCGCGCTGCCGTTGTTCCAGTACGTGCAGGCGGTCTACCTGCTGCCCTACGCCGTTCTCGCGGTCCCTTTGGCGACCAGCGCGTTTCCCCGGTTGGCAGAGCACGCCGCGCGCAGTGACCGGTCCGGGTTCGCCCAGACCTCGTCGGTGAGCACCCGGGCGGTGGCGGTGGTGACCCTGCTCGGGGTGGCGGTCCTGGTTGCGGTCGCGGAACCGGTGGCGGCGTTCTTCGCCGTGCTGGACAAGGGGGATGTCGGTGGGATGGGCGTTGCGCTCACCGTGATGGCGCCCGGCCTGGTCGGCTTCGGGTTGATCGCGCATCTCGGCCGGGCGCTGTACGCGCTCGAACGGGGCCGGGACGCCGCCATCGCGACTATCGCCGGTTGGCTGGCGGTGATCGTCGCTTCGCTGCTGGCGGTGCGATGGGTGTCCGTGGTCACGGGGTTGGCCTGGGGAAATACGATCGGTATGACGGTGGCTGGGGCCTTGCTGGTACTGGCACTGCGTCGAGTCGCTGGTCCGGAGGCGGCCCGTGGGCTGCTCCGGGTGCTGGCGGCCGGTGCGCTGGCGGCCGGGCTGGCCGGAGTCGCCGGCCGGGAGGTCGGTGTGCGGCTGCTGGCCGGTCTGGCCGACGGGATCATCGGCTCGGTGCTGGCCGCGCTTCCGGCCGCGGCGGTGGCCGGCGTCGGCTTCGTGTTGCTCCTGGCCGTCCTTGACCGGCAGGACCTGGCCGTCGTCCTGGACCGGATTCCCGGTCGATCGAAGGTGATCCGATGAGCGCCCCCGACGAATGGTCCGATGAACGTCTGCCGAACGGTGTGAAGGTGGCCCGATGAACGTGCTTCTGGTGCTGGGCACGAGCGGAGGAGGGGTTGGCCGGCACGTCGCCCAGATCGCCACCGGGCTGGCCAGGATCTCACCGTCGAGCGGGGAAGCGCCGAGCGGGGAAGCGTCGAGCGGGGAAGCGCCGGGTGGGGGACCCGAGCACCGGGTCCGGGTGGCCGGACCGGCGCAGACTGACCAGGATTTCGGTTTCACCGCCGCCGGGGTGGCTTTCGAGCCACTGCAGATCGCCGCCCGGCCCCGCCCGCTGGCCGACCGGCGGACCGTCAACCGGTTACGTGGTCTCGCTGCCGAGGTGGACGTGGTGCACGCGCACGGGCTACGGGCCGGGGCCCTGGCTGTGCTCGCGGTTCGCCGGCTTCACCGTGGGCGGCGGCCGAAGGTCGTCATCACCTTGCACAACGCGTTGGTCTCCGGCGGAGCGATCGCCGTCGTCCACGCCGTCCTGGAACGGATCGTCGCCCGCGGGGCGGACGTCGTCCTGGTGGTCTCCGCCGACCTGGGGACGGCGATGCGCCGGCGCGGGGCGCGCGACGTCCGGCCCGCCGTGGTGCCGGCCCCGCTGCTGAGCCCACCTCGACGCCCGGCCGAGGAGGTTCGCCGCGAGATCGGCGTCCCGGCTGAGGCGGCGTTGCTGGTCACCATCGCTCGACTGGCCCCGCAGAAGGGCCTGGACGTCCTGGTGGAGGCCGTGGGCCGGGTGGCAGCGACAGGCGTCCAGGTGCTGGCCGTGGTGGCTGGAGACGGGCCGCTGGCGGCCGGGTTGTCGCAGGCCTCAGCCTCAGGCGGGATTCCCGTGCGGTTGCTGGGCCGGCGCAGCGATGTGGCAGATCTGCTGGCCGCGGCCGACCTCGTCGTCGTCCCGAGTCGCTGGGAGGGCCAGCCCTTGATCGTCCAGGAGGCGCTGCTGGCCGGCGCGGCGATCGTCGGCACCGATGCCGGCGGTACCGCCGAGGTGGCCGGGGATGGCGCGGTGCTGGTTGCGCCCGGCGATCCGACCGCCCTGGCCGCGGCGATCACCGACCTGCTCGCCGATCCCGCCGGGCTGGCGGCGCTGCGGCAGCGAGCCCGGCGTCGTGGGCAGAGCCTGCCCAGCGCCGAAGACGCCTTACGGGACGTGATCGCGGTGTACCAGTCCGTCGACCATTCGCTGCCCTAGCCGGTGCCGATGATCTCGAATGGCCTAACGACACCCCCGAGTGCACTCCCGAGGCGGGAACCCTGATAACGTGAAAGCCCGTGGCACAACGGATACCAGAACCTACTAAGCAGATCTTCGTCACGGGCGGCGTTGCTTCGTCCCTCGGCAAAGGATTGACTGCTTCCAGCCTCGGTCATCTCCTTCGCGGACGCGGGTTACGGGTCGCGATGCAGAAACTCGACCCGTACCTGAACGTCGATCCCGGCACGATGAACCCGTTCCAGCACGGTGAGGTCTTCGTCACTGCTGATGGTGCGGAAACCGACCTCGACATCGGTCACTACGAACGATTCCTCGACGTCGAATTCGGCCGGACGGCCAACGTCACCACCGGGCAGGTCTACTCGGCGGTGATCGCCAAGGAGCGGCGCGGCGAGTACCTCGGCGACACTGTCCAGGTCATTCCGCACATCACCGACGAGATCAAAGCCCGGATGCGGGCCCAGGCCGACACCGATGACCCAGCCGGTCCACCGGACGTGATCATCACTGAGATCGGCGGCACGGTCGGTGACATCGAGTCGCTGCCGTTCCTGGAGGCGGCCCGCCAGGTCCGCCGGGACGTCGGTCGAGACAACGTCTTCTTCGTGCACGTCTCGCTGGTGCCCTACCTCGCGCCCAGCGGCGAGCTGAAGACCAAGCCGACCCAGCACTCGGTGGCGGCGCTGCGGAACATCGGTATCCAGCCGGACGCGATCGTCTGCCGTTCGGACCGCGAAATCCCCGAGAGCATGAAGCGCAAGATTGCTCTGACCTGCGACGTCGACGTCGAGGCCGTGGTCAACGCGATCGACGCCCCGAGCATCTACGACATCCCGAAGGTGCTGCACTCCGAAGGGCTTGACGCCTACGTGATCCGCCGGCTGGGGTTGGCATTCCGGGACGTGGAGTGGAAGAGCTGGGATGAGTTGCTGCGCCGGGTACACCGCCCGGCCCACCACGTCGAGGTGGCGCTGGTCGGCAAGTACATCGACCTGCCGGACGCCTACCTGTCCGTCACCGAAGCGCTGCGCGCCGGTGGGTTCTCCCAGGACGCGAAGGTGCAGATCCGCTGGGTGGCCTCCGACACCTGCGAGACCCGCGAAGGTGCACAGCGAGCGCTGCACGGTGTCGACGCGATCTGCGTGCCTGGTGGTTTCGGGGTGCGGGGGATCGAGGGCAAGCTCGGTGCGCTGCGGTGGGCTCGGGAGAACGCCGTCCCGACCCTGGGGTTGTGCCTTGGCCTGCAGTGCATGGTGATCGAGTTCGCCCGGTCCGTGGTCGGCCTGGAGGGGGCCAGTAGCAGTGAGTTTGACCCGGGTACCAAGCACCCGGTGATCGCCACGATGGCCGAGCAGGAACACATTGTGGACGGCGGGGGTGACCTGGGCGGCACGATGCGGCTGGGTTCGTACCCGGCGGTGCTGGCCGAGGGCAGCGTGGTTCGGCAGGTGTACGGCACGGTGGAGGTCTCCGAGCGGCACCGGCACCGGTACGAGGTCAACAACAACTACCTCAAGCAGTTGGAGGACGCCGGGCTGGCCTTCTCCGGGATGTCGCCGGACCGTTCGCTTGTCGAGTTCGTCGAGCTGCCGCGCGAGGTGCACCCGTACTACGTCGGCACCCAGGCGCACCCGGAGTTCCGCTCTCGCCCGCATCGGGCACACCCGCTGTTCGCCGGGTTGGTCGAGGCGGCGGTGAACCGGCAGCGGGCCGAGCGGTTGGTCGAGGTGGACGTGGTCGCAGACGGAATCGACGGCACGCCAGTCGGGGCCGCGCCAGTGGTGGCCGGGTCCGCGACGGCCATCGCGTGAGCGAGCCCGCAGGCGCGGTGGACGCGGTCTTGGACGATGCTGAGTCGGCTGATCTGGACCTGGTCGACCTGTTCTCTCCGCGCCGCGTGGTGTCGTCCGAGGTGATCCACCACGGGGCGATCTGGGATGTCCTGACCGAGGCCGTTGACCTCGGTGAGGCCGGCGTCGTCCATCGTGAGCTGCTGCATCACCCGGGAGCGGTGACGGTGCTGGCGCTGGACGACGACGACCGGGTGCTGATGATCCAGCAGTACCGGCACCCGGTCCGGATGGAGTTGTGGGAGTTGCCCGCCGGTTTGCTGGACGTCGTCGGTGAGAGCCCGCTGCTGGGTGCTCAGCGTGAGCTGGCCGAGGAGGCTGACCTCACGGCCGACCGCTGGGATCTGCTGGTCGACTGGTTCAACTCACCCGGCGGCAGCGACGAGGCGGTCCGGTTGTTCCTGGCCCGAGACGTCCACCCGGTCCCGGAGCACGAGTTGCATGTGCGGACCGGTGAGGAACTCGGGATGGCGACCCGCTGGGTGCCGCTCGACGAGGCCCGGGACGCCGTCCTGGCAGGGAAGATTCACAACCCCGGCTCGGTGATCGGCATCCTGGCCGCCTGCGTCTCCCGAGATCTGGGCTGGTCCACGCTCCGTCCGCCCGACTCGCCGTGGCCGGAGCACCACGCCTTCCGGTAATCCGTAGATCACGGACGACGTCTCGGCCCGTTCCCGGCTCGAGCCGAAAGTGTCTGCCGAATTCGACCCGGTGACTGGGTTGAAACCGGCAGCCACTTCACGCTGTCGGTGCGGCCTGGGCCTGTTCGGCCGGGTTCGCGTGCGCTTATACCCCTGCGTAGGGTCGGGTGATGGACCAATTCCAGCGCGCCGGTTTGACCTTCGACGTCCGAGACGGTGGGCCGGCGGACGGCGAGCCTGTCGTCCTGCTGCACGGGTTCCCGCAGGACAGCACCGCGTGGAGCGGCGTCGAGTCGTTACTGCACGCGGTCGGGCTGCGTACGCTCGCGCCGGACCAGCGTGGCTACTCGCCGGGGGCCAGGCCGACCCGGCGATCCGATTACCGAGGCGTCGAACTGGTGGACGACGTGCTGGCCCTGCTCGACCAGGCCGGACTGACCTCGGCGCACATCGTCGGGCACGACTGGGGCGGTGCCATCGCCTGGCTCCTGGCCGGTCTGCATCCGGAGCGGGTGCGTTCGCTGACCGTGCTCTCCACCCCGCACCGGCGAGCCCTGCTGCCTGCCATGCGCTCCAGCACGCAGGGGCTGAAATCCTGGTTCATACTCTTCTTCCAGCTGCCGTGGGTGCCCGAATTCGCGCTCGGGCGGACTCTTGTGCCCATGCTGCAGAAGTCCGGTCTGCCCAATGAGTTCGTGGCGCACAACGTCCAGCGAATGCGCGAACCGGGGGCGCTGACCGGCGCTTTGAACTGGTATCGGGCCCTGCCGCTGGAACTTCGTAGCCCGCAGCCGCGCAGCACGGTGCCGACCACGTACGTCTGGGGACGCCGGGACGCCTTCCTCGGCCGCCGGGCCGCCGAACTCACCGCCGACTACGTCACCGCCGATTACCGCTTCGTCGAACTGGATGCCGCCCACTGGCTCCCCGAAACCCACCCCAAGGACGTCGCCGAGGCCATCTTCACCCGAGTCAGCTCCGCTTAAGCCGGTGAAACACGATCAA
>JANNPJ010000199.1:0-9642 GCA_031400005.1 Kineosporiaceae bacterium | reverse complement strand
GTCGATTCGGTGGGACCGCCGCCTACCCGGCCAGCTCGGCGGCGACCAGTTCGGCAATCTGAGCGGTGTTCAATGCGGCGCCCTTGCGCAGGTTGTCACCGCAGACGAAAAGCTCCAGGGTGTTGGGGAAATCGAGGGACTGCCGAAGCCGACCAACGAAAGTCGGGTCGGTGCCGACCGAATCGGCCGGTGTCGGAAACTCCAGGTTCTCCGGGTCGTCGACGACCACCACGCTCGGCGCCTCGATCAGCGCCTGCCTGGCCTCGTCCACCGAGATCGGGCTCTCGAAGGTGGCATGCACCGCCAGCGAGTGAGTAGTGATCACCGGCACCCGGACGCAGGTGGCCGAAACCTTCAGGTTCGGCAGGCCGAGGATCTTGCGGGACTCATTGCGAACCTTGAGTTCCTCGCTGCTCCAACCACCCTCCTTCAGCGATCCCGCCCATGGAACGACGTTCAGCGCCAACGGCGCGGGGAACGGCGACGGCCCGTCACCGAGCTTGTCGGCGATCGCCCGCCGAATGTCTCCGGCCTGCATACCGAGCGACCGGTCACCGCCGACCACCTCCAATTCTGCCTGCAGCCGGTCGATTCCGGGCTGACCTGCGCCCGAAGCCGCCTGGTACGAGGCGACCACCAGTTCGGTCAGCCCCCACCGGCTGTGCAGCGCACCGATCGCGTCCATCATCGTGAGCGTGGTGCAGTTCGGGTTGGAAATGATTCCCCGCGGCCGGTTTCGAGCCGCAGCCGGGTTCACCTCGGGGACCACGAGCGGCACGTCGTCGTCCATCCGGAAGGCACCGGAGTTGTCGATCGCGATCGCACCGCGCTCGACCGCGATCGGCGCCCATTCGGCCGAAATCTCGTCCGGGACATCGAACATCGCGACGTCCACCCCGTCGAAAGCCTCCGGCGACAAAGCGACGACGGCGACCTGCTCGCCCCGGACCGTGAGCAGCTTGCCCGCTGAACGGGCGGACGCGATCAGCCGGATCTCCCCCCAGATATCCGCGCGCTGGGACAGGATGCCGAGCATCACGGTACCGACGGCACCGGTGGCACCGACCACGGCAAGGGTGGGTTTGGTGGTTTCTGAAGTACTCATCGTCCGGTTCCTCCGTAAACCACGGCCTCACCGGCAGAGCTGTCGAGGCCGAATGCGGTGTGAATGGCACGGACGGCGTCATCAAGCCGGTCCGCGCGGGTGACGACGGAGAGCCTGATCTCCGAGGTGCTGATCATCTCGATGTTGATTCCGGCGTCGGCGAGCGCGGCGAAGCACCGCGCCGAGACCCCCGGATGGCTGCGCATCCCGGCGCCGACCAACGAGACCTTGCCGATCTGGTCGTCGTACTGCAGCGAGGCAAAGCCGATCTGGCCCTGCGCCCGAGTCAGTGCTCCCATCGCCGTCTGCCCGTCGTTCTTCGGCAGCGTGAAGGAGATGTCCGTCAGACCTGTGGCCGCAGCGGAGATGTTCTGCACGATCATGTCGAGGTTGATCTCGGCTGCAGCGACGATCTCGAAGATCTCGGCCGCCTTGCCCGGCTTGTCCGGAACTCCGACCACAGTGATCTTGGCTTCGCTCCGGTCATGTGCGACCCCGGAGATGATCGGCTGCTCCACCACTTCTCCCTCTGCTGACGGTGTACCCGCGAGTGGGACATCGGTGACCCAGGTCCCCTCGCGATGACTGAACGACGACCGGACGTGCACCGGCACGTTGAACCTCCGGGCGTACTCGACGCACCGCAGGTGCAGGACCTTGGCCCCCGAGGCCGCCATCTCCAGCATCTCTTCGCTGGTGATGCGGTGGATCTGCTGGGCCGTCTTGACGATCCGCGGGTCGGCGGTGAAGATCCCGTCGACGTCCGTGTAGATCTCGCAGACGTCCGCGCCGAGCGCTGCGGCCAAGGCCACGGCGGTGGTGTCCGAGCCGCCCCGACCGAGCGTGGTGATGTCCTTGGTGTCCTGGCTGACGCCCTGGAAGCCGGCGACGATGGCGATGTGGCCCTCGTCCAGCGCGGCCCGGATTCGGCTCGGGGTGACGTCGATGATCCGGGCCCGACCGTGTGCCGAGTCGGTGATCACGCCGGCCTGGCTGCCGGTGAACGAGCGGGCCTCCTGGCCGAGGCCGGCGATGGCCATCGCCAGCACCGCCATCGAGATCCGCTCGCCGGCGGTGAGCAGCATGTCCAGCTCACGCGCGGGCGGCAGCGGGGACACCTGCTCGGCCAGGGCAATCAGGTCGTCGGTGGTGTCACCCATCGCGGAGACCACGACACAGACCTCGTGACCGGCCTTGCGACTGTCGACGATCCGACGGGCCACCCGCTTGACGCTCTCGGCGTCGGCGACCGACGAGCCCCCGTACTTCTGCACGATCAGGCTCACCGATCTGCGCTCCATCACTCTCGAGAACCACACTCAGGACGTCGCCACTCTACCGAGCCGGTGAACTGAACTTCCGCTCAGTTTCGGCGGGTGAGACGCCGGCACCCTGTTCTCCACCAAATCTCCACATTATTCCAGGTCCCCAGTGGTCTACGCCGGGGTACGTTTCGGCTCACCTACTTGGGGGGCGACATGGCGCCAGAGCATCCGGATGAGCCGATGACGGGCATCCAGGCGGTCGGGATCCGGCGAACCTTCGCCGAGGTCGTGGCCGTCGACAGCATCGATCTAGAGGCACCACCCGGCCAGGTCACTGCCCTGATCGGACCGAACGGTTCGGGCAAGACCACCCTGTTGCTGATCCTCGCCGGGCTGCTGCGGCCGGACTCCGGGCAGGTCAGCGTGGCCGGCTTCGATCCGGTCACCGATCCACGCGCGGTTCGCTCCCGGCTGGGCTGGATGCCTGACGTCTTCGGCACCTGGGAGAGCCTGACCTGCCGCGAGGTGCTGGCGACGATGGCCGACGCTTACCGGCTGCCCCGCGCCGGGCAACGGGCCCGAATCGAGGAACTGCTTGCCCTGGTGCACCTGAGCGAGTTCGCCGACCGGCACACCCAGGTGCTGTCCCGGGGGCAGAAGCAGCGGCTCGGCCTGGCCCGCGCGCTGGTCCACGATCCGTCCGTGCTGCTGCTTGACGAGCCGGCCTCCGGCCTCGACCCCCGTTCCCGGATCGAACTGCGGACCATCATCCGGGACCTGGCCGCGGAGGGCCGCACGGTGCTGGTCTCCAGCCACGTGCTGGCCGAGTTGGACGAGATGGTCGACCGGGCCGTGCTCGTGGCCAAGGGCCGGACCGTGTCGGTGGAGACGCTCAACGGTCCGCCGGCAGCGTCGCGCCGAACCCGGCCCTGGCGAGTGCGAGCCCTGGACGAGGCGCTACTGCTGGCGGCCCTCGATCGGCAAGGGGTGCCACACGGCCCGCCCGAACGCGAGGGAGTGCAGGTCGAGCTAAACACGGAGGAAGAGGCAGCGGCATTGCTCGCCGCCCTGGTCCGCGACGAAGTGCCGGTGGTGTCGTTCCAGCCTTCGGCGGGCGTACTCGAACAGGCCTACCTGGCCCTCACGGAGGATCGGCGATGAGCGAGAAGCGGCGCGGCGGCGCCTGGACGGAGGCCGCACGCAACGACGAAGTCGCTTGTGGGCGGCCGGAGGAAGGCGTCGCCATAAGCGCCGCGCCCGAGCGAATTGAGGGCACATGAGCGAGATCATGACCGCCGGTGGCGCTGCAGATGTGCCACCGGCCGGCGAGCACCCGTTCCGGCCGGACTCCCCTTCCGGACCCGGTACCTGGTCGCTGACCTGGCACGGCGTCCGCACGGTCGCGGTGCTGGAACTGCGGCAGCGGGTCCGCTCCACCCGCTGGGTGATCAGCCTGTTGGTCTGGGCGCTGGTCATCGGTGGGCTGAGCGCGCTGATTCGGGCGTCGATCTTCACCCAAGGCCCGAGTAACGATGCCGAGGCCGGCCGGGTGATGTTCGGCGTCATCGTGTTCCTGGTGCTCTCCCTTGGCGCGCTGGTCAGCCCGGCACTGTCGGCCACCAGCGTGAACGGCGACCGGAACGCCGGGATCCTGGCCACGATGCAGAGCACGCTGCTAACCCCGGCCGAACTCGCGGTCGGGAAACTGCTGGCTGCCTGGGCATCCGCGCTGGCCCTGCTCGGGACCGCACTGCCGTTCGTGCTCTGGGCGTATCTCGAGGGTGGGACGCCGGTCGCTCGACTCGTCGTCACTCTCGCCCTGCTGGCCCTGACCCTGCTCGTGGTC
This sequence comes from Kineosporiaceae bacterium, assembly GCA_031400005.1. Lineage (GTDB taxonomy): Bacteria > Actinomycetota > Actinomycetes > Actinomycetales > Kineosporiaceae > JANNPJ01. The sequence continues at coordinate 5,426 of JANNPJ010000199.1, read as the reverse complement.
TGCGCGATCGGCCTCGGCTACTCGGCGCTGACGGCACGGACCTCGTCCTCGGCCGTCCTCACTTACCTGACCGTGACGTTCCTCGGGCTCGGCCTGCCGATGCTGTTCGCGCTGACCGTGCCGCTGGTTACGTCCATGGAGACGGTAACGGTGAGGCAGAACGTCCCCGTCGATGAGAGCAGTGACATGAGCAGCATGCGCTGCGAGACCGTGACCATGACGACCGAGCGCACGCACACCGAACGGACCTGGTGGCTGCTCGCCCCTAGCCCGTTCGTGGTGGTGTCGGACGCCGCACCCAAGCCCTCCGGAAACTCCCTCGGCGACCCGCTGAGCGGGATCCGCGATGCGGTCCGCGAGGTTCGGCTCGGTCCGGATGAGGGCGAGGATTGGTGCATGGACGCGACCAGCCAGCAGCAGGAGGCCGAACGTGAGAACCGGCGGGCACACCTGCCCGCTACCTGGCCCTACGGCCTCGGCGTCGATCTGCTGATCGGCGCCGGGTTCCTGGTACTGACCGTGCGCCGGCTACGAACCCCGGTCGACCGCCTCCCCCGAGGCACCCGAATCGCCTGACTGCCCCTCCGCTAGTCGAGGACGTTGAGAGCGTCGAACTCGGCGTCGGCGACGGTCTCCACGTCGACGTCGAGCCGCAGGTGGCCGAGCATCGACTGCAATACCCGCAGCGCGCTGGTGGCCCGCACGCCCCAGGTGGACAGATAGGAGAACTGCCACCACCAGATCGCTTCGTCGATCCGGCCGTCGCGGAAGTGCCGCAGGCCGTGTGCCAGGTCGGCCGCGACGTCGGCCAGGTCGTCGGAGAGGACGCCGCGGATCAGCTCACCAGAGGTCAGCGGGTCGACGATGTCGGCGTACTCGTCCAGCCCTTCGAGCAGGTTGGCCAGCCCGGCTCGGACCGGGTCGATGTCGGGGTCTGGTCCGGCGTCCGGTTCGAACCGCTCGCTGGGAACGACGTCCGTGATCGCACCGAGCCGGGCACCCGCCAGCAAAGTCTGCGAGATGGCCAGCAGCAGGATCGGAATCGCGGTGTCCGGCGCCGAACCGGCTGCCACCTCGGTGACGGCGTCCAGATAGGTCTGGGCGTCGGTTGCCGTCTCCTCGGCCAGTCGGTGCAGCTCCATCGCCTCGGCTACCCGGTCGTCTGCGATCCGCTCGTCCGTGAGATCAATGGAGGACCGTCGTCGGGCGCCCGGAATGGCACCTCCGGTGCCATTGATCGAGTCAGTTCCTTTGATCGAGTCAGACATCCAGCAATCTCCTCCCCTCGAATGCCCTGCCCAGCGTCAGTTCGTCGGCGTACTCGAGGTCTCCCCCGACCGGCAGCCCTGACGCGAGCCGGGTGACCCTCAGGCCCATCGGCTTCAAGAGCCGGGCCAGATAGGTCGCGGTTGCCTCGCCCTCCAGGTTCGGATCAGTGGCGAGAATGATCTCGGTGACCTCGGCCGAAGCGAGGCGAGTGATGAGCTCCTTGACCCTGAGGTCGTCCGGCCCGATGCCCTCAATCGGGCTGATTGCCCCACCGAGGACGTGATAGCGGCCGCGGAACTCGCGGGTCTTCTCGATCGCCACGACGTCCTTCGACTCTTCGACGACGCACAGCACCGTCGGATCCCGGCGGGGATCCCTGCAGATCCGGCACAGCTCGTCCTGGGACACGTTCCCGCAGGTGATGCAGAACCGCACCTTGTCGATGACCTCGGTGAGCGCGAAGACCAGTCTGCGGACGTCGATGGGATCGGTCTGCAGCACATGGAACGCGATCCGCTGGGCACTCTTCGGACCGACCCCGGGCAACCGCCCGAGCTCGTCGATCAGATCCTGAATTACGCCCTCGTACACGCCCTGAGCCTACGTGGTGCAGGCAAGGGCGTCGCCCACGCCGCGCTACGTCCTTGGTCACGCCGAGCTGTACTCGCGCAGGACGGCGGCACTGAGCTCGGGCCAGGCCTGCTTGGCCCACTCCCCGAAGGCCTGGTCAGTCAGGCAGACGCAACCCACCCCTGCCTCCGGATCAACCCAGAGGAACGTGCCGGCCGCACCGAAGTGTCCGAATCCGGATCGGGAGAGCGTTGCCCCAGCCCAGTGCCGAGGTCGGCCGAAGTTTCGCTCGAAGCCCAACCCCCAGTCCAGTGGGTCGAACCGGCCCAGGCCGGGCAAAATGCCGGACAGGCCGGGGAAGTGGACGGCGACCGCCTCGTCCAGGGTTTCCCGGGCCAGCAGCGCGGGATTCAGCAGCTCCCGAACGAAGCCGGTCAGATCGGTTACCGTGCTGCGGGCAGCATGCGCCGGTGATCCGATGAGTTCGGTGGACCCCAGCCCGAGCGGCTCCAGGACGCCTTCCACCAGGTACGTCTCGAACGCGATCCCGCTGACCTTCGCGAAGTGCGCGGCCAGTTCCTCAAACCCTTGATTGGAGTAGATCCGCTTCGCGCCCGGTCGAGTGGCCGCCGGGGAACCGCTCTCAAATCCGTAGCCGGCGGTGTGCGCCAGCAGGTGGCGAACGGTGGAGTCCGGCGGCCCGGCCGGATCGTCCAGGCCGAGAGCACCCTCCTCGACCCCGGCCAACACGGCGTAGGCGGTCAGCAACTTGGTCACCGAGGCCAGCCCGTAGGACCGGTCCGGGTCACCGAACGTCTCGACCACGCCGTCCGCCGTGATGACCGCCGCCGCGGCGTTGGGCACCTGCCAGGTCTGCGCCCAACCACCGATTCCCGCCAGTGCCGTCATCGGCCTTCCTCGATCACTCGACCCCCGAGCAAGTCCTGAATCACCTGTGCTCCAACCAGCTCCGACCCGGCGTAGGAGGCGTCATCGGCTGCCGGTTCGGGCTGCGCCATCGACTGCGGCTCCGGCTCCGGCTCCGGTCTTGGCTGCGGCTCCGGCCTTGGCTGCGGCTCCGACCTGGGCTGCGGCTCCGACCTTGGCTGCGGCTTTGGTGCGACCACTGAGGCCGGGACGGGTGCCCTTGTCTCGGCCTGGACCGCCCTGGCTGCGGAGGTCGGCGGTCGAGTTGTCTTCGGCCACGCGCTGGGCGTCGGGCGTCCGTCGTCCGGGGGGAGTTCGTCCTCCGGCGGCGGCTCGTCCAGCGGCGGGGGGATGTCGTCGTAAGGCGACACCGGTGCGGCCGGGCGACGCCCACTGGCCGGTCGCTGCTCCGGGGCCGAGCGCTGCTCCGGGGCCGGTCGCTGCTCCGGGGCCGGCTGCGAACGAGCCGGTTGCGAGCGCGCTGATTGCGGGCCCGGTGCGGCGGGCGCTGCCTGCGGTGAGGTCCAGTGCGGGGCCGAATCGCGCTGTGGAGGCGAATCGCGCTGTGGAGGGGGCGCCTGGTCACGGGGGGCTTCGCGCGCAACGGCACGGAATTGCGAGGAGGCGATTGCTTCCACCGAGCAGTCGAGGCCGATCACCTCGATCAGTGCCTGACGGAGGAAGTCCGGATGGGCGCCGCGGCCGAACAACTGCGCCCGACCGGCGGAGTCGAAGCCGAGGAGCAGCCGCTTGCCGTCATAGTCGAGCACCTGGGCGTACTGTGAAACCAGGCTCCATGTCGTCCTTTTCACCAAGGCCAAGGCATTCATCACCTCGGTCCACATTCGCCGGACCGCCTCCAGGTCACCCGACCCAGGCGAGCCCTCAGAGCCAACCGAGCTAGAAGAGCCAGAAGAGCCAGCCGGGCGGGTTGCGGCCGCAGGCTCCGCCGGCCACGCCACCGCACCGGGCACCGACTCGACCTGAGCGGCGGCGGGCTGCTGCCCGGCTGGCGAGGGCTGCTGCGCCGAAGCGGGAACTGTTCGCACCGCCGGAGCCGCTGCTGGAGCCGCTGCGGGAGCCGCCGTGACGGGAGCGGCGACCGGGCCGCCGCCAGCGACGTTCATCCGCTTTTCCAGCCGGTCCAGCCGGGCCGCGAGCCCGCGTTCGCCCTCCTCCATCGACGGCAGGAGCAGCCGGGCACACAACAGTTCCAGTTGCAGGCGCGGCGAGGTGGCTCCGGTCATGTCGGTCAGCGCCGCGTTCGTCACATCCGCGGCCCGGGACAGCTCCGCCGCGCCGAACCGCGCCGCCTGACCGCGCATCCGTTCCAGTTGATCGTCCGGCAGACCACGGAACACGGCATGCCCGCCATCGCGCAGGGCAGCGACGACAAGCAAGTCGCGCAATCGCTCCAGCAGGTCCTCGACGAACCGGCGCGGGTCGTGGCCGGACTCGATCACCCGGTCGATCACCCGGAACACGGTCGCGCCATCACCGGCGGCAAGTGCGTCGGCGACGTCGTCCAACAGGGCGATGTCGGTGTAGCCGAGCAGCGCCACCGCCGTCGCGTAGGTCAGGCCCTCGTCCCCGGCACCGCCGATCAGCTGATCCAGAACGGACAGGGAGTCCCGGACCGACCCGCCGCCGGAACGGACCACCAACGGCAGCACACCCTTACCGGCCGACACACCCTCGCGCTCGCACAGCTCGGCCAGGTACGTCGTCAGCCGCTCGGGTGGGACCAGCCGGAACGGGTAGTGGTGCGTGCGGGACCGGATCGTGCCGATCACTTTTTCCGGCTCGGTGGTCGCGAAGATGAACCGAATGTGTTCCGGCGGCTCCTCCACGATCTTGAGCAGCGCGTTGAAGCCCTGTGGCGACACCATGTGCGCCTCATCGATGATGAAGACCTTGAAGCGGTCCCGGACGGGCGCAAAGGCGGCCCGTTCACGCAGGTCGCGGGCGTCGTCCACACCACCGTGGCTGGCCGCGTCGATCTCCACGACGTCCAGGCTGCCGGGCCCACCGCGGGCCAGCTCGACGCAGGACCCACAGACCCCACACGGTGTGGGCGTCGGCCCGTCCGCGCAGTTCAGGCAGCGGGCGAGGATCCGGGCGCTGGTCGTCTTACCGCAGCCGCGCGGACCGGAGAACAAGTAGGCGTGGTTGACCCGGTTTTTCGCCAGGGCGATAGAGAGCGGCCCGGTGACCTGTTCCTGGCCGATCACTTCGGCGAACGACTCGGGCCGGTAGCGGCGGTACAGAGCGGTCGTCACGGGCGCCAGCCTATGCCTTGGCGCCAGACGAACAAGCGACCCCTCGCACACCCGCCAGAGCCTGCCTACCCTTGCTGCCTTCCGGCCCTGGGGGAGTTCAGCTGGATGACGCCGCACGAGGGGTCGACGACGAGTGTACCCAACCCGCGCGACCGGTCCAGCCACCAGCGTCGGCGTCGACCCGTGGCACGGAGCGCCCTCCGAAGGTGGCTAGAATCGTGCGCGGAGGATTCGCCTAGTGGCCTATGGCGCTCGCTTGGAAAGCGGGTTGGGTTAACGCCCTCAGGGGTTCAAATCCCCTATCCTCCGCCAGTCTGACCAGGCACGATGCTGGTCTCGGCCAAACGGCGGCCCACCCAGGGTCACGTGGCAGTCTCACTT
>JANNPJ010000155.1:0-10706 GCA_031400005.1 Kineosporiaceae bacterium | reverse complement strand
CACCACCACCCCAACCCCGCGCTGGGTGAGCAGCACCCGGGCGCGGCGCCCGGTCACTGACCGGGTGCGCGCTGGGGGGCGGCGGTCGCGCCCGCCCGCAGCACCGCGGCTGCCTTGTTCCGGCATTCCTCGTCCTCGCGCGCCGGGACCGAGTCGGCCACGATCCCGGCACCCGCCTGGACGTGCGCCACCCCGTCGCGCAGCAGCGCGGTCCGGATCGCGATCGCGAAGTCCATGTCGCCGGCGACATCCAGGTACCCGACGACCCCGCCGTACAGCCCACGCCGAACCGGCTCCAGTTCGTCGATCAGCTGCATCGCCCGCGGCTTCGGAGCACCGGACAGGGTGCCCGCCGGGAACGTGGCACGCAGCACGTCATAGGCCGTCTGCCCGGCGGCCAGGTCACCCTCCACCGTGGACACCAGGTGCATCACATGGCTGTAGCGCTCGACCTCCATGAAGTCGACCACCTCGACCGTTCCGGCCACACAGACCCGGGCCAGGTCATTGCGAGCCAGATCGACAAGCATCAGATGCTCGGCCCGCTCCTTGTCGTCGGCCAGCAGTTCCTCGGCCAGTTCGGCGTCCTCACCGGCGGTCTGACCGCGTGGTCGGGTACCGGCGATCGGGTGCGTGATCGCTCGGCCGGCGCTGACCTTGACCAAGGCCTCCGGGCTCGAGCCGACGACGGCCAGCGGTCGGCCGTGCTCGTCCTCGGTCCGGTAGAGATACATGTACGGGCTCGGGTTCGTCGTCCGTAGGACCCGGTAGACGTCAAGCGCGTCGGACGGGCAATCCAGGTCGAACCGCTGCGAGAGCACCACCTGGAACACCTCGCCGTCGACGATCGCCCGTTTCCCGACCTCGACGGCGGCCAGGTACTCCTCGACCGTGCTGCGCTCGCGCGGCTGTGGCTTGGTAGAGACGGCATGCACGGCCACCGTGCTCGGCGCCGGCCCGGCCAGCTGGGCGGTCATCCGGTCCAGCCGGGCGACGGCATCGGCCCAGGCGTCGTCCACCCGCTCGTCGGTACCGTCGTAGTTCACCGCGTTCGCGATCAGCAGCAGGCTGCCGTCGCTGTGATCGAGCACGGCCAGGTCGGTGGCCAGGCTCATCGCCAGTTCCGGGACGCCGAGCTCATCGATCGTGGTGTCCGGCAGCCGCTCCCAGCGCCGGACCGCGTCCCAGCCGACGAACCCGACCATCCCGCCGGTCAGCGGGGGCAGACCGGGTAGTCGGGGAGCACGCAGGGCATCCACGGTGTCCCGCAGTGCCACCAGTGGGTCTCCCCCGGTCGGCACCCCCACCGGCGGGTCGCCGATCCAGTGCGCCACCCCGTCGCGCGCGGTCAGAGTGGCCCGGCTGGCGACGCCGATGATGCTCCAGCGCGACCACACCCCACCGTGCTCGGCGGATTCCAGCAGGAAGGTGCCCTGCTGGTTGCGCGCCAGTTTCCGGTAGACGCCGATCGGGGTCTCGCCGTCGGCCAGGAACCGGCGGACCACCGGGATCATCCGACGGTCGGTCGCCAGCCTGCGGAACGTCTCCAGGTTCGGCCAGGTGCCGCCGAGGGACAGGTCGGGCAGTTCAAGCTGCTCGGAGGTGGACGTCGTCATGATTCGTTACCCACCACAATCTCCAGCCGGTCGGCGTCAAAGCAGCTGCGCTCACCGGTGTGGCAGGCCACCCCGACCTGATCGACGGTGACCAGCAGCGCATCGCCGTCGCAGTCCAGCGCCACCGACTTGACCCATTGCCGGTGTCCCGAGGTGTCGCCCTTGCGCCAATATTCTTGCCGACTGCGGCTCCAGAACGTGACCCGACCGGTGGACATGGTCCGATGCAGAGCCTCGTCGTCCATCCAGCCGACCATCAGCACCTCGCGGGTATCGAACTGCTGGACGACGGCGCAAACCAGGTCGTCGGCGTTGCGGGTGAGCCGGGCGGCGAGATCGGCGGGCAGCGGCGATCGGGCCACCTGGTCCGCGGGGGTACTGGAGGCGGTCACCGGGGAATTCTCGCACTGCAATGGCACGGTCACCGCCGCGGCACCGAGTACGCCAGGCGGGGGTCACAGTATGGGTTCGCCACCGATCGACGTTCACTTCGGCGCCAGTTCACGCCACTATGTCTGCTGTGGGCACTCTTTTGCATATCGGCGTACCAAAGACAGGCACAACTGCGGTGCAGGCGGCATTGACCGCGCTGCTGGCCCGCCCGGAGCGGGCGGGCGGCGAGATCACCATGCCCGGCAGCCCGGCTGAGCAGGCCCGGGCGGCGCTGTCCGTACTCGGGCAGAGCCTTGGCTGGCGCAAGGGCGAGGCGCAGGTGTCCGCCGGGCACTGGCCCCGGCTGGTGGAGCGGGCCCAGGCCGCGACCGGCACGGTCGTGGTGTCCAGCGAGTTCCTGTGCGAGGCCGAGCCGTCGGTGATCCGCCGGATCATCAACGACCTGGGCGAGGACGGCCTACGGGTGGTGGTCACGCTGCGGCCGCTGAGAAAGATCCTTCCCTCGGCCTGGCAGCAGTATCTGAAGAGCGGGCACGCGCTGCCGTACGAGAATTGGCTGGAGGCGATGCTGTCCGACCGGCCCAAGCGCACAGTCACGCCGTCGTTCTGGCGCCGCCACGACCACGCTGCGGTGATCCACCGGTGGGCCTCCGTGGTCGGTGCCGAGAAGATGACCGTCGTCGTGGTCGACGAGAGCGACCGCGGGCTGCTGCTGCGGACCTTCGACAACCTGCTCGGGCTGCCGTCCGGCACCCTGGTCGCGGGCCCGGCCGACCGGCAGAACCGGTCGATGACCGCGGCCGAGGCGGAACTGTTCCGCCGAGTCAACGCCGTCACCCGCAATACCGACGTGACCTGGCCGGAGTACTCGGACTTGGTCCGGTACGGGGCCATCTTGCGCGCGGTGGAGCGGTACTCACCGCCGCGCGATGCGCCCGGGATGACCACCCCGGCCTGGGCGCTGGATCGCGCCACCGAACGCGGCGCCGGATACGTGGCCGCAATCGACGCGCTCCGCCCGGCCGGCCTCCAGGTCATCGGCGACCTGGATCTGCTGGCCAAGCCCGCGATCCCGGCGGCGAACGGCGCGATCGGCGCGCCGACGGAAATCCCAATGGATGTCGCGGTGGAAGCGCTGCTCGGGCTGCTGTCCCGGGCCACCGCCGGCACCCTGTACTTCCGCGAGGAGCCGGACGAGCTCAGCCCCGGCATGCCCGGATCGGACCCGATGAGCATCCGGAGGCTGCCGGCCGAGCGGCTGACCAGCCGGCAGCTGGCCGACATCCTGAACGCCCGGGCCCAGGCCAGCCTGCGCCGACGCCGCCGGCAGGTGCTCAGCAAGCTACCGATCGTCGGCGGCACCGAGGTCGACAGCTCCGACGCCTCACGCCAGAGCCGCTGATGTGGTGGCCGGTTCTGACCCACCCCCGGGGTGGGAACCGGCAACCACTTCGAGACCTGCCCTTTCCGGCAACGGCGGTGTATGACTTAGCCGGCGACGGCGGGGTCTGCGGCGCGGGTCTGGCTGCGCCAGGAGGCGAACAGCCGCTGGTAGATCTCGCACCGCTCAAGCAGGTCGGCGTGCGGGCCGACGTCCACCACCCGGCCCTGATCCACCACTACCACCAGGTCGGCGGCCTCGGCGGTGCTCAACCGGTGGGCGATCGCGACCGAGGTACGGCCCCGGGTCACGCCCTCCAAGGCGGTCTGCAGCCGGACCTCGGTCGCCGGGTCCACCGCCGAGGTGGCCTCGTCCAGCACCAGCAGGTCCGGGTCGGCCAGGTAGGCCCGGGCCAGCGCGACGAGCTGGCGCTCCCCCGCCGACAGCGATTCCCCGCGCTGGCCGACCGGGGTGTCCAGCCCGCGCGGCAGCGAGTTCACCCAGTCCAGCAGGCGCAGCTCGGTCAGCGCGGCGATGACGTCCTCGCGGGTGGCCCCGGAACTGCCCCAGGCGATGTTGTCGGCCAGGCTCAGGTCGAACAGGAACCCTTCCTGCGGCACCATCACCACCCGGGAGCGAAGGTTCTCGAAGCGGATCGTCCGCAGGTCGACGTCGTCCACCAGCACCCGCCCGGCAGCCGGGTCCATCAGCCGGGTCAGCAGCTTCGCCAGCGTCGTCTTGCCCGAACCGGTCTCGCCGACGATCGCCACCCGGGCCCGCGGCGGGATCACCAGGTCGATGTCCGCAAGTACCGGCGGCCCGTCCGGGTAGGCGAACGACACGCCTTCGAACCGGACGCCGATCGGGCCGCGGGGCAGGTCGACCCCCGTGCGGCCGGGGTCGGCGACGTCGGCCCGGGTATCGAGCACGCTAAGCACCCGGCGCCAGCCGGCCGCGGCGTTCTGCAACTCGTTCAGCACCTCGGTACCCATCTGCACCGGGGTGGTGAACAGTTGCACCAGGAACAGGACGGCGAGCAGCCGACCGAGGGTCATGTCCCCGGCCACGCCGATCTGCACCCCGACCACCACGACAGCGGCAACCACCAGGCCGGACATCAGCACGCCGCCGGAGAACGAGGCAGCGACCAGCCACTGGGCCCGGACCGCGGTCGAACGGTGCCGCTCGATCGCCTCGTCAATCCGCTGCTGGGTGCGATCCTCCACGGCGTACGCCCGGATCGTGTCGGCCCCGACGACCGCTTCGGAGATCGAGCCGAGCATGTCGCCGACCCGTTCCCGGACCCCGCCGTAGGCGCGAGACACCAGACGCTGCAACGGCCGGACCGCGAAGAACAGCGGCAAGAAGCAGACCCAGACCAGCAGGGTGAGTTGCCAGGAGTAGATCGCCATCAGCACGGTGGCGACCAGCAACTGCCCGGCCGACAGGACCAGCAACAGGCCGCCCCATTGGACGAACGTCGAGATCGTGTCGACGTCACTTGTCACCCGAGCGACCAGCGATCCTCGTCGCTCGCTGTTCTGGGTCAGCACGGACAGATCATGAATATGCCGAAATGCCTTTAGCCGTAAGGTTTTCAACCCGGCTTCGGTGGCCTTGAACAGTCGCACGTTACTGACGTAGGAGGCGTACGCGGTGATCAGGACGCCGAGGATGGCCGCCCCGACCAGTGCCACCACGAGCCCCGGCTTCGGGCCACCGGAACCGGCGAGCCCGCGGTCGACGGTCTGCTGGACGGCGATCGGGACGACGACCCGTCCGCAGGTCGCCAGCAGTGACAGGACGAGCGTGATCCAGACCCCGCGAATCAGCTCCGGGGACACCTCGACACCCCGGCGAAGCACCTGGATCGCGCTCAGTTTCGGCGTCCCGGCGGCGTTCGGTGCCCCGGACGCGGCGATCGTGCTCGAGCTCATCGGGTCAGTCCCTCTTCCAAATCCTGCTCCAGTTCGGCCCTTTCAAGGTCAGCCCGGAGATCATCGGCTCCCGTGCGGTCTTCTCCGGTTCCGCCGTCCGTGCTGTGTTTTCCGGGTTCGCCGTCGTCGCCGTCTTCGCCGTCTTCGCCACGGTGCTCATAGGCAGTGACCAGTCGGCGGTAGCCGGGACTGCGCTCGATCAGTTCCTGATGACTGCCGCGATCCAGGATCCGGCCGCGCTCGACGTAGGCCACCTCATCGGCCAACCCGATCGTTGCCTGCCGGTAAGCGATCACCACCACCGTGGTCGGAGTCTCCGCCGAACCGGAATCGCCCAACCCAGCGAGGATTTCGGCCTCGATCCGAGGATCGATTGCGGACGTCGCATCGTCCAGCACCAGCAACCGCGGGTTCCGGACCAGCGCCCGGGCCAGCGCGATTCGTTGCCGCTGCCCACCCGACAGGTCGGCACCGCGCTCGCCAACCACGGTACCCAAACCGGCGGGAAGGTCGCGGACGAACCCGTCCGCGCGGGCCACCGTCAGGGCACGCCAGATGTCGGCATCGCTGACGTCGTCCGCACCCAGACCGACGTTGCCACGAACGGTGTCATGGAACACGAAGGTGCCCTGCGGCACCAGGGCAGCGACCTCGGCGACCGCGCCCGGACGCAGCCGCCGCAGGTCGACCCCCTCCAGCAGCACCCGCCCCGACGTCGGGTCGACCAACCGCACCAGCAGCGTCGCCAGCGTCGTCTTCCCGGACCCGGTCGGCCCGACCAGTGCCAGGGTGCGGCCGGCCACCACATCCAACTGGACATCGTGCAGCACCGGGTACCGGGCACCGTCCTCGTCCGGGTAGGCGTACCCGACCGCGTCCACCGCCAGTGACACCGACCCGGCATCGGGAGCCGGCTGGTCACCGTGCGGCATCTCGCCACGCTCGGCGAGAATCGCGGAGATCCGCTCCCAGCCGACCACGGTTCGCGGCAGTTCGCCGAGCACCCAACCCATCGCCCGGAGCGGGAACGCCACCAGGTTGAGCAAGTAGGTGACCTGAATCACGTCACCGGTCTCGGCGCCACCGGCCGCCACCCGCCAGGCACCGACCGCGAGCACGGTCAGGGTGCCCAGCGTGGGGATCGCCTCCATCACCGGGTCGAACAGCGCGCGCAGCGAGCCGGCCTTGACGTTCGCCACCCGGAGCCGATCCGCCCAGCCGGCGAACCGCTCGGTCTCGGCGGACTCCCGGCCCAGGCTCTTCACCACCGAGGCGGCCTCGAAGCTCTCGTGCGCGACCGTTGACACCTCGCCACGCAGTCGCTGGGCGTACATCACGGCCGGCGACATCCGCCGCTGGTAGCTGGTGTTGGCCAGCACCACCAGCGGCAACACCAGCAGGCCGACCGCGCCGAGCACCGGGTCGGCGAGGATCATGGCGATCGCGGCGACGAACAGCATCACGATCACCCCGATCGCCATCGGCAGCGGAGCCATCACCTGCCAGGTGGCCTCGACGTCCGCATTGGCGTTGGACAGCAGCAGCCCGGCCGGATGCCGGTGGTGCCACTCCAGCGGCAGCCGCAGATACTGCCTGGTCAGGGCCTGGCGGTAGCGAGCCTGCAACCGGTACATGGTGATGCCGGCCGCGACCCGGCGAGCGACCACGCCGATCGCGGTGAGCAGCGCCACCCCGGCCAGCAGTCCCCCGGTCCAGGCCAGGTCCGCGCCGCTGATCCGGCCCGCCCGAAACGCCGGGGCCAACGTCGAATCGGTGAGTCGGCCGAGCAACCAGCCGCCACCCGCGGTCCCGGCGCCGTAGAGCGCGGCGCCGAGCACGGCCACCGCGAAGATCCCTGGTTCCTGTCTGACCCCCATCCAGACCACCCGCAGGCCTCGAATCACCGTGCGATCGGCCGGTGGACGTGAAGACACTGCAGAAACCTCCGATAGGACGGCGAAAGCCAGCGTCGGTTGAATGCTGGCTCGTGATGGTCGACCGGATATGTCAAGGTGAGCGAATGCCTTCGCATTCCGCAGCCGAGCGTGAAGCCCTGGCCGACGCCCTGACCGACGCCGGCCCAACCCGCCCCACCCTCTGCGACGGTTGGACCACCACCGAACTCGCGGCCCACCTGGTCAGCCGGGAGCGACGGCCTGACGCCGCGGTGGGGCTGGTCGTCCCGGTGCTGTCCAGCTGGGCCGATCAAATTCGGGACAAGTACGCCGTTATACCCTACGCGGAGCTGGTCACCATGATCCGCACCGGCCCCCCGCGGACCAGCCCGATGGCGCTGCCCGGCGTGGATGCCCGGGTGAATCTCGTGGAGCACTTCGTGCATTGCGAGGACGTCCGGCGGGTCTTACCCGGCTGGACGCCCCGAGAACTGCCGGCCGCTCGACAGGAGGCGCTCTGGCAGCAGGCCACGATGATGAGCCGGATGCTGTTTCGCCGCTCGCCGGTCTCGGTCACGTTGCGCACTCCGGACGGTCGGTCGAAGCAGGTGATCTCCCGCTCGAACAGCGAGGGGATCGAGCTGGTCGGCGACCCGGGCGAACTGACGCTGTACTCCTGTGGCCGCAAGGATCAGGCCCTGGTCCAGCTCGAAGGCCCGGACGACGCAGTAGCCGCCTTCCGCGCCCTCTCCCTCACCCTGTAGCCGCCGCTCTCGTGCCAGGAGATGGCAGTCAGCTCCGGTTAAACCGGCAAACCGGTCTCGATGATCTTGGTTTCACCGGCTTAAGTGGAGCAGACTCCCGTCCAGAGCGGGGTTAGCGGACGGGGACGCCGCTGGCCCGGAGGGCGTCCTTGACCTTGCCGATCGTCAACTCACCGAAATGGAAGACGCTGGCGGCCAGCACCGCGTTCGCCCCGGCCTCGACCGCCGGCGGGAAGTGTTCCACCGTGCCGGCACCTCCGCTGGCGATCAGCGGAACCCCGACCTCCTCCCGGACCAGTCGGATCAACTCCAGGTCGAAGCCGTTCTTGGTGCCGTCGGCGTCCATCGAATTCAGCAGGATCTCACCGGCCCCGAGTTCGGCGCCCCGGGCGGCCCAGTCCACGGCGTCGATGCCGGTGCCGCGCCGACCGCCGTGCGTGGTCACCTCGAACCCGGAGCGGGTCACCGTGCCAGGCAGGCAACGGCGCGCATCGACCGAGAGCATCAGCACCTGGGCGCCGAAGCGGTGCGCCACCTCTTGGATCAGTTCCGGTCGCTCGATCGCCGCGGTGTTCACCCCGACCTTGTCGGCGCCGGCCCGCAGCAGCCGGTCGACGTCCTCCACCGACCGCACGCCGCCACCGACGGTGAGCGGAATGAACACCTGCTCGGCGGTCCGGGCGACGACCTCGTACATCGTCTCGCGACCGGCGGACGAGGCGGTGACGTCGAGGAAGGTCAGCTCGTCGGCCCCCTCGGCGTCGTACCGGCGGGCCAGCTCAACCGGATCTCCGGCGTCGCGCAGGCCCTCGAAGTTCACGCCTTTGACGACGCGCCCGCCGTCGACGTCCAGGCAGGGAATGACACGAACGGCAACAGGCACCGGACCAGCGTAGTGTCCGGCCCGTGATCTCCGCCGCCACCCGGATCGTCGAGTTGCTGCAGGCAGCTCCGGCCCGAGCCGGTCGCACCCGGGTACTGGCTATCGACGGCCCCAGCGGAGCCGGAAAGACCACTCTGGCCGCCGCGGTCGCCACGCTTTTGGACGACGCCACCCCGGACGACGCCGTCCCGACTCCCGTCGTCCACCTGGACAGTATTTATCCCGGCTGGGACGGGCTGGCCGACAGCATTCCTCGACTGCTCGAGTGGGTGCTGAAGCCGCTCGCCGAAGGGCGGCCGATCGGGTACCGCCGCTACGACTGGGACCGCAACGAGGACGCGGAGTGGATCGACGTCCGCACCGCTCCGGTTCCCTCGGTGGTGATCGTCGAGGGCGCCGGGGCCGGGTCACTGCCCTGCGCGCCGTACCTGTCGCTGCTGGTCTGGATGGATGCACCGGCCTCCGTGCGATTCGACCGCGGGATGGCCCGGGACGGCGACAGCTACCGGCCGTACTGGCAGCGCTGGGCCGATCAGGAAGAGCGGCACTTCGCCGAGCACAACCCGCGCGGTCGGGCGGACCTCCGGCTGGACACACAGGATCGAGGCGTAGCCTGACGGCTGTGTCAGAGCAGGTCACTCATGGGAAACGCCGGTTCGACGCTCGTTGGGTCAGCACCGGGGCCCGGATCCTGATCGGCACCGTCTTCGCCTTCTCCGGTTTCACGAAGGTGGTGGATATCGATGGGACGATCCGTGCGGTCCGGGCGTACCAGCTGCTGCCGGAAGCGATCATTCCGACCATCGGTGCCGGGTTGCCGGTGCTCGAGCTGGCCCTCGCGGTCCTGCTCCTGACCGGGCTGCTGACCCGGGTGGCGGCGATCATCACGGTGCCGTTGTGCGCCGCGTTCTTCTACGGTGTCGCCTCGGCCTGGGCCAGGGGGTTGTCGATCGAGTGCGGCTGCTTCGGTAACGGCGGGCTGACTGCCAATCCGATTCCGGGGTACGTCCGGGAACTGGTGCTGAACGCCGTGCTGATCATCGCGGCCGGATGGCTGATTCGGCGTCCGATCAGCCGCTGGTCACTCGACACCGCCCTCGGCCTGAGCGTCGCCCTGCATCACGACGGCGACACCGACGACTCCGACGATGACGACGATGACGACGAGCCCGACGACGACTCGGACGACACCGACGACGACACCGAGTACAACCACGACGACGAGCACGACGACGACGTCGACGACCCCACGAGCAGATCGATCGGAGTTCAGACGTGAGCAGTGGCAGCTCGAATCGGGAAAGCCGCCAGGCCAAGGCCGCGGCGATGCGAGCCCAGGTAGCGAAGGCCGAGGCCCGCCGCCGGATGTTTATCATCGGGAGCGCGGTTCTGGCGGTGCTCGTCCTCGGCATCGGCATTTTCGTCGTGGTGCAGAACACCCGCCGGGACACAGCGACCGCCGGTGCGGCGAACCCGGCCAACCTGGGGCCCAGCAATTCGATCACTGTCGGGCAGAGCTCCGCGCCGGTGACCATCGTGATCTACGAGGACTTCCTCTGCCCGTTCTGCAACAGGTTCGAGCAGGCGAACGCCAGCCAGTTCGACGCCTGGGTGAAGGCCGGGACGGCAAAGTTCGAGTACCGGCCCATCAGCATTCTTGATCGGAGCTCGTCCGACAACTACTCGACCCGCGCACTGAACGCAGTCGGGGCGCTGGTCAATTCGACGCCATCCGCGTTCCCAGCGTTCCACAAGGCGCTCTTCGCGAACCAGCCGGAGGAAGGCGGCCCGGGTCTGACCGATCAGAAGTTGATCGATCTCGCGGTCGAGGCCGGCG
>JANNPJ010000095.1:0-2255 GCA_031400005.1 Kineosporiaceae bacterium | reverse complement strand
CAGTGCCTGCAGCCACGCCGCGTAGCCTGGTCCGGGGCCGCGCATCCCAGGCTCAAGCACGCGGCCCACCCGGTATCGGGTCAGGAGCAGCGCGAGCCCGGCGACATGGTCCTCGTGCGGATGGGACAGGATCACGACATCGCCGCGCCATCAAGACCCTTCTCCGCCCATAACGACTGCACCGAAGCCATTCCCGGCGTCCCGACTGTCGCGTCCCGAACGGCGGGCGGGAAGATTCTCTCGGCTCGGGCAGGAACTATTGTCGCGAGCATGGTTGAACACGATGCCTTCAGTGCCACCCGCGAGGCCTACGACGCTGCTGCCCTTACCTATGCGCAGCTGTTCCGCGACTCACTGCGGGACAGTCCCCTGGACCGTGCGATCTTGGCGGTCTTCGCCGAGGTCGTCAGTGCGGGTGAAGGCGGTCCGGTCGCGGACCTGGGATGTGGACCTGGTCATGTCACCGCATATCTCGACGAGTTAGGGCTGGCGGCGTTTGGTGTCGATGCCTCTCCTACGATGATCAGGTTGGCTCGACAAGCCTATCCGGGCCTGCGGTTCGAGGTGGGATCGATGGCCGCGTTGACCATCGCTGACGGCGTGCTGGCCGGTGCACTCTCACGTTGGTCCATCATCCATACTCCGCCGCAGGAACTCCCCGCCATCCTGGCGGAGTTCCATCGTGTGCTGGCACCGGGCGGTCACCTGCTGGTCGGTTTCTCGGCAAACGATGATCCGTCTCACCCGACGCAGGTCTTCGACCACACCGTCGCCCCGGCCTATCGGTGGTCGCCTGATCACCTCGCCGCGTTGCTGCGTAAGTCCGGGTTGGTCGAGGTAGCCCGGATGGTTCGCGAGCCTCAGCCCACCGATCGACGGCAGTTCCAGGAGATTCACCTGCTGGCCCGCAAAACCGTAGTCACCTGACCGAGTACCGTGATCCCGGCTGAAGATTCGCCAGGGTGATGTCACCACCGTAATGGGCGATGACGCGGTGGTCCATCGCCCGGCGCCAGATGAATGGCACCAGCGCCAGCACGATCATCCGCGCGTAACCGGCTGGTAGTTGAGGTGATTCGTCGAAGTGCCGCAGTACCTGGTATCGCCGGGTCGGGTTGGCGTGGTGGTCGCTGTGCCGCTGCAACTCGTACAGGAAGATGTTGGTGGTCAACCGGTTGCTGTTCCAACTGTGCAGTGGGGTGACCTTCTCGTATCGACCGGCCTCGTTCTTCTGCCGGCTCAGCCCACCGGCCAGCCACCGCGGGCGCGGCGTGAAACCTCGCGAATGAGTACCGCGGCGCTGCCGTACAGCGGCCCAAGAACAGGATCACCAGCGGGAAGTCACGGCGAATCCACCCCAGGAGCATTCGGCGGTCCACGGGGCAAGCACCAGCAGTGCGATCACCGGTACCCAGCCACGCCATCGCCCACGCGGCTCGAGAGGTCGCTGAGGTTTGTCCGGTCCTGCCGCAGCAGCACTGGTCACTTGCTCGTCCTCTGCCGGAACTGATGACCGGAAGGCCAGCGACTCCCGGCCCGAATCTTGCCCTGCGGCAGTCATTGAGGAGCCAGCAATCGTGCCCGCCGAATGAATCCATTGTCGGACCGGGATTTTCACAATGAAGACACTAGGCACGAACACGTCGGCTGCCATCCGGCGTCAGGATGGGTATCGACTACATCGCGAGGATGAGGATCGGCTCGTCTCGACCATGACGAGCGAGGCACACCGGAAGGCGACACGTGCTGTTCCCACGGGAACCGCCGTCGGGTGGTCAAGCGTTCGATCCTGGAAACGGGGGTGACCGGTGCGCGAAGGCGAACCGAGGCACGAACCGCATCTGGACGAAGAGTCGTTGCAGGACAGTGGATTTCGGCGATTCCGACGGTTGATGCTAGGGTCGGGCTCGATCGGGACGTCATTCTCTGTCTTCGAGGAGATTTCGCGCCGACCCGTCACCAAGCCCGGATCGAGATCCTGGCCCAGAGCCGGGCGGTCCGACCGGCCCCCGAACCGACCGATCCACCCGAACTGGAGCCACCAGGGCCCCAACCCGGCCGACCGATACCAGGGCCGGGTGGTCATTCGGGGGCGTCCGGTCGACCCCACCAGCGGGCGAACAGGTCCCTAAGCGACCTCGTCTGTTGAGCGACCCTGCTGGCTTATTCTGTGCCTGCCCCAACCTCGCCGTGACCAGGCTCTGTTGCTCGGGTGCTGCGCCGAGGTGGTCGAAGCGGCACTCAGGCGCCGACAC
>JANNPJ010000072.1:0-1608 GCA_031400005.1 Kineosporiaceae bacterium | reverse complement strand
TGATCTCGGTCTTGTTGGCCCTCGGGTCGACGAGGAAGGTGTACTTCCCCTCGTCGAGCAGGCTGTAGCTCTTCTCCGAGACGACGGGCGCCAGGAGGATGTCGCGCGGGTCCTTGTGAACTGCGCCGAGGGTGCTCACTTCGAGGCCTCCTTGACCTTGGAGGTGATCTTGGTGACGACGGGGCTCTCCAGGAAGGACTCCAATGCGCCGCGGAGGAACACCACGTCATCGGCCCGGAGCACGTCGTACGCGTTGAGCTGGTCGGAGACCAGCACGTGCACGTTTTCCAGGTTCCCGAGGCTCTTGCGGCTGAGCTCGTCAGCCCGCTCGATCACGATCAGCAGGTTCTTCCGGTCGCTAATCCCGGTGAGCGCCGCAGCGGCTGCCTTCGTGGAAGGCACCTCGCTGCTGACGACGCCGGTCAGAACGTGGATCCGGGCGTGCCGGGCCCGGTCCGAGAGCGCTCCGCGCAGGGCGGCAGCGATCATCTTCTTCGGGGTGCGCTGCGAGTAGTCGCGCGGCTTGGGTCCGTGGACGACGCCACCACCGACGAACTGCGGAGCGCGGGTCGAGCCCTGACGGGCGCGGCCGGTGCCCTTCTGCCGGTACGGCTTCTTGCCACCGCCGCGAACCTCGCCCCGACGCTTGGTCGAGTGCGTGCCCTGCCGGGCGGCCGCGAGCTGCGCGACGACGACCTGGTGGATCAGCGGGACGTTGGTCTGGACGGCAAAGATCTCGGCCGGCAGGTCGATAGTGTCGACCTTCTCGCCGGCCGCATCAAGCACGTCCAGGGTGAGGTTCGGAGTAACCGTTGTGGTCTCGGTCATCGGGGTCAGCCTTCCTTCGCCGCGGTGCGGACGAGAACGACGCTGCCACGCGGCCCGGGTACGGCGCCCTTGATCAGGATCAGGCCACGCTCGACGTCGATGCCGTGGATCAGGAGGCTCTGCGTCGTCTGACGATCGCCACCCATCCGGCCGGCCATCCGCTGGCCCTTGAAGACCCGGCCCGGAGTGGCGCAGCCGCCGATGGAGCCCGGCGCGCGGTGCTTGCGCTGCACGCCGTGACCGGCGCCAAGGCCCTTGAAGCCGTGGCGCTTCATCCCGCCGGCGAAGCCCTTGCCCTTGGTCGTGCCCGTGACGTCGACCTTCTGGCCGGCCTCAAAGGTGGTGACCGTGAGCTCCTGGCCCAGGCTGTACTCCGCCGCATCGGCGGTGCGCAGCTCGATCAGGTGGCGCCGGGGGGTGACGCCGGCCTCGGCGAAGTGCCCGGCCAACGGCTTGGTCACCTTGCGCGGGTCGATCGCGCCGAAGGCGATCTGCACGCCGGGGTAGCCATCCAGATCCGCGTTGCGGACCTGAGTGACGACGCACGGCCCGGCCTGGATGACGGTCACCGGGACGAGACGGTTGTTCGCGTCCCAGACCTGGGTCATCCCAAGCTTCTCGCCGAGCAGGCCCTTGACAACCTTAGTTGTGGGCTTGCTGATGGTCTGCTGAGTCATCGTGGAGGTCCCTCTACAGCTTGATCTCGATGTCCACGCCTGCGGGCAAGTCCAGCCGCATCAGCGAGTCCACCGTCTTCGGCGTCGGGTTGATGATGTCAAT
>JANNPJ010000821.1:0-5840 GCA_031400005.1 Kineosporiaceae bacterium | reverse complement strand
GGTAGCCGACCCTCGGGTCAGCGGCGCGACGTCGATTTCCTGGCAGCAGGCCGCCCCGGGTGACCAGGGGGTTTCGGACGCACCAGCGGCGTCGGATCCCTTGCGACCGTCGGCGACCCCGGACGAGTCGACATCACCGGGCGGGTTGGCCGTGTCGGCGTCGCCGGGGGTGGCACCAACCGCTTCCGCAGTTGCGGTGACAGCGAAACCCTCCGCCGGGGGCTCGGCGCCGGCGGCCGTAAATGCGACGG
Organism: Kineosporiaceae bacterium; assembly: GCA_031400005.1. Lineage (GTDB taxonomy): Bacteria > Actinomycetota > Actinomycetes > Actinomycetales > Kineosporiaceae > JANNPJ01. Next base: position 5,589 of record JANNPJ010000821.1, on the reverse strand, counting down.
CCACACCAATTCCCACGGTGATCCGCCAGTTCAGCAGCTGTGCCGAGCTCAATCAGGTATACCCGGACGGAGTCGGGATGCCGGATGCGACCGACCGAACCACCGGGTTGCAGGTGATCGACTTCGGTCGAAGCGCCACGATCTACCGGCTGAACCTCACGCATGACCGGGACGGTGACGGCATCGCCTGCGAGCCGATCTCCCCCCGCTGATTCCCGGCGCTGCAGATCGTGGTGAGCCGATCGTGGTGAGCCGATCGTGGTGCCTCGCAGTGCCCGCCGTTTCGGACCCAGCCACCGGCCGGCCCGGCTTGAGCTCAGCCAATTAACCAGCAGGTCAGTCACCGGGCACAGCCGCACTCAGTCGACTGTGGAGTTCGGGTCCGCAACGATGGGCATTTGCGCGGTCTGCGCCACCGGAGAAAACGACACTTCTGCCGGTGTCGGCCGCAATCGACCGGTGCGATCAGCCCAGCGGTGGAACACCACCGTCCCAAACGGTGGCAGGCCCGCCAGTAACGCCAGCGATCCCGTCGCCACGCTCCAACGACGAGCCCGCCAGGTCAGGACGGCGCTAAGGCTGTACGCGATGAAGGCGGCCCCGTGCAGCGGGCCGAACACCTGGACCCCGATCTCGGTGAGATCGAGTACCCGCTTCAAGACCACACCGACCAGCAGGCCGGCCCACGTGAACGCCTCGACGGTGGCGGTTGCGCCGAGTGCTCGGATAATCCGGTTTGTGCCGGTCATGTCATCGTTCGTCATAATCGTTCACCCTAGAGTGAAGGTGTTGAGGCACGGGGCGACGGGCCCGCAGGAGGGATGGGCGCGGTGTCGTTGACCGAGCGACTGGACCAGTTCCAGCAGCGTCACCCCTGGGCTGGCTTTCCGCTGGCCGTGGTCTACAAGTTTGTCGATGATCAGGGCGGATACCTCGCTGCGTTGATCACCTATTACGGATTCCTGTCGGTGTTCCCGCTGCTTCTTCTGCTCTCGTCGGTGCTGGGATTCGTGCTCCAGGGCAATCCGGTATTACAGGAGCAGATCCTGAACTCGGCGCTGAGCCAGTTCCCGGTGATCGGTCAGCAGCTAGGCGATCCGCGGGGGTTGCGAGGCAGCACGGTTGCGGTCGTGGTCGGACTGATCGGATCGCTGTATGGCGCACTCGGCGTGGCTCAAGCCACCCAGAACGCGATGAACACGATGTGGGCAGTACCCAGGAACCGCCGACCGAATCCGTTCACCTCCCGGCTGCGCAGCCTGTTGCTGCTCGGCGTCGGCGGAGTCACGTTCCTGGTCAGCTCGACCTTGTCCGGGTTCGGTACCACTCGGCTGGCGCTTGTGACGAACCTGCACGAAGCGCTCCAGCTGGCTGCGACCGGACTGTCCATCGTGGTGTCCGCTGCGTTCTTCGTCTTTCTTTTCCGCTGGTCCACGACGCGAGAATTGTCCCGCGGGGATGTCCTGCCCGGTGCGGTGGGGGCCGCCGTGGTGTTGCAATTGCTGCAGACCTTCGGCGCTGTCTACGTCGGTGGTGTGGTGCGCAATGCCGATGCCACAAACGGCGTGTTCGCGATCGTTCTCGGCCTGATCGCCTATGTCTATCTGGCGACGGTCGCGGTCCTGCTCTGCGGGCAGGTGAACGTCGTCCGGGTCCGGCACCTGTACCCGCGCACCCTGCTGACGCCCTTTACTGACGACGTCGACCTCACGGACGCCGATCAACGCGCCTACACCAGCTACGCCAGAGCACAGCGGACCAAGGGTTTCGAGTCCGTCGACGTGAGCTTTGAGAACAACGGTCAGAACGCCACCGCCCGGCGCAACCGTCGCGCCAAACGGGCCGAGCAGCAAGCCACTCTGGCCAACCTGGCGAAGGACAAGCAATCAGATTCCAACCCAGGAGCGTAGTCGCCGACCAGCAACCACTTCCCGACCGCTGTGGTCGGGAGAGCTGTGAATGAATGCTGTGCTCCAGGGCCGTGACCGGTCGACAAGGGCAACGCCGCCAAGATCGCCGCCTACGCCCACGATGTGTTGCTTGACGGAACGATCGTGGCCGCAACGGGAGTTCACCCTGCACTCCTCCGGTGATCACGCACAAAGTGACACGTCGAACCGATCAGGGTATTGGGCCGATCTCCAGATCGCTGAACTCGCCGCGGATCAGCGCGTCCCGAAAGCGTTCCCATTCTGCTGCGGTGCAGCTCACCCTGATTTCTGGATTGCTCGAATTGCGAAGCCAGAGAAGACCATTCGAGTCGGTGACCTCCAGGCAGGTATTGGTGTCGCACTGTGAGCTCCGACGCCAGCTCAGGTCAGATCTGTTGGGTTGTAGCACGCGATCCTCGCCTCCCCAGATCGTGCTGTTACCTCATTCTCATGCCAAAAACCAGAATGAGGAAGGTATCTCTGGACTCGGAGAACGATGACCGGATTTCAACCGGGGCAACAGACCGGGTATCAAACCGCGGGGTAAACCGGTTCAGCACGGCAGTGCAGCAGACCGATGAGCAGGCGGGGGCAGCAAGGCAGTTCAGCAGGCGGCCGCAGAGGTCGTTCGCCAAGCCGTTCGTAGTCGTTCCGCAGCATCTCGTCCGACCATGGCGAGCTTCCAGATCTCGGCGAACGCTGCTCGATGGGCGGCGGGGCCGTCGCCGGTACCGTCGTCCCCCAGCGTGACCACCTCAGTGATCGGGTTCTCGAGAAACAGCAGGTCCGGATGGCTTGGTTCGGTGAACTGCATAACCACGAACGGCGAGCGCATCGCTGAGTAGGCGCCTTGAGACAGCGGAACGATGCCGAGAAAGACGTTTGTTCGCTCGCTCATCGCCCAAAGGTGTTCCAGTTGGTTCGCCATCACCCGGGCGCCGCCGATCTGCCGTTCGATCACCGACTCGTCGATAAGAACGTGCAACTGCACCGGCGGAGTGCGGTGCAGAATCTCCTGCCGATAGCGACGAGTGATTAGCGCTCGGTCGATCACCTCGTCCTCGAGCCGGTGCAGGCCGATCTCGGACAACAGCGCTCGGGTGTACTCCGGGGTTTGGAGCAGGCCGGGAACGAACATCGGCTCGAAGTTCCAAATCTTTGCTGCTGCTGCCTCGTAGTCCGGATACCGGCGGACCGTGGGTGGTCCCGGATCCCGCAGCGGCACGATCCGGTTCTGGCGGGCCGAACGGGCCAGCAGGAGCAGTTGGGCCACCTCGTTCTCCGCAGCGCTGCTGTAGCGGGCGAGCAGGCTACGCAGGTCGGACTCGGTGATCGGGCTGATGCCGGCCTCGATCCGGTGCACCTTGGAGGCCGACCAGCCCAGTCCTTGAGCGACTTCGCGCTGCGACAACCCGGACCGTTCCCGATACTCGCGCAATTGAACGCGCAACTGGTGCCGCTCGAGACCTTGATCCATTGCGGCCACGGTTCACCTCACGTGCGAATGTCAGCTAACAGTATGAAGCGGGGCAGCTGCTGGCAGCAGATTGCTGTCGCTGAAAGTAACAGGATCCCAACGAAGATGCGAAACTCGGTAAGAATGGTATTCGCTTATCAGCAGGCCGAATTCGCGTTATGTAGGTAATCATTGCGATGAATTGGCACGTCAGATCGCATGTGAGCGGCTGTGATCGGCGTGACGTAGCGTCGCCGCGGTGGTCTCAAAGCAAGCGGTAGCAGGGCGGGTTCCATGATGCATTGATACACGGCGCTACAGATAGTCACATTCCGCGTTATTGGCTTCGGGTGGTGATGCGCAAGGTCCGTTTGCTCCGTTGGCAGACAATGAGGTGTCGCGTCCCGGTCTCACGGGGGGCCGGGGCGCGCGGTGGAGCACATCCCACGTCCACCCAGAGCAAGCCCAGAGCAAGCCCAGAGCAAGCCCAGAGCAAGCCCAGAGCAAGCCCAGAGCAACCGAGCCACTCCCGAGGAGGCCATTCTCCTGGGGAAATGGACAAAATCGGCGCGGTCCGCAAGCGTGACCAGAGTGACGAACGAACTGCATTCGCCGAGCGAACCGAGCCAGCCCAACGAGTTGACGCCGCCCCAGAGGTCGCATCAGCCCCATGAGCTGCGGTTGCGGCCGATGACTGCCGACGAGCTTCCCGCCTACATTGCTCAGTTGGAGGTGGACTACGCCGTCGAACTGCACGAGTCCACCGGCATCTCTCTCGAGGCCGCGAAGCAGGAGTCCCGCCAGAGCACGGTAGACACCTTCCCGGACGGCCGCATCGGCGAGCATGAGCAGGTCTGGGTCGCCGAGGATGCCGCCGGGGCCCGGGTCGGCGTGCTCTGGTTGGCGCATCGGGAGCCGGGGACCTCGAAGGAGCATGTCTGGATCTACGACATCGAGGTGGACGAGGCTCGGCGTGGCGAGGGCTGGGGCCGCAAGTTGCTGGCCTTGGCGGAGGAGCAGACCCGAGCGCTCGGGCTGACGTCGCTGCGGCTCAATGTGTTCGGACAGAACAGTATTGCTCGCCAGCTCTACCGCACCCAGGGCTTCACCGAAAGCCGGGTGACGATGGTCAAGGACGTCGGCATCGCCCGACCGACGGCGGCTTCGGAACCGCCGACCGCCTCCCTCGACATCATCGGCTAGGCCGGTCCCACAGACCGTCGGACCGGCTGCCGGCCACCCGATCGGCGGTTCGCGGCGCTGCCACCAGAGCCTTAACTGTCCCTTTAGTCCCATTGGGTTGACATGCCTGGTAACCGAGTGTAGACAGTTGATCGCAGAGCGCAGGTGGGCTGAGGGGGCGTAACGGTGCTGAGCCCGATTCTTCGAAAAACCGGTCAGATTGCGGTATTGGCTGGGTTGGTCGCCGGCTGCTCCGCGGCGGGCAGTGCGACGGACCAGGCCGGGCGAGTCCGTCCGGCTCAGACATCTCTGCCGCGGGGCACCGAGGATCCACAGGTCAGAGCGGCGGTACTGGCCTACGAGGATTTCATCCTGGCCTTCAACCAGGCGCAACGTAAGCCGGCAGCGGATGTGAAAGCACTGCCCGAGAACGCGGACTTCACCCGCTTCAGCTTCGACCCGATCGCGGCCGAGTTCGAGGCCACCGTGCGCAAGCTCAGCCTGGCAAAGAGCGAGTATCGTGGGACGCCCCCGCGGTCACACGTCACGCTGACGTCGGTCGACCCGGATGCGACGCCCTGGCCGACGGTAACCCTCTCGGACTGTCAAACGGGACAAGACGAGTGGAAGGCATTCAACACCCAGGCCAACAAGCCGGTGCCCAATCAGGAACCGAGGGTCCAGCGCCCGTACGGGACGGTCGTCACAGTCATTTACAACCATGAGCGTTGGGGCGTGAACACCATCCGGGCGGACCCAACCCGGACCTGCCCCGGCTGATCTGTCAATGGCCATCGAAGGGCCACTCCAGCACGCACAATGGGCCCGGCGGGCACCTGCTCCTGCAGGTATCCCGATGATCTAATCCGAAAATGGAATGTGAGTGGGCAGGCCGAAGGCACCCGGCGGAGCGCAGCGGAGCCGGGTTGGTTTGAGCCGGGCTCAGGCGACGGGTTGGAGGGTGACCTGGTAGCCGAGGGCTTGGAGTTGGCGGACGTGTTTGCGGATGGCGTGTTGGGT
>JANNPJ010000820.1:0-5241 GCA_031400005.1 Kineosporiaceae bacterium | reverse complement strand
ACGGCTGGGAGATCGTTGCCCTGCTCCCGGTTTCCGCAGGCCGCTAGGACGGGCCGCCAGGACGTGGTACTCGAAGTGGGTTAGATCGGCGTCCCGTTGGAGTTGGCGGTCGAGGGCGCGTGGCAGATTCCCCATCGGGCGACGGGGCCACTACGACTGGAGGTGGCACGAAAAACGCGCCCCTCATCATCGCGATCCACCCCGATGAAATGGGAGCACACAGGGGTGTCGGAGCCGATGTCGTACGTGTGCAGGGCCTCGGTGGACTCGACCGATCCGCACCTGATCGTGCAGTTCCCCGCCGGGCCAGAGTGCAGGTGGGTGACGTGGAAATGCGCGCCCCAGCGCGATGACGGACGCATTTTCGCCCGGGCGCTCGAAAACCGTCCTGCCCGGTGAAGTGTGCTGCGTACCAACATTTTTCATCAGTGTCCGACGCCCACGACGATCGGCCTGGGCGACTCATTCGTCGGCTGCTTCATCGGCGTACTAGCCGGAGCACCGATCGGTGAGGCTCACCCATCGAAGCGCCTGCGTGCTGAACTCTATGCTGAATCCGGCACTGGGTGACGGGACAGGCCGGATGCTCCAGGTCGCCCTACGAGGCGGGACAGGTGATGGAATCGCCCAGCGGGTAGGCGGTGTCTTGCCACACGCCGTGCAGGCCGGCGCCCAGCGGCCACATCCGCACGTCGCTCAGCCCGGCGCATAGCGCGGCCATTGCGGCGTCCATAGTCGGGAATTCGGTCTCGATCAGGAGCTTCTTCTCGAATGTTGCCGCGGGGTCCAGGCCCCCGCCGGAGTAGTGGCTGGCGATCTCTTGGTCGAGATAGACGGATTTGGTCGTGACGTTGATGCCGATCCCTTCGAACGGTTCTAGGGATCGCCAAGCGACCCAGGCCGAGTTTGCCGGGTCGTCGGTCCCGCTGGCGGACGGGCTGGGCTCCTCGGCTGACGGGGTGGGACACGGGTCCATACCCTGCAGGTCGCCGACTGCGGTCGTGAGGACCTTGACGTTGTCGGTGACCTGGCCCAATGACTCGGTGTGAGCAAGCAAGTAGTTCTTGACCCCGTGGACCCCGACCGAGTCCCCGACCTGGTCCGGGCTGCTTTGCCGCTGGTCCGGCTCAGCCGTCGGCTCCGAACTGCTTACCCCGACTAGATCCAGGATGTCGCCCCGCAGGGCGACGTAGCGTTGCAGGCGCGTGCCGTTGTCGGCGGTGAAGGCGGGGGAGATGTATAGCGCTCCGACCGGGGCCTGGGCGCCGGGGGCGAACAGCCCTTCGCACGGGTCCGGTCGCTGCCCGCCTGCCCCGGCGTTCCACCAAGCCCGCACCTCTTCGAGCGCGTTCCGCACGAACAACGTGCCCTGACTGTGCCCGATCAACACGACGCGGCGCCCGTCCAGCAGGTCCTGCTCGAGCATCGGAACCAGCCGCTGGTTGACCGCCGAGGAGCCGACGTCCAGGTCCATCGTGCGCTGAATGACCGACTCAAGGATGCCCCGCCCCGCCGCTATCACGCTCATCCCCCGCGCGGTCAGTTCCGCGGCCCGGTCCGCCGCAGCGCAGGCACCTCGCAGGCCGGCACTCACCGGGTTGCGCAGCTTTTGGGTGAGCCAGCCGCTCCAGGACTGGTCGGTGGCAATGAACTCATCGGCTAACCCGGCACGCCGCAGTGCACGCAGGCAGGCATCGACCTGGAGGTCCGCCAGTTCCTTGGCAGACTCGTTGTAAACCAGGGTCACGTCGTCCGTGCCAAGCATGGACACGAGCCGCTCCCGGGTGGCCAGGGCATCGGCGTAACTGTTCAGGACACCGTTCACGAAGTAGTAGCGCACCGATGGCACCTCGGCGACCAACTGCACGCTGACGCCGTGATCGGCGCCCAGCGAAGTCAATGACTGACTCTGCTGCGGCCCGGAGCCAACCGGGCCGAAGACGTGCCCGTCCAGGGCCTGACCCACGCTCAGCAGGCTCTGGCGACCCGCCGGGTTGGACATCGCCCGGTCGACGGCCTCGGTCACCACCGAGTCCACCCCATCGATACCAGCCGATGATGCCCGGGCACTTACCGCCGCCGACAGCGAGTCGGCCTTCGTCATCGTCTGCTCGGCCGAGTTCCACGTGCCCAGGTCGGCTAACAAGGACTCCAGGTCCACGGCCGCGACATTTCCGGACGCGCGAGGGCTTCCAGCGGGCCCCGGCGAGCCCGACCCGGTCCCCGGCACCGAACCGCCCAGCAGAGTGCAAGCCGTCAGGAGGACCACCACCAAGGTGGCGATGGCGAGCAACTCGACAGCGCGACGCTGAAGCGGCGACCACATATCCATGCCACACACATCGACAACTGATCGATATCCCTGAACCCGTCCTCACGGGCACCCACGGCATTTCTCGTGGAAGGCCTCCGCTTACTGGTTCCAGCGTAAAACAACGATTAGCCAGGTCGGCCTGGATGGCGGGGTGCCTGGAGTCGTTCGCGTTTCGCGTCGCTAACGACCTCGAGCACCCGGGCGGGCCGGGGGCGCAGGGTGTCGGTCGGTGAGTCGGTACGGCGCAGTTCGGCGTACTCGGTATGGGCCTGCTCGACGGCTTCGGGATAGGCCAGGGCTTTCTCGTGTTCGGCGAGGGCCCGGTAGATGCTGGCGAGGCTGGGGTGCTGTCCGGTGCGTTTGCCGGTGGGGATGATCAGGTCGGGTTGGATGGCCTCGACGCTCTCGCCGGCGGCCTTGCGGCGCAGGACGGGGTGCAGCATGTCGGTGGTGATGACCGGGGGCCGGCCGCCGTGGTGGCCTTTGCGGGCGGCGGCGTCGAGGCCTTCGAGGGTGGCTTCGCGGATGTTCTCGCGTTCGGTCTCGGCCATCGCGGCGAAGAACCCGAATAGGATCCGGCCGGGTCCGGTGGGGTCGTAGATGCCGGGCAGGGGTCCGGCGAGCATCTCCAGGACCAGGCCGTGGGCGGTGAGGTGGTCGGCCAGGGCGGTGAGTTCGGCGGCGTCGCGGCCGAGGCGCTTCATCTCGTTGACGGTGAGGATGACCCGGCAGTGCGGGGCGTGGGCCTTGATCTGGCGGGCCAGGGCGAGGGCGGCCTCGAACTGGGGGCGCATCGACCCACTTGCGTGAGAACGAGTTGTGAGAGCAGATCCGGGTCGGAACGGATCCACCCTGCCCAGTATTGATCTTGCTCTGGGAATGGAACGTTTGTGAGAAGCCGTCCCCCGTCCGGGGAGAGGATGAGGCCTCGGGGTGTTGGGCTGATCGGGTGGATTCGATACCTGTTCGCGGGTAGGCCGTCACGGATCGCTGGTGGGTTCGATGACGTGGGTGTCGCCGACCGCTCCTTGGTGGTGGCGTGGACAAGGGCGAAGCCACCGCGAGGTGGGGGCGCAAAGCCATGAGGCCTCGCATATGTGGCGAGGTGGCTCAGCTACCGAAGGGACACTCCTGTGATTGATCCGAAGAAGGCTTGCCTGGCGGCATTCGTGACCATCGCGATGGCCGGACTGGCCGGGCCGGCGAACGCGGCCAGCCTGGACTCCGACCGGGACGGTATCCCGAACAGGTGGGAGACCACCCACAAGCTCAACCCCTTCAAAGCCTCCGACGCCGCGGGCGACCCCGACCACGACCGCCTGTCGAATCTGCGTGAGTACCGGTTGCGGTCACTGCCGCGTGATGAGGACAGCGACAACGACGGTCAGGACGACGGCGACGAGTCCGCGTCCCGAACGAAGATCCGCACCGCGGACTCCGACGGCGATGGCCGCAAGGACGGCGACGAGGATTACGACCACGACAAGATCGCCAACGAGGACGAGGACGACGCCACCGAGACCTGTGCCTTCGACGACGACGACCGTGACCGCGACAACGTCGATGACGAGGACGAGAACGAACTGCGGCTGAAGGTCGGGGTGGCCGATTCCGACGGCGATGGCATCAGCGACGGCGGCGAGGACCGCGACCGCGATGGGGTGCAGAACGAGGACGAAGACGACAACGCCACCGACAAGTGCTCCGGCGACCGCGACAGCGACGGCCACGACGACGAGGACGAAGGTGACCGGTTCGCCACCATCACCAGCTACGACGACGCCACCGGCGCCCTGGTCGTGAAGGCCTTCACCGGGGTGACCTACACGTTCACCCTGACCGCCGACACCGAACTGGAATGGGAAGAGGTAGAGGGCCTGGACTGCCCCAGCACCGACAGCGAGGGCGAGGACAGCGAGGGCGAGGACAGCGAGGGATCAGATGAGGCCTCGGTGCTGGATCTGCAGCCCGGCCAGGTGATCGTCGAGGTCGAGGTCGAGGACGGCACCGCTGAGGAGATCGAGTTGCTGCGCACCACCTGCGCCTAACCACGCGGCCGGGTGCGGGGGTGAGAACCCGAAAGGGGCTGCCGCGCCACCGCATCCGGCGGCGGTGATGACACTGAGCGCGGGCGACGGGGGTGACGGTGCCCTCTGCGGTGAAGGTGACGGCCACGACGACATCCAGGTCGAAACCCAGCGACATTGACGACAGCGACGCCGACACCGACGACAGCGACAGCGGCGGTTCCGACAGCGGCGGGGGAATGAACGCTGTCCCGGCCGAGTCATCCAACCTGCAAGGCAACGGAAAGGGGTGGTCGGGATGTCGTGTCGGCTACGGATCAGGGCATGGGTATGTGTGGGGCTCAGCTGTCTGGGCGTCGCTGGCGCTGTCATGCCGATCAGCGCTCCCGCTACCGCCGCAACGATCTCCGGCGGTAGCGCGTCGATCATCCAGTACGGCGCCGTGGTGTTCGTCGCGGACGGTGACACCATCGACGTCAAGATCGACGGTGTCGCGCCGGACTCCGGACTGGCCGGCACCAGGGTGCGGTTCCTGGCCACCCAGGCCATGGAGATGTACGAATACCACCAGGACCTGTCGCAGACCACCGGTGAGTGCCATGCGTTGAGGCGGCCAAGCGGCTCAAGTCGTTGCTGTTCACCACGTCCGGCGTGGGTCGGCGGGTGCGACTGACAGCGCGCGACGCCAGCAGCAGCAACCTGGGGCGAGAAGCGCGTTTCGTCGCCACCCGGTCCACTGACGGTACCTGGCACGACGTGGGTTCGGTGCTGGTGCGCGAGGGGCAGGTCATCCCCAGCTATCAGAAGGTCGAGTACACCTACAACAAGGTGTACCGCCAACTGTCCCAGGAGGCGGCGGCTACGGGGGTGGGTCTGTGGGACACCGATTTCTGTGGCAAG
>JANNPJ010000789.1:0-15720 GCA_031400005.1 Kineosporiaceae bacterium | reverse complement strand
CTCACCGAGCCGTGATCTTTAACCAAAAGACGGGTCAATTAGTGCAAGATCACGGAGGGTCGGCTACAGCTCGGGGAACCAGAGCGCGATCTCGCGGGCCGCCGACTCGGGTGCGTCCGAACCATGCACCACGTTCTGCTGGACGGCGCTGCCCCAGTCCCGCCCGAGGTCGCCACGGATCGAGCCGGGCGCGGCCTTGACCGGGTCGGTGGCACCGGCCATGGCCCGGAAGGCGGCCACCACCTGCTCACCCTCGATCACTGCAGCCACCACCGGACCGGACCCCATGAATTCGACCAGGTTGTTGTAGAACGGCTTGCCAAGATGCTCGGCATAGTGCTGCGCCAGCAGGTCCCCGCTGGCCGTGCGCATCTCCAGCGCGACGATCAGGTAGCCCTTGGTCTCGATCCGGCGAAGCACCTCGCCGACTTGACCATGACGCACGCCGTCCGGCTTGATCAGCACCAGCGTCCGCTCGGTAGCCATGTTTCCTATCCCTCTCGCCGCGAATTGCCGAATTCGGCCGGACCTGTCCGATCCTCACCCAGCGCAACCACTGTGGTTGGCGGGCCGCGCCAGCCTAGGGCCTGCGTACCTGGCTGAGCCTGGTGGGATCAGCGACGGTCGCGGTAGGCCGGATGGGGTAGTCCTGCGCCGGGATCGGCGATCCGGTTCAAGCCGAGCGAGGTGGACGGCGATGACGAAGGTTCAGGACGCCGAATCTCGCGGCGTCGAGGAGGAGACATGCCCCGCCCGCCGCTCACCATCGTCTTGTCTTCGGTGCTCGCCGCCGCGATCGACAACGCGGGACGACCCGGCCTGCTGGCCACCCTGCACCCGGAGTTCGGGCGGGCGGTGGTCCGGCAAGCCGCGGCCGATGTGCCTGGTCTTGCCCAGGTGATCACGATGCCCCGGGTGATCCCCATGCCCCGCCGGGAATCGCCTCCGGCGCTGGACCACTCGGACCAGCACCTGCCGGACCCCACCCTTGACCCCTCCTCAGCCGCCTAGAAGTCACCGGGGGCGACCTGCGCGCACATCAGGCCCATCGCCCGCCACATTTCGACCACCTGCCGACGGTCATCGATCACTCCGCGGACCGCCCAGCGGGCCCCGACGTGACGGTCGAACAGTTCCCGTTTGACGATCGAGTCCTTGCGCGAATCCCCGGCCGAACGCATGAACAAACCGTCGTAGGGCACCTCGTACCGGGCCAGCCACTGCTCGGTGAGCGACCGGCAACTCTCGTCCCGGCCGGACATCACCACGATCGCGGCACCGGCCGCGAGCGCCCGGACCAGTTCCACCACGGCCGGGTTCGGGGTGTCCTCCCCCACCCGATGCCATTCGAACGGGCTCCGTGCCCCATCTGTGGTGGCCATCAGTGCCAACGTGCCGTCGACGTCAACCAGCCAGGCGGCCGGAAGCTCGGGATCCGGTTGGTACCCGAGCCCGGTATTTCCTTCCGCCCCAACAGTATTCGATGCTGATTTCGGAACCAGAGCGGAGGCAGGCAGCCCTCGGCCGGAGGCCAGATATCGGGTATGCAACTCCCGGATCACCTCCGCGCCCACCGCCCGTTCGCCACGGGCAGCCCGTTCGTCGTCCCGTCGGATGCACTCCTGCACCGGGACGTCGGTGAAGTCCTGGACGGCGAACCCGGCGCCCGCCTGAACCGCGATTTCGACCCAGCCGCTCACGTACCGGGCCCGTAGGTGCATGTCGTCGACCACGACCGACCGGCCGGCCCCGAGCAGGGCCCGCACCGACGCCTGCTGGACCATCCCGATCGCGACTTCCTGCCGGTGCGTCAGCCGGGCCGCCCCATACAGGTTGAACCGCAGGTCGTCCCGGTTCACCCGGGCCCGCTCGGCGGGGTCCTCGTCCACCCACTTCCGAGCCCAGGTGCTCTTGCCGGACGCCGGCAGCCCTCGGGTAATCACCAACTCGGCCATCAGGCCACGTCCTCTCCACGAGCTCCGAAGCCACGGTCGGCTGCCGGCCGGATCGCCGCCCAGGCCAGCAACCGGATCGACCGACCGTCCAATGCTGCGAAAATCATTCCCCGATAGGGATTTTTGGCGATCTTCAGAGCAATCTCCTTGCGCTCCAATCCGGTCAGTTCCCGGAGGACGTCGGCGACGTCGGCGAGAATCCGATCGACCTGACTGGCCTGTCGATCCGTGGTCTGCGTGATCCAGTCCAGGAACTCCTCGGGCACGGACTGCCGCACCTGCTCCAGCCAGTCCGGCCCCGCCTCGACTATCCCTTGCACATCGGCCGGATCCAGGTGCAGGACTTGCCCGAGCCGCCGCACTGCGGTTTCGGGGTCGTCGGCCAGCACGGCGTGCACGGCCGAGCGCTCCCACAACCGCCGAGCGGTCAGCCCGGTCACGATCCGGTGCAATTGGACGTAGTCCGCCTGCTTAAGTTTTACCGCCGTCCCGGCGAGCGGGCTGCCGGGCAGATAACGGACGACGAGCCCTTCCGCATTCTTCCGCGGCTCGGCGGCCAGCGCCTCGGCCAGACTCAGGTACGCCAGCACCTCGATCCGCGGCCCCGGCCAAGGCGCGCAGATCGGATCGAGCGGCCCGACCGCTGTCCCGGTGGCGATCTCGACCGCGCCGAGCAGCACCAGGTCGTCGGTGTGACCGTAGTCGAGCACAATCCGATTGGCGGGGTACACAATCTCGAAGAGATAGGTGCAGCCTGCGCTCGGTTCCCAGGTGCCTGCGTACCGAGCGCGATAGAGCTCGGTGGCGTGCTGGGCCTGTTCACCGGCGAAGCTGCCCCGGGTGGCGATCGCCGGGCCGTCCACCGTCAGGTAGAGAATCCCCAGCGAGCCATCGGCCTTGTCGGTGACCTCGACCGGCGCGTGCAGGTCCAGCGCGTCGTCGGGGTGCTCGAAGCTGTTGAAGAACTTGACCCAGGGCCGGGCGACGATCTGGTCATCGTCGTCCACGATCAGTCCCCGGCAGTTAAGGGTGGCGGGGTTCCACGCCCGGCTGTACACCGCCAGTTCGGTGTAGTTGAAGATCCGCAAAGGCAGCGACGGATGGCGCTGCACCCGGACCAGACCCTCCGCCACGGCGGCGGCGAGCTCGGCGGCGGGGACCACCTCGTTCAGGTGGACGGCGGGGGCGGTTTCGTAGCACTTCACGGCTGAACTGTGCAGCATCGAGAGGCTGCCCGTCGCCTGAATATCGTTCCTGCACGAACTGTCTCACCGCCGAGATGGGCGAATTGCGAGGTGACGTACCCCCCTCGGTGCTTTGACCCTCAGACGATCCGGAAACATGCTGTCCATGCAGGCCCCCTGGCAGCTTCGCGCTCACTTCGCCCAGCGGCTCTCCGACTATCTTGGTCGGACGGTCCCAGGGCACACAGCCCTGATCGACGGCGTTCGCGAGGTGAACGCACAAATCGCCCAGACCGCCCAGCGGCCGGGCAGTAGCGAGCGTGTCGCGGTCGAGCGCCAGGGGGCGATCAGGGTCGGCAGCCCGGTCGAGCTGGCCGCGGTGGCCCGGATCTTCGCGGCGATGGGGATGTACCCGACCGGCTTCTACGACCTACGCGAACTCTCGGACGGCACGGTCCCGATCATCGCCACCGGGTTCCGCCCGAACGACCCGGTCGAACTGGAGCGGAACCCGTTCCGGGTCTTCACCGCCCTGCTCACCACGATGGATCGAGCCTTCTTCAGCACCGAGCTAGCCGCACGGATCGACGCCTTCATCGAGCGGCGCCAGCCGTTCTCCCCGCGCCTGCTCACCCTGGCCGATCGGGCCGCGACCGAGACCGGCCTGGGCGACGCGGACGCCCAGGAGTTCCTCACCCTGGCCACCGAGACCTTCACCTCTCCGATCGAGCCGGCCGATCTGAGCTGGTACGAGGAACTGGCGGCCGTCTCGTCGATAGCCGCGGAGATCGCCGGTGTCGACCGGGTGACCATCCAGCACCTGGCCCCCCGGGTGCTCGATCTGGACGCTTTCGCCGCCCGGCTGCCGGACCTCGGGATCCGTGCCCTCGGAGTCGTCGGGCCGCCAGGCTGGAACGGCCCCGACCTGCTGGTGCGTCAGGTACTGCTTGCTACACCCAGCCCTGACGTCGACCCGGGTAGCGATCCTCGCCTGCAGTACCTGGGCGAGGTGGAGACCCGCGGGATCGCCCTGACCCGGCTCGGACGCCAGCTCTACGACTCGTTCGGACCCGACGCCCTGCCGGACACCGAGGAAGGCCTGGCCGGTGCCGCGTTCACGGTCACCACCATGACGGCCGTCCCGGAGCGAGTTCGCGACGGCCGCCCACCCGCCGGGGACCTGTCCTCGCTGCTGGCGGCCGGCTGGCTGACCTCGGAGCCGGTGCTCTTCGAGGATTTTCTGCCCGAGTCGGCGGCCCAGCTCTTCCGCTCACAGCGCACCTCGGGACGCGCACGCCGAAACCGCAATCCCCGCCACGCCCCGTGGTCCGGTCCGGTGCTGGACTCCGCCTGGCTGGCCGGGGCACTGCAGCGCGAACTGCTCGACCCGGACGAGCTCTACTGGCTACGCAGCACCGTGTCCGAGCAGGTGGCCCTGTCCGAACTCGGGCTGCGCGACACCCGGGGGCGGGCCGGTCGTACCTACTGAGGTCTCTCAGAAGACGGGGACGCCTTCACGTCCGCCGCTAGCACCGGCCGTCATCACCCGCGGTGATCAGCGGGTTGGGACTGCCGCGGCGACGGCATCGGCGATCGGTACGTCCCCGCTGACCAGCTCCAGTACCAGGCCGCGGACATCGGGGGTGTCCAGCAGCGCCAAAAGCACTGCAGCGACGTCGGTTCGGGGCACCCGACCGGATTCGACGGACGGCGCCAGCCGGACCAGACCGGTCCCGGGGTCGTCGGTCAGCCCTCCGGGCCGGAGCACGACCCAGTCCAGAGAAGAGCGACTACGCAGGTCCTCCTCGGCCGCGAGTTTGGCCCGCAGGTAGACGGCAAAGACGTCGTCCTGCGGCTGCGGGGGCGCGTTCCGGACCGACTCCACTCCCATCGACGAGACCTGGAGGAAGCGATCAACCCCGGCCAGCTCGCAGGCCTGGGCGAGGAGCACGGACCCCGCCCGGTCCACGGTGTCCTTGCGGTCCGGCCCGGAATTCGGACCGGCTCCGGCGGCGAACACCGCCGCGTCCGCACCGGCCAGCACCTTGGCCACTGCATCGGCGTCGGCGCCCTCCAGATCGAGCACCGCCGGCTCCATCCCGGCGGCACGCAGATCGTCCTGCTGGGCCGGGTCGCGGATCAGGCCGACTGCGGTACCACCTCGAGCCGCCAGCAACCGGCCCAGTTGGAGAGCGATCTTCCCGTGTCCACCCGCGATGACGATGCGCATGCCGGTGACGCTACGCCTGGGCGACCGGCGCGACCACTTCGGCCGGCTCCGCCGTGACCGGTCGGTCATACACCGCAATCAACTGCTCCGACCAGGCCACCAACCGGCCCTCGGCGAACATGGACGCGTAGGCGGTGGCGTAGCCGTCCGCGCACTGAACGGTTCGCGCCTCGTACCAGACCCACTGCTTGGCTGCATCGAACCCGGCGTCCGTGCCGTCGGAGGCAGCCGGGTAGGCCTCAGGCGGGGCCAGATGGATCGCCCAGTGCACGGTACTTGCCGGGGTCGGGCCGGTGGCCATCGGCAGCACCACCGGCGGCCAGGCGTCGAGCAACGCGATCATCGCCTCCAGCCCGTGCGCGTCGGTGCGGTGTCGCACCCAGCCGTTCAACCGGGCCGTCTCCGGCCCGCCACCGGTGAACGGGAACGCCTCGGAACACCAGCGGTACTCCACGTTCTTTCCGAACTCCGGCATCACGCCGGGCATGTACGGCAGTTCGACACCCTGCTCGGCCGGGTCGCCCTCGACCATCTCGGTCGGCCCGGTGTCCACTCGCAGCGCGGACACCCGCGCAGCGCCGGCCACCACATGCACTCGGGCGCCGAGGACACCGCCGGAGCGGAAGGTCACCGCCAACTGGGTGACCGCCTTGCCCGCGCCCAGCACCTCGACGTCCACCTCGGCCGGCCCGGCCGGGAGTGGAGCGATGAACGCCAGATCGAGCGAACGCAACGGCCGTTCCGGGCCGACCGTGAGGGTCGCGACCCGGGCGGCGAGCGCGCCGATCAGACCACCGAAGGTGGTCCGTCCCTGCGCCCAGTCAGCCGGAAGGTCGGCCGTCCATCGCCGCTCATCGAGCGGGGTGAGCCGCATCGCCGCGCTGAAGTCCGTCATGCGGACATCTCATCACGAGGGCATCAGCCCGAGACACGCGGGAGATCTCCCGGACGGGCGCGGTGAACGGCCAGGTTCAGCCCGTAGTACTTGTCGGTCTGCCCGACCCACTCCATGCCCAGTCGCTCGGCGACCCGAGCACCGGCCCGGTTGGCCGGCCGGGACACCGCGAAGACCTCGGGCAATCCGGCCGCGAACGCCCACCGGATCAGGGTGTCGGCGGCTTCGGTGGCATACCCGTGCCCCTGGAAGTCCGGCCCGGTCTGCCAGGCGATCTCCGCGTCCTCACCCTCCGGTGGCAGCGGCAGCAACGCCACCGCGCCGATCACCTGACCGGACCCGCCGTTATCCGTGGCCAGCTCCACCGCCCACCGGCCCAGCGGCGGCACCAACCGATCGACCTCCGCCAGCCAAGCCTCCAGCACGCTGCGCATGGCCGCGACGTCCGGGACCCGGGACATCGCCGGGGTCAGCCACTTGGCAACCTCGCCGACGCCGAAGATCTGGGCTGCGGCTTCGGCGTCGTCCACACTCCAGGGCCGCAATCGCAGCCGACGGCTGGTCAACACTTTGCTCTGCATAGGCCGACGTTACTCGCCTTCGCGGCCTGGTTCCGAAGCGGCCTGTGGGGCTGAGGGTGAACCCCAGCGGCGCTCGGCCTCACGTTCGGCCCGGGTGCCCACCACCAGCGAAAAGATCCACAACCCGGCGAAAAGGGCACCGACGAAGAACATCGTGTGCACCCAGAACCCATAGCCGATGATCAGCAACTGCAAGAGTGAACCCAGCACGTAGCCACGCCTGGTGCCGAGCATCCCGGCCGCGAGCAGGCAGCCGACGGCGAGCGCTGCCGAGATCCCGAGCGCAGCGCCGACGGACAGCGAGGAAAGGTCCTTGGCCACCAGCCCGGCGAAGATCACGACTAGCGCCTCGCAGGTCAGCGTGGTCGCGGCGATGATTCGAGTCAGGGAGCGCATCCCCTTGTCCTATCACCCGCAGCCCGATCCGCTCGCATGGAGCACCACGGCCCCGCCTAGCCGCGAGTCGAACCATCGCTAACGGGTGCTGAAGGCGGCGTCGAAGGCGGCTGCCGGCGGGGCGAAGGCCAGGCGGCGAACGAATTCCAGTGCCTCGGGTGCGCCGACCAACCGGTCCATCCCGGCGTCCTCCCACTCGACCGAGATCGGCCCGGTGTACCCGATGGTGTTCAGCATCCGGAAGCAAGCCTCCCAGGGCACATCACCGTGGCCGGTGGAGACGAAATCCCAGCCTCGCCGGGGGTCGGCCCAGGCCAGGTGGGATCCCATCCGGCCGTTGCGCCCGTTACCGGTCTGCCGCTTCGCGTCCTTGCAGTCCACGTGATAGATCCGGTCCCGGAAGTCCCAGAGGAAACCGACCGGATCCAGGTCCTGCCAGACGAAGTGGCTGGGATCCCAGTTCAGCCCGAACGCCGGGCGATGGCCGATCGCCTCCAGGGTGCGGACCGTCGTCCAGTAGTCATAGGCGATCTCCGAGGGATGCACCTCGTGCGCGAACCGGACGCCGACCTCGTCGAAGACGTCGAGGATCGGATTCCAGCGGTCGGCGAAGTCCGCGTACCCGGCGTCAATCATTGACTCGGGCACCGGGGGAAACATCGCCACGGTCTTCCAGATGCTGGACCCGGTGAACCCGACGACGGTGTCGACACCGAGCCGGGACGCCGCCCGGGCGGTGGCCTTCAGCTCCTCGGCAGCCCGGGTCCGCACTCCCTCGGCGTCACCGTCACCCCACACCCGGTCGGACAGGATGCCGCGGTGTCGCTCGTCGATCGGGTCATCGCAAATGGCCTGGCCGGCCAGGTGATTGGAGATCGCCCAGACCTTCAGGCCATACCGCTCCAGCAGATCCTTGCGGCCCTTCAGGTACCCGTCGTCGTCAACCGCCTGGACAACGTCGAGATGGTCTCCCCAACAGGCGATTTCGAGTCCTTCATAACCCCAGCCCGAGGCCAGCCGACAGACCTCTTCGAACGGCAGATCGGCCCACTGCCCAGTGAACAAAGTAATCGGTCGCGTCATCGATTCCTCCTACATTGATGCGGCGTCATCAAGCGACGTCATTGAAGCGGCGTCATTCAGGCGGCGTCGGCCGCCGATTCGGGACGTGGCACGGCCCGCCACCGCGATTCCTCGGCAGCGGAGTCCTGCACCGCCGCCAGCACGCGTTGTACCTGCAGCCCATCGGCGAAGGACGGACTCGGATCCGTCCCGTCAGCAAGATTTCTTACCAGATCGACAATTTCGTGGATGAAGGAATGTTCGTAACCGATCAGATGGCCGGGCGGCCACCAGGCCTTGAGGTACGGGTGCTCGGGTTCGGTGACCAGGACCCGGGTGAACCCCGCCACCTCGGCCCGGGTGGTCGCGTCGTACACCTGCAATTCGTTCATCGACTCGAAGTCGAAAGCCACGCTGCCCAGGCTGCCGTTGACCTCGATCCGGATCGCGTTCTTCCGACCGGTCGCGAACCGGGTAGCCTCAAATGAAGCCAAGGCCCCACCGCGGAAGCGCCCGATGAACAGCGCGGCGTCGTCCACCGTCACCGTGCCGGTTTCGCCGGTCCGGGCTGTCCCCTCCGCGCCCAGCCCGGACGACGAAACCGGCAACGGCCGCTGCTTGATGAACGTCTCGGTCAGAGCACTCACCCCAGCCAACTGGTCACCGACGATGTACTGCGCGGCATCGACGATGTGCGCACCGATGTCACCGAGCGCCCCGCTGCCGGCCCGCTCCGCCTGCAGCCGCCAGACCAGCGGAAACTGTGGGTCGACGATCCAGTCCTGCAGGTACTGGGCACGCACGTGCCGGATCTCACCGAGCCGACCGTCGGCCACCAGCTGCCTGGCCAGGGTGATCGCCGGCACCCGTCGGTAGTTGAAACCGACCATCGACCGGACGCCGCGAGCCCGCGCCGCCGCCGCTGCGGCGACCATCTGCTCGGCCTCGGCCACCGTGTTGGCGAGCGGTTTCTCGCTCAGCACATGCTTACCCGCCTCGAGCGCGGCGATGGCGATCTGGGCGTGGGTGTCACCGGGGGTGCAGATGTCCACCAAATGGACGTCGTCCCGCTCGATCACCCGCCGCCAGTCGGTTTCGATGCTGGCCCAGCCAAGCCGATCGGCCGCTGCCGCCGTGGCCACCGGATCCCGGCCGCAGAGCACGGTCAGCTGCGGCGCGAGTGGCAGGTCGAAGAAGTGACCGGCCGAGCGCCAGGCCTGCGAGTGTGCTGAGCCCATGAAGGAGTACCCGATCATTCCGACGCCAAGGGCGTCCGCCCCGGCCGCCATCAGGACGCAAAGCCGAACGGCAGGTAGGCGTCCACGTTCTCCTTGGTCACGGTGGCGCTGGCCAGCGTGATCGAGGCCGGGATCTCGTTCTCGACCAGATCGCTCATCCCCTTGCCCTGGGCCACCAGCCGGGCCAGCTTGATCGCCGACGAGGCCATGCTCGGTGGGTAGGTGACTGTCGCTTTCAGCACCCCGCTGTCCGCCTTGATCAGGTCCATCGCGTTACGCGAACCGGCGCCTCCGACCATGAAGAACTCGGTGCGCTTGGCCTGATCGATCGCCGCCAGCACGCCGATCCCCTGGTCGTCGTCGTGGTTCCAGAGCGCGTCAATCTTCGGCGCGGCCTGAAGCAGGTCGCTCGTCACCCGCTGGCCGGATTCGACGGTGAAATCCGCGGACACCCGATTGCGGACCTTGAACCCCGCCGCAGCCAACGCCTCGGTGAAGCCACGGGTGCGGTCCTGGGTGAGTGGCAGGTTGGCGATCCCCTGCACCTCGGCAATCACCGGGTTCTGCACCCCCTTGGCCTTCAACTGCTCGGCGATGTAGCGCCCCGCCGCGGCGCCCATCCCGTAGTTGTCGCCACCGATCCAGGCTCGAGCCCCGCGTGGGGAGGAGAACACCCGGTCGAGGTTGATCACCTGGATCCCGGCCTCCATCGCCTTGATTCCCACCTCGGTCAGCGCTTTGCCGTCGAACGGCAGGATCACCAAGGCACCAACCTTCTTGCTGATCAGCGTCTCCACTTGGCTGATCTGATTGTTCACGTCGTTGCTGCCCTCAACCGCCTCGAGGGTGACGTCGGAGTACTTTTCGGCCTGCGCTCGGGCGTTGCTGGTGATCGCCGCAATCCAGCCATGGTCCGCGGCCGGGGCCGAGAAGCCAATGGTGACGGCCTTACCGGGCTTGTCGTTGTCACCGCCGCCGGCACCGACGTTGGCTGCCGGAGCCGCCTCACCATCGTCGTCCGGGGTATTGCTGGTACACGCGGTGACCAGGGCGCCGGCACCCAGCGCCCCGGCCCCGAGCAACAGGCGGCGACGGTTGAGCGCGCCGTTGAGTGCGCCGTTGAGTGCGCCGTTGAGTGGACTGTCCATCGGAACCTCCAGGGAGAAACGGGCTTGAAAAACTCCGCCGTGATCATGCACGTAATGACATTTCGCGCGGCCAGAGCTGTCAGTTCGTGCATGATCACGGGAAATGTTGGGCGCTTTCACGGCTGGCCCGGCGCTGCAGCAGCACCGCGACGACGATGATCAGGCCTTTGGCGATGTTCTGGACCTCGGTCGCCAGGTTGTTGAGGATGAAGATGTTGGTGATCGTGGTGAACACCAGGACACCGAGAAGCGAGCCGATCAGCGTGCCGCGACCGCCGGTCAGCAACGTCCCACCAATGATCACTGCGGCGATGGCGTCGAGTTCGTAGAGATTTCCGTGCGTGCTGGACCCGGTCGTGGTCCGGGCGATGATCATCACGGCGGCAATCCCGCAACAGGTGCCGGAGAGGGTGTACAGCAATGCGGTGGTGCGCCGGACATCGATTCCGGCCAGTCGGGCCGCCTCGGCATTGCCACCGATGGCGAAGGTCCGCCGGCCAAAGGTCGTCCGGTTCAGCAGCACCCAGCCAATCGCGGCCACCGCCGCCAGCACCAGGACCAGCAGGGGAACGCCGAGCACATCCGTGGTGGCAACCCGTTTGATCGAGTCCTCGGTGACGATCTGGGTCCGGTTGTCGGCCAACTTGGCCGCCAGCCCACGCGCACTGACCAGCATCGCCAACGTGACGATGAACGGCACCAGTCGGCCATAGGCGATCAGTAGTCCGTTCACCAGGCCGGCACCGGCCCCGACCAGCACCGCGCAGAGAACCATCATCCACGGCCCGTAGGACTGCGTAGCCAGCGTCGTCGCCCAGACCGACGCCAGCGCCACCAGCGCACCCACCGACAGGTCGATGCCAGCACCGATGATCACGAAGGTCATTCCGACCGTGACGACGCCGATCATCGACGAATTGACCAGGATGTTCCGCAGGTTGTCGGCGGCAAGGAAGTTCTCACTGGTCACCGCCCCGACCACCACCAGCACGGCTAAAACCGCTACCAGTCCAAGGTTTCGCACCTCGGTAGTTCGCAGCCTGGAGATCAGCCCGGGTCCGGTCGGACGGACCGTCGGCGTGCTCACCGTGGCTCCGCTCTGCTCGCTCATCTAGACACTTCCTTCCATCACGAGATCGAGTACCCGGTGCTCATCGAGGTCAGAGGCGGGTGCCTGGTGCACGATTCGGCCCTCGCGCATCACCAGCACCCGGTCAGCCAGGCCGAGCACTTCCGGGACCTCGCTGGACACCAGCAGCACACCGATCCCCTCGCCGGCCAGCCGGCGGATCACGGCGTAGAGCTCCGAGCGGGCGCCGACGTCGACACCTCGGGTGGGCTCGTCCAGCAGCAGCAACCGGGTCGATCCCAGCAACCAGCGGGCCACCACGACCTTCTGCTGGTTGCCACCGGACAGGGTGCGGGCAGCCCTGGTTACGTCGGGCGGTCGGACGTCGAGATCCCGGGTGACGTCGATCGCCTCCCGTTTCTCCCGGCCGCGATCCAGCCAGCCGAACCGGGCCAGTCGCGGCAACGAGGCCAGCGACACGTTGCGAGCCACCGGTTCGCCCAGCAACAGGGCCTGGCTCTTGCGTTCTTCGGGGGCCAGCCCCAGACCGGCCCGGACGGCGGCGTGAACGTTGCCGGCCGGGAGCTTTTTGCCGTCCATGGTGACCGAACCAGCGGTGCGCCGGCGCGCCCCGTAGATCGTCTCCAGCACTTCCGAGCGACCGGCACCGACCAGTCCGGCGATCCCGACGATCTCACCAGCCCGAACCGAAAGTGAGACATTCTCAAACACCCCTGCCAGGCCGAGATTTTCGACCTCAAGCAAGGCCGACCGGGGCCTGTCCTGATCGTGCGTGGAAGGGGCCGGGAACAGGTACTCGACGGTGCGGCCGGTCATCAGCGAGACGAGTTTCGCGGTCGGTGTGGTGCCGGCCGGCAGGCCGGTGGCGACGGTGCGACCGTCCTTCAGCACGGTGACGACGTCGCCGATCCGCCGAATCTCCTCCAGCCGGTGCGAGATATACACCACGGCAACCCCTTCGGAGGTCAGGTCGGCGATCACCCGGAACAGGTTGGCGACCTCGTCATGAGCCAGGACCGCGGACGGCTCATCCATCACGATCAGGCGGGCATCCTGCGCCAATGCCCTCGCCAGGCTGACGATCTGCTGCTGGGCCGCGGACAGCCGGCCAACCTCCCGATCCGGAAGGATTTCGCTGTGCCCGAGCCGGGACAGCAGTTCACGGGTCTGGGCGAGCTGAAGTCCGCGGCGGACAAATCCGGCGGTAGATCGTTCCCGCCCGAGGAAGATGTTGTCCGAGACGCTCAACCCGGCCACCAGATCAAGTTCCTGGTAGATGGTGGCGATCCCGCGGGCCAGCGCGGCGCCGGGGTTGGTGAAGTCGACCTCCGCACCGCGCCAGTGCACAGTTCCGCTGTCCGGATGGTGAGCACCAGCCAAAACCTTGATCAGGGTGGACTTTCCCGCGCCGTTCTGGCCGAGCAGGCAGTGCACCTCGCCGGCCCGGACGTCGAGATCGACGCCGTCCAACGCCCGGACCCCGGGGAACTCCTTGACTATGCCGCGCATTCGCAGCAGTAGAACGTCATCCATGTCGCCTCGTCATCATCACGTTTGGTACTCGGCGTCGCCTCGTCGTCGTTGAGCCCGTCCTCGTTGAGCTCGGAACCCTTTGCTGCGTCGGAACTGTCGTTGCGGAATCGGATCGGGATGTGCGTCATCACCCCGGGTGCCGATCACACCTGGGGTGGTGCAGCACGGGATTCGTCGGTGTGAACTTAGGTCGGTTTGAACACGGAATCGGAGACAAACCGGGCAGCGCCGACGACACCAGCGGTGCTACCGAGTTCGGACAGGACGATCGGCAGGTTGCCGGTGGCCAACGGAAGCGAGCGGCGGTAGACAACGCTACGGATCTCGGCGAGCAACGGGTGTCCGAGCCCGGCAGCCACCCCACCACCGATCACCAATAGGGCTGGATTGAAGAAGCTGACCAGCGACGCGAGCACCTGCCCGAGCCGATGGCCACCCTGGCGGACCATCTGGAGAGCGACCGGGTCGCCGGCTGCGGCGGCGATCCCGACATCCTGAGCGGTCAGAGCAGCACCGGGCCCGCCGGCGTCGGCGACACCGCGCCCGCCCGGGGTTGTGAGTTCGGCGAGTCGCTCGGCCAGCCGGGCTGACCGGCCTGATCGGGCCACCACCTCGGCGTCCCGGGCCAGCGCGGCGCCACCGAAACACGCCTCCAGGCAACCGATGTTGCCGCAGATGCAGACCGGCCCGTTCTCCTCGACCTGGATATGGCCGATGTCACCGGCCGAACCGGTGACCCCTCGGTAGATCTCACCACCGACCACGATCCCGCAGCCGATACCCGTCCCGACCTTGACGAACAGCAGGTCCCGGACGCTGCGGGCGGTACCGGCGTGCAGTTCGCCGAGCGCCATGATGTTGACGTCGTTGTCGACCATCACCGGCGCCCCGAGGGCGGCACCAAGCATGTCGCGGATCGGAAAGTGGCTCCATCCAGGCATTATCGGCGGTGCCACGAGCGCCCCGGCACCCTGACTGACCGGCCCCGGAACGCCGACGCCGACGCCGGACAGCTCCTCTGCCGGCCCGGAGAGATCGGCCCGGACCTTGGCGACCAGGTCAAGCACCTGGTCGAGCACCGCGTTCGGCCCGGCCCGGACATCGGTCGGCGCAGCCGCGTGCCCGAGCAACCGCAGTTCGCCGTCCATAATTGCCAC
Organism: Kineosporiaceae bacterium; assembly: GCA_031400005.1. Lineage (GTDB taxonomy): Bacteria > Actinomycetota > Actinomycetes > Actinomycetales > Kineosporiaceae > JANNPJ01. The sequence continues at coordinate 1,251 of JANNPJ010000789.1, read as the reverse complement.
GTCGATCGAGGTCGCCCCGATATCGACGCCGACGAACCGCAAGCTGGATGACAGCGCGACCATCTGCGAGCGCCGCCCACCACGCGATGCGGCCAGCCCGACGACGTCGACGAAACCCAGTTCGGCCAGCCGATCGAGTTCGATCGCCACCTTGGACTTCGAAAGCTCCACTTCCTCGCCGAGTTCGGCGCGTGAGAGCGGGCCGTTGTCGCGAAGCAGACGGAGCAGACGGGCTTGATGCCCATTCTCTGGGCGCATCCCCACTCGCTTCACGTCGTCCTCCGGCCGTCACTGCGATGTAACGTCTGCCACACCGAACGTTAGCCGCTTTAGCCCAATTGAGGTAGGACTTCGTCCATAAAAAGTTCAAAGCCTTCGTGCATCGGAGGCGTTGACCAGATGCTTCGGTTAGTGAATGCTAACGGTTAGTGGATACTGACCGAGCTGAAGACGGCTGGGGCGCGCTGGCGGATGGCACGCGGCGCGCGATCGTGGCCTGCCTGGCCGAGCGCCCGCAGGCGGTCGGGGAGTTGGCGGCCGGGTTGCCGGTCAGTCGCTCGGCTGTCTCGCAGCATTTGAAGGTGCTCAAAGACGCCGGGCTAGTCAGTGAGCGGGCTGCGGGCACCCGGCGGATCTACCGGCTGAACCCGGTGGCGCTGGCCGCGCTACGCGACCAGCTCGACACCTTCTGGCAGCGGGCGCTGACCAGTTATACGGATGTCGTTACTGATGACCGACTGACCGACCAACCGATTGACTAACCAACCGAGGAGAGCTGATGAGCACAACCGAATCGAGCACCATCCACCGGCAGATCGTCGTCCCCGCCCCGATCGAGCGGGCTTTCGCGGTCTTCACCGAGCGATTCGGCGACATCAAACCGCCCGAGCACAACCTGCTCGGTGCGCCGATCGCCGAGACCGTGTTCGAGCCACGGGTCGGCGGAAACATCGTCGACCGCGCCGTTGACGGCAGCGAGTGCCGCTGGGCGCGGATCCTGGCCTACGACCCGCCCAACCGCGTGGTGTTCAGCTGGGACATCGATCCACAATGGCAGATCGAGACCGACCCGGAGCGGACCAGCGAGATTGAGGTCCGGTTCATCGCCGAGACCCCGCTGCGCACCCGCGTGGAGTTGGAGCACCGGCACATCGACCGGCACGGACCTGGGTGGGAATCCCTCAGCATGGGGGTGGACACCGATGACGGATGGCCGCTGTACCTGGCCCGCTACGCGGCCCTGCTGACAGA
>JANNPJ010000787.1:0-24974 GCA_031400005.1 Kineosporiaceae bacterium | reverse complement strand
TGACCATGAGCTGGCCACCGCCTGCCAGCAGGAGATGCTGGCCAGATCCGAGCCCCGAGGCGCGGATCGCCACCAGTCTCTGGCGCTGTGGGTGGGCGGCCTCATCGCCTGCATCCGAGGAGACCCTCACCAGGCCTACTCGCAGGAGTTGGAGGCACTGCGACTCAAACGAGCATGGGGGTCGGATGACCTGTACGGCATCGTTCTGTGCCTGGAGGTGCTGGCCTGGATCTCGGCCGATCTGCGGCGCCACCGGCGAGCCGCCACCCTGTTGGGCGCCGCTGACACGCTCTGGGCCGAGCTCGGCATACCCATCACCACCTACGGACACTTCCTCGGGCACCACGCTGCCTGCGAGCGGCACATCTGCGACGCCCTCGGCTACGCCGCGTTCACCGAATACGTGACCCGCGGCCGGGATCTCACCCTTGAGGACGTCCTCGCCTACGCCCTCGAAGAGCCGCGGCAGCCCGTACCGGCACCGCGCGAGGACGCGCCAACCTCGCTGACCCGCCGCCAACGCCAGGTCGCCGGACTCATCGCGCAGGGACTGAGCAACAAGGAGATCGCCGCCAGACTGGTGATCTCCCAGCGCACCGCCGAAGGCCACGTCGAGCAAATCCTGATCAAATTGGGCTTCACCAGCAGAACCCAGGTTGCCGGGTGGGCAGCAAGACAAGGCTCAGCCGCCAGCAATGCCTGATACTGGCTCGTCGCACTCGGTCGGGCGGTTGGGAACCAGCGCGAACCGGCCGCAAAAGAGCCCAACTCCACCGGCAACCTCCTCGGTTCCGGCGCGAACCGGATGTGGGTTACCGGCGAGCTCACCTACGACCAGTACGGCACTCTGATCAAGAAAGAGGGCTACCCGAAACTCGCCGACTACCTGCAGAAGGCCCAGCCGGGCAAGAAGTTCATCACCGTAGGTGAGAAGTCGTATGCCGTGGAGTCGGCGGCCGCCGAGTCCGCCGTCGACACCTCCGCAGCCGACATCGCCGTCCGGTTCGGCAGCCGCTCGGCCAATAACCCAACCAGCCCCTGCCAGATCGCCCTCAACGGCCGGTATCGAGGCCCGGCGGGCATCAACGTGCCGGCATATCTGCTGGATCCGTGCGGACGCTTCTTCGTCAACTCCGACGGCGGTAACGCCTACGGCACGAACCTGGCCTTCCCGTCCTGGATCTACCCCCTGGACGGCGACCGGTTCGTGCCGGGGCGCAACCCCGGCCACCTCGGCGGCGACACGTGGGTAACCGACGCGGCCGTCGAGATGATGAGTCGCGAGGACTGGTCCGGGATGTTCGTCTCCCTGGGCGGCATTGACAAGGCCGGCCACATGTGGGGCGTCAACGACGTCCAGTCCGCCCCCGGCTCGATCGACGAGCAGACCCACGTCAAGTGGCAGGCCGAAAACGCCGACGTGCAACTCGGCAAACTGCTCGCACAACTGGAGCGTCAGGGCATCCTCGACGAGACGCTGGTCGTGTTGACCGCCGACCACGGCGCCATCACCGGGACGAACTATCAGGGCAAGCGCGGCGCCGGAAGCAGCACGAGCGACACCAACTGGTACTACGGCCCGGACTCGATGCCCTCGACGTACAACAACCCCTCACCGGCTCTGCAGCCACTCCTGGCCAACGGAAACGTCCAGTTCTCCTACCAGTCGACTTCGATCCAGGCCTGGCTCAAGGACGTCTCGCCTGCCCGGGTCGCCGAGTCGACCGCCTCGATGACGACCCTCCCCGGGGTCATCGCCACGTACCGGCGGGCAGGGGATCGGTACGTCCTGACCAACACCAATCCGATGTCCGCGCAGGAGCGCAGCTGGTGGTCGGCGAACGGCCAGGGCATCATCGACGCCATGGCCGGGCCCAGCGGACCGGATGTTGTCGGCCTGCTCAAGGACGACGTCAGCTATGGCTCCTACGGCGACCACGGCGGCGCGCAGCGCGATGTCCAACGCGTCCCAATGGTCTTCTGGTCCGCTTCCACCCAGGCCCGCTCGTCGGGCGAGCCGTTCGTCCTCCCGGACACCATGCCCACCATCCTGAAGCTTCTCGGCATCCCCCAGACCCACACCACCGACGGCAAGGCCTGGCCGATCCCCTGAGATTGCACACACCCACCGGTCCGACGTCGGTGCGCACCCGGCGCACCGACGTCGGACCCGAGTTGGAGGTTGGTGATCAGCGCACGCTGGACCCGACCAGGGGTGGATCAGGTTCCTGGACCGCTTTGACCATCTCGCCTGGCTTGACCCGTCCGCCGCGCCTCGGCCTCAATTCCATTCATAGCAATTGATTTCGTCAATTCTTCGGAGTCGCGGAAGAGATCACCAGCTCCGCCCGGCTTCGTCATGTCAATCCGCTCAGCATGAGCACAGTTGCTGATCATGACCCCGGGACCCGGGCGGCAGGGTCTCTCGCGCGGGAGACGTGGACCGCGGTGGGCAGGATCAGCGCCCGGCAAGAGTAGGTTGGCCGCACTCGGACGTTCACCTGCGATGATGGCGTGGATGAAGGCAGTTGTGTTCTCTGAGTACGGCTCGCCCGACGTGCTTGCTCTGAGCGACGTCGCCCTGCCGGTGCCGCGCGACGGCGAAGTGTTGATACGGATCCACGCGACAACCGTCACGGCGGCCGAATGCCTGATGCGGCAGGGACGGCCGATCTGGGGCCGGATCATCATCGGCCTGCGCAAGCCCCGAAAGGGCATCAGGACGCTGGGGATGGAACTTGCCGGTGAGGTGACGGCGGTGGGCCCGGGGGTGCGAAGGTTCAAGTCGGGAGACCAGGTCGATTACACGGCAACGGATTTCACTGTCAGAATGGAAACCTACGACGTCATCTTCGACACCGTAGGACGCAGCTCCTTCACCAAGTGCAAAGGTTCGTTGACGAAGCACGGCTGCTACATCTCGACCACCGGGCTGCAGAACGTCGTGCTCGCGCTGTGGACGTCGATCACCGGCGGTAAGCAGGTGCGTAGCGGGATGTCGGTGGACAAGCGGCAGGCGCTGAGTTTCTTGCGCGATCGGATCGAGGCCGGTGAACTCCAGATCGTGATCGACCGGCAGTATCCATTGGAGCAGATCGTCCAGGCGCACCGGTACGTGGATACCGGTCGCAAACGCGGCAATGTGGTTATCACCGTAGGAGGGTGAGTGGCCCTGGCCTGAGGCATGCTCGGCCGCGGCGAGACGGGCCAGACTCGCCGGTGAGACGACATCCCTCGCGGCTGCGCTTTCCTGTTCCGTGCACCCGTGTTTCACATCCTTGGAAGTGAAACACCGCCCAGGACAATGCGCGGTATGGATACCTGCCGTGCCCTGTGCGGAGCGTCGGGCGACAGGCAGGAGTTGGAACCGGTGGTTCGCCTGCGTCGTTGGCGTTCAGTGAGATGTCGAGCGAAAGGCTGACAGGTGGCCGAGCGCAGCGCGGACGGTGGGGGCAGGGGCGCGGTGTTCACTCCATCCCCGCTGCTGACCGTGACGATCGAGAGCCGGCCGGACGGCGAGCCCGATATCCACCTGCATGCTGGTGGGCAGGGGGTGTGGCTGGCCCGGATGATGGCCACTCTGGGGCTCCAGGTCCGTCTCTGCGGCCCGTTCGGTGGCGAGAGCGGTGCCGTACTGACCACGCTGATCAGGCGTGAGGGCATCGACCTGCGACCGGCCGACATGACCGAGGAGAACGGCGGCTACATCCATGACCGCCGAGGGTGAGCGCCAGGCACTGGCCAGCACGCCACCTCCGATCTTGCAGCGGCACGAGCACGACGAGCTGTACAACCTGGCATTAGTGGAAGGGCTGGCGTCGGACGTGATGGTGCTGGCCGGCCCGGACGGCCCGCCGGTCGTTGGGCCCGACACCTACCGGAGACTGGCCGCAGACCTCACCGGCAACGGTGTCCGGGTGGTCGCCGACCTATCCGGCGACGAGCTGGAGGCGGTGATGACCGGCAAACCGTACCTGCTCAAGGTCAGCCACGAGGATCTCGTCGAGCACGGGCACGCCGCCTCCGAGAACCTGACCGCGCTGGTTTGGTGCCGCTCGTGAACTTGCCGACGCGGGAGCCACGAACGTGGTCATCTCCCGGGCTGCCGAACCGACGCTGGCCCTGCTCGGCGAGCGCTTCGTGCTGGTCCACGCGCCCTCGTTCGAGCTGGCCGACCACCGGGGCGCCGGGGACTCGATGACCGCTGGGATGGCCAGTGCGCTGGCGCGGGATGCGGACCTGGGAAGCGCACTGAAGTTGGGCGCGGCGGCCGGCGCGCTGAACACGACCAGGCACGGACTCGCGACCGGGGAACGGCAGTTGATCGAACGACTCGCACAGCGGGTGGACATCCGCGACCTCGATTGAGGACGGAGCGCTATGGGGCTGGATGCATGCGTTGATCACCAATGACGACGGGGTACGCAGCACCGGGATCCAGACCTTGGCGCAGGCGGCCGTCGCCGCTGGGTTAGACATCACCATCGTCGCCCCTCACGAGGAGCGCAGTGGGTCCAGCGCCGCCCTGTCCGCCACCCGCCCCTACGTTCTGAACGTCAACGTGCCCGACGTCCCGGCCGCCGATCTTCGCGGTCTGAAGCCGACTACGGCACTGGCTCGGTTCGGGGCAGTCCAGGCCGAGATCGGTGAGCGCGGTCAAGGCTATGTGAGCATGACCTTCGCCGAGATCGCCGACGAGGCCGAGGCCGACACCGACGTCGCCTGGCTGCGCCAGGGTTGGGCGACAGCCACCGCACTGCAGCCGCCGTGCCCGGACCCGTCGATGGACCTGTCCGAGCTGCACTTGTCCACGATGGGCCAGCGGCGCACCGACTGATCCCCATTCAGGCATTCGCCCAGCGCTTCCCGTCGACCGTCAGACATCCGAACGTTCCCGCGATCAATGAATCGCCCTCGTCATGCTGCACGGCTCTGCCGACAGCTCCGGCTACATTCACCACATCGTTGAGCCCGACGACCCTTTTCCGGCCCGCCTGACCATCGGGGACATCTGGTTCCCACATCCGAGGAGCGTCATGTCCCCTGCCGTTGACGACACCGGCACCCAGTTCATCGGCGGGCAACGCCGGCGCGGTCGCTCGTCCGACCAGCTGACGGTCATCAATCCAGCCAACCAGCGGATCCTCGCCACCGACATGCATGCCTCACTGGAGGACGTCGACGACGCCGTCGCCGCTGCGAAAGCCGCATTCAGAGGATGGTCAAGGGCGACCCCCGCACACCGTTCGACGGCGATGCACCGCCTCGCGGCGGAGCTCGAGACCGTCTCCGCTGAACTGGCCCAGACCGAGAGCCGCCAGGCCGGAAAGCCGATCCGGCTCACCCAGGGCTTTGACGTGCCCGGGACGATCGACAACGTCTCTTTCTTCGCCGGCGCCGCCCGCAACCTCGACGGCAAGGCCAGTGCCGAGTACTCCGGCGAGCACACCTCCACCATCCGCCGGGAACCGATCGGTGTGGTGGGTTCGATCGCACCTTGGAACTACCCGTTGCAGATGGCCGCCTGGAAGATCCTGCCCGCCATCGCGGCCGGCAACACCATCGTCCTCAAGCCCGCCGAACTGACCCCGCTGACCTCAGTCGCCTTCGCCGAGGCGGCGCAGCGAGCCGGGATCCCGGACGGAGTCATCAACGTCGTCACCGGTCGAGGCCCTATCGCCGGCGAGGCCCTGGTCACCCACCGCGACGTCAGCATGGTGTCGTTCACCGGCTCCACCCGAGCCGGGAACCGAGTGGGTTCGCTGGCCGTCGGTGCGGCCAAGCGGGTTCACCTGGAACTGGGCGGCAAGGCGCCGTTCGTCGTGTTCGACGACGCCGACCTCGAAGCCGCCGCCCGCGGTGCCGTCGCCGGCTCGCTGATCAATGCCGGCCAGGACTGCACCGCTGCCACCCGCGCATACGTCCAACGTCCCCTCTACGACGCCTTTATCGATCGCGTCGCGGAACTCATGTCGCAGGTCATCATCGGCGACGTCGACGATCTCGCCACCGACCTCGGCTCTCTCATCTCCCGCCAGCATCGCGATCGGGTCGCAGGCCTGGTCGATCGCGCCCGAGCGGGCGGCGCGAAGATCGTCACCGGCGGCCGGCCCGGCACCGGCGATCTGGAAGCTGGCGCCTACTACGAGCCGACGCTGATCGTCGATGCGGCACAGGATTCGGAGATCGTCCAGGACGAGATCTTTGGGCCTGTCCTCGTTGCGCTGCCGTTTGACAGTGACGACGAGGCCCTGACCCTGGCCAACGACACCCCCTACGGGCTGGCTGCATCCGCGTGGACGAGCGACGTCTTCCGCGCCCAGCGCGCCGCCACCGAAATCGCCGCCGGGTGTGTGTGGATCAACGACCACATCCCGATCATCAGCGAAATGCCGCACGGCGGATACAAGGCCTCCGGCTTCGGCAAGGACATGTCCGCCTACTCCTTCGAGGAGTACACCCAGGTGAAGCACGTCATGTCGGCCCTCTCCCGGCAGCCACGCAAGACCTGGCACGACGTGATCTTCACCAGCCGCGACGACGATCACCGTGGTGGCGATTCCCGCATCATGACGGCTTGAGCCACTCGCGGTGCCGGGATTCGGCGCCGCTGCACGATCACCGGTCGCAGGCCGACGGCAGGGCACAGGCTAGGGTCGCCATCCGTGGCGAACTCGGGTCTGTGCCCCAGCGCAGCCATCGATCTGAACCGACCGAACCGTGTCTCGACTTCTTAGGAGTGACCTGATCATGTCTGGCCACCAGTCCACCTCCGCGACAAGCGCGGGCAGCGTGCGTGAGATCCGCACCGACGTCTGCGTGATCGGTGCGGGTCCGGCCGGGCTGACCGTGGCCCGCGAGTGCGCGGGCGCGCCGTTCGAGGTCCTCGTCCTGGAGAGCGGGCTCTACGAGCCCGACGACGCGGCTCAGGATCTCGCCGAAAGCCAGACCGACTCGCCGTACTACAGTCCGAATGCGATGGGCGACGCGCGTCGTCGGCAGTTCGGCGGCACGGCCAACGGCTGGCTACATGTCACCTGGCCAGGGCAGAGCCGCTTTTACGCCCGGACGATGATCGGCGAGCAGATCGACTTCGAGGCGAAGCCGTGGCAGCCGGGCAGCGGATGGCCGTTCGGGCTGTCCGAACTGCGCGACTACTACGACCGCGCGCACCTGGCCTGGGCCGGTAGCACCATGGACGACACGGTGGGCCGGTGGTCGAGGCCGGCCACTCCGGCGCTGGAGCTGGGCCCGGTGGAGACCCGGATGGCGCAATTCGCCCCTGCAGACAGCTTCACTTTGCGCGCCCGGGACCAGTTGCTCGCCGCGGCCAACGTCACCGTCGCGATCGGCAGCACTGTCGTCGCGTTGGACGGCGGCCGCGACGGTAGCGCGATCCGACGGGCCGAGGTCGTGCGCAGCGACGGAAGCACTGTCTCGGTGATCGCTGAGGTCTTCATCCTGGCCTGCGGGGGTGTCGAGAACAGCCAGGTGCTGCTGTCGTCGGAGGTGACCCGTCCCGGCGGGCCGGGCAACCGGCACGACACGGTCGGGCGCTACGTGATGGACCATCCCGAGTTCCGACTCGGCGCGATCGCCCCGGCGGCTGCGGACCTGGTGGAGCGGGTGGGGCTGTACGACATGCACTACGTCGGGGAGGAGATGGTCAACGGCGTCCTCTCCTTCGAGCAGGAGTTCAAGCGCGAACAGCGGTTGCTGAACATGGGTGCCGTCCTGATCCCGCAGCGGGCCGGGTTCAACTCCCCGGCCGAGCGGGCGTTGCGGTCGCTGAAGCCAATGCTGAAGCCAATGCTGCGCGGCAAGCAGGTCCCGCAAGCGCTGGCGTCGGCCCGCGAACTGCTGTCTCGCCCCACCGAGGCCGCCGCCGTGCTGCGCGCCCGGGACCGCTCCCACGCGGACAACTGGCAGGACTTCCCGGACGCCTACAACTGGTACCGCGGCGGCTGGTCGCGCCCGGACGTCGATCGTTCCCAGTTCTCGTTGCTCGAGGTATACGCCACGACCGAGCAGTCCCCCGACCGGGACAACAGGCTCACCCTGGGAACCCGTACCGACGCGCTCGGGCGCCGGCGGCTATCCCTGCGCCCGACCTGGTCCGGGGCGGACCAGGACAATCTGCTGCGCAGCATGCGCCTGCTCGGGGACCAGATCGAACGGGCGGGCCTGGGCCGGTTCGATCCCTGGCTGCAATTCGATGGGCCACTGCGACCGCGCCTGGGCGGCATACATCACCCGATGGGCGGCACCCGTATGCACCTCGACCCGCAGCAGGGCGTGGTGGACGAGAACTGCCGCGTGCACGGGATCGCCAACCTGTACATCGCGGGCAGCTCCGTCTTCCCGACCAGCCTCGGCTACACCAACCCCACCCTGACCGTGGTGGCCCTAGCCACCCGGCTCGCCGATCACCTGCGCTCCACCCTGTCCGACACCGGGCGACCAGCACCGGCCACTGCCGCCCACCCGTAGTTCCGGCGGCACGGCCTTTCAGACGGAGGTGTGCATCGGGTGGCCGAGCCAGGCGTTGGCGTCGCCGAAGGCCGCGATCAGGTCAAGGTCTTGGCCGGCCTGGTCGGCGTAGACCCGGTGCAGGTTGAGGACGATCCGTTCGGCGTCGGCCCATCCGCTGAACTCGCCGAGGTCGACCTGGCGGGCGGCCTGCAATGGGGACAGGCCGCCGGACCACCCTCGTCTGGCGGTGTCGAGCACGAACCGGTAATAGCGGCGGTGCTCTTCCAGGACCTTGGCGATGTCCGCGCCGGTGACCACCGGGCCGTGGCCGGGGACGAGGATGTCCGGTTGCCGGGCGGCCAGCCAGTCCAGCGCGGCCAGGGCGCCGTCCACCGAGCCCATGAAGACCAACGGGGTCAGCCCGGCGAAGACCAGGTCGCCGGTGAACAGGACGCGTTCCTCGGGCAGCCAGGCGATCAGGTCCCCGGTGGTGTGCGCGGGCCCGCCCGGATGCGCCAGGTCGACCCGCCTGCCACCGATGTGGAGGGTCAGGGAGTCGCCGACGGCGATGTCGGGCAGCCGCCGGGTGACCGGTCCCCAGTCGGGCACGGGGTCCCACAACGGCGGGCAGCCGTCAATGATCGGGTCGACCCGCAGCCCTTCCCTCATGTTGGTATGCCCGAGGATCACGGTGCTGGCCGGCAGGAGGCTGTTGCCGTAGGTGTGGTCACCATGCTGGTGGGTGTTGACCGCCATCCGGACGCTCGCCCCGCCGGTGGCGGCGTGCAGGGCGTCGAGGAACCTACGGGTCCGCGCGGCGGTGGCGCAGGTGTCGATCACCAGGACGTCGTCGCCGCCGGCCACGGCGCCGGCATTGTTCACCCACCACGACCCGTCCGGCTGGACCCACGCGTGCACTCCCGGCACCAGCTCATGCAGCCGTGCCATTTCCGGAACCGCACCAGCTTGCGGTGTTTCGCTCATATGTCCTCGATTCGCTCGGGCGCGGCGCTGCCTTCCCTCGGCAGCCCACAAGCGACTTCGTCGTTGCGTGTTACCTCAGTCCAGGCACCGCCGCGCCGCTGCTCGCTCATGCGTACAGGTTGGCAGACGCCCATGTAGCGGATCGTCGCGGATCACTGCGAAACCGCCCGGCGGGACGGGCGGCTGCACCGGGATGGTGGCCCGGACCCGGGCCAAGATGTCCTCGGCGGAGGTATCGCTGCGCGACAGGAGTCCGGGCACGTCCCATGTCGGCCTTGACGCCGTCTCGCTTGACCGCCTCTCCGGCGACCAGGACGGTCCGCACGTCACGGGCGCTGGGTCTCCCACCAGGCGGCCGGAGGCCACACAGAAACCATTGTTCGTCGTTGTGGGTGTCGACGGGTCGCGATCGAGCGAGGCCGCGCTGTCGTGGGGTATCCGTGCCGCCCAACGTCGAAGGCTGCCGCTACGCGTGGTGTACGTCGAGTCGGTAGACCTCCCCAATTCCTCCGGCAAGGATCTCGTGGGTGCGCATCTGCGACGTGCGGCCGGAGCTCATGTGCGAGCACAGGGTGTTGTGCAGTCGGGAGACCCAGTGCAGGTGCTGCCCGAGCAGGCCCACGATGCGGCCCTCGTCGTCGTCGGAGCGATCGGGCAAGCCGGGCCCCGGCATCTGCGTCTTGGATCCGTTGCCGACCACCTGATCCAGCAGGCGCGATGTCCGGTCATCGTGACACCCGACCCGGCGAACACCACTGCCGGCGGCCGATCTCACCCTGCCCCGGACGCCGTCACCCAGCTGGCCTGATCGGGATCAGTCCGAGCGCAGCCTTCGGGACTTTCGCCCCTGTCCCCGGTCGCCGAGTCGCCAGAGGGTTGACCTGTGGGAACAGGGTGGAGCCCAGAGTTGGGAGTTCGACATGGACAGCCAAACCGGACGGATCGTGGTCGGTTACGACGGATCGGAGTCGGCAGGGTGCGCTGTGGACTGGGCTGCCTCGCAGGCGCAGCGGCTCGGCACGCCGCTGACCGTGCTGCATGTCCTGGACCACCTTGAGGTGACGCCGGGGCCGATGGGGGTGACAGCGTGGCCAGACCTGGACCAGGAGGTCATCGGCCGGGTCGCAGCCGAAGGCGCGCTCCGAGCCCGAAAGCATGCCGAAACGATCGACATCGCCTCGATGGCCGAGTTCGGGCAGGTGACGAAAACGTTGATCGAGGCCAGTCACAGCTCGGATCTCGTCGTGGTCGGTACCCGTGGTCACGGTGATCTCGCCGCAACGATGCTGGGATCGGTCTCGGTCGCCGTCAGCGCGCACGCATTGTGCCCCGTCGTCGTAGTCCGCGGTGATTCCAGTCTGCTCCCGGGCCCGCACCGACCGGTGGTGGTCGGTGTCGACGACTCGCCGGGCGCGGACGTAGCGCTCCGCTTCGCGGCGCAGCAGGCAGCGGACACCGGCGGTCACCTGATCGTGGTGTCCGGCTACCAGCCTGCTTTGCTCCAGGTGTGGACCGGCATCGTGGCGACCACAGTGGACACTCAACCCGATCCTGGGTATGTGGCTGATGCCCGGCTGGCGGCCGAATCGGTGGTCACCCAGGCCGCCCGAACCGCCCGAAACCTGCACCCCAAGCTGAAGGTCACCGAGCGAGTCTTGCAAGGCCCTGCGGGTGCCATCATCGCCGCTGCCACCTATCACGCCGGTCTGGCGGTCGTCGGTTCCCGAGGACGCGGCGGATTCGCCGGTTTGCTGCTCGGCTCGGTCAGCCATCGCCTCCTGCAAACCGCGATGTGTCCGGTGGCCGTGGTCAAATCAGAGGAGACAGTCAGATGAAGGCAGTCGTGTATCACGGTCCGGGAAACAAGAGCTGGGAGGAGGTTCCGGACGCCGAATTGATCGACGACACCGACGCCGTTGTCCAGGTCGACGCCGTCACGATCTGCGGGACCGACCTGCACATCCTCAAAGGTGATGTGCCGGCCGTGACCGACGGTCGGATCCTCGGGCACGAAGCGGTCGGGACGGTCGTGCGAGTCGGCAGCGCCGTGAAGACCGTGCAGCCTGGGGATAAAGTGCTGGTCTCTTGCATCTCCGCCTGCGGACACTGCCGATACTGCCGGGAAGCGATGTACGGTCAATGTCTGGGCGGAGGCGGTTGGATCCTCGGCCATCTGATCAACGGAACCCAGGCCGAGTACGTCCGGGTCCCGTTCGCCGATTCATCGACCTACCTTATTCCAGAAGGCGTCTCGGACGAAGACGCGCTCATGCTGGCGGATATCCTGCCGACTGGTTACGAGGTCGGGGTGCTGAATGGGCGAGTGCGCCCAGGCGACTCGGTCGTGGTCGTGGGGGCGGGTCCGATCGGGTTGGCAGCCATCCTCACCGCACGGCTGTTCTCTCCCGGCCTGGTGATCGCCATCGATCCGGCGACGTCTCGATTGAAAGCAGCCGAGCACTTCGGCGCCGATGTTGTCATCGACAACGGAACCGACGATCCGCTCGCCCAAGTGCGGGAACTCACCCAGGGCCTGGGCGCCGATGTGGTCGTCGAAGCGGTCGGGATACCGGCGACATTCGAGCTCTGCACCCGGCTGGTCCGAGCCGGCGGGCACGTCGCGAACGTCGGAGTCCACGGCGCACCAGCCACCCTGCACCTCGAAGACCTCTGGATCAAAAACGTCCACATCACCACCGGACTGGTCGATACGTCATCAACACCGACCCTGCTCCGTTTGATCACCGCCGGGCAGATCGACGCCGGCCGGTTCATCACTCACCGCTTCGGCCTCGACGAGTTCATCGAGGCCTACTCCGTCTTCGCGAACGCCGCCAGCACCGAAGCACTCAAAGTCGTTCTCACCAGGGCCTGAACGACGTCATTAGGACTCGTCTGAGGTCAGACCGCCATCCTGGGTTTCGAGACGAGCGCAAGAGGCCATCATGACAATCGCACCCGCGCTGAGTAGCGGCGGGCCGGCCCGCGTCGATCTGTACTGGTTGCCGCTCGGTGCTGGAGGCCATTCGGTCCGCTGGAACGGCCGGGTCTTCGAGGCTGTCGCCGCCGCCCGGGCCGGCCGCTCGCGCCGCGACCTCTACCACGCGGCCCTGCTCGTGGCCACCATCCTGAGCGCTGCTGATCGAAGGTGAGAATGGAGTAGACCCATGCAAACACATCAGGCACCAAAGATTTTTACCGACCGAACCGAAGCGGGGCGGCTACTGGCCGAACGGTTACGGAACCGGGTTGGGTCAGAGGTGGTCGTCCTGGGCTTGACCCGGGGCGGTATTCCTGTCGCCTTCGAGGTGGCTCGCCTACTTGCTGCCCCGCTGGACGTGGTCGTGGTGGCGCGACTGGGCATCCCGTCGCAACCGGAGGCCGGCATGGGCGCAGTGGCTGAAGGCGGCATTCGGATCATCATCTCCCAACTCGTGGAGGAATCGATGGTGAGCCCGCACGAGGTGAAGGTCGTGGTGCGACACGAACAAGCCCGGGTAGCTGAGCGAGTCAACCGACTGCGCGGCGACCGGGCGCCTTTGCTGCTTGGTGGACGCACCGCTGTCATCGTCGATGACGGACTGGTCACCGGCTCTAGCGCCCAGGCAGCGTGCCAGGCCGTCCGTTACCGTGGCGCTGCGCAGGTCATTGTCGCCGTTCCGGTTGCCTCTGAGGCTGGCCTGCGAGCCGCTTCCGCAGTGGCCGACGATGTGATTGCGCTCCAGACCTATCCAGATCCGCTGGCGATCGGGCAGTGGTACCTGGAATTCGACCAGACTGATGATGACGATATTGCCGCGCTCCTGCGGGCGGCCGAGTCCGAAATCGGTAGCGAGCAAATCATGGTCGAGTCGGATGTCTCGCACCTGGACGCTCATGACATCGTTATACCCGTTGATACAGCGACGCTGTACGGGCGGTTGACTGTTCCGGTCGGGGCGAGGGAACTGGTGGTCCTGGCTCATGACGGCAGCCAGGAAAGATTTTCCGCGAGAAGCCGGTACCTGAGTCGGGTACTAACCGAGGCCGGCTTCGCCACGCTGCTGGTGGACCTCCTGACTCGCGACGAGGATTTTCGCGGCAACCGATTCCTGGCCATCAACCTGCTTGCCGACCGGCTACGCCAGGTCTCCCAAAGGGTGGGCCGGAGCTTCGACCTGGTCGACTACGCCGCCGCCGGGATCGGGGCAGCGGCCGCGCTCGAAGCCGCGGCCCAGGAAGAGAATGACATTCACGCAGTAGTCTGCTTCGGCGGCCGACCCGATCTAGCGGCCAGGCTGGGGGCGATTCGGGCACCTGTCCTCTTCGTCGTCGGCGAGGAAGACTCGGCAGTCGTCCGACTCACCAAACAGACGCTGGAAAGACTCACCTGTCGGCACCGGATGGTGATCATTCCCGAAGCAGGGCACCGATTCAGGGAACCCGGTGCGCTGAGAGAGGCAGCAGCGCTTCTGCAGGAGTGGCTTATGGTGCACGGGGACCAGACTCATTCTCCCGCGACTTCGAGGTGACGGATCCAGCCCATCGTGGTTCACCCGGTGCGGACAGCGGTTTGTGGTCGCTGACGACCAGCACCTGGGCCACGACGGAAGGAACGCAGGCGCTATAAGGACAGCGAGCATCTCTGTCCCGGTGAAGCTTTGGGTCCGCAGCAAGGTCTGCACCATGACGATCTCGCCCTCTCAGCCGGTCGGCGTTGCGGTTGATGCCGGAAGCTCAGCTCTGGAGGGGCACGACCCAGCCGAGCGCGGCGAAACCGGTGGTGACCGCAATCCAGCGGCGAACCGGCAATCCGGTCACTCCTCGAGCCAGCAACCGGACCGTGACCACGCCAACCGCAGCACCCTCAACCATGTCAGCAGAGCCACCCAAGGACCGAGGCGAACCCTGTTATCTGACAGCCATCTGCGCACCATGTTCGATCGATCACCTTCCGGCGATGCGCTTCCCTACCGCGTGGGCAGGCACACGCTTGTCGGTACCGTGGTCCGGGGTCCGCAGGGCGGATGTGGGGACCACGGCCAGCGCGCCGGCGGCGTGCCGAGCGCAGTATCGGCTGACCGAGCCCAGGATCGCCGCCCGGACCGGGCCGAGGGCACGCGTTCCGACCACCAGGAGTCTGGCCTTGCCAGCGGCTTCGACCAGCACCGGACCGGGTTTGCCCCGAACCACCCGGCTGGCGACGGCGATCGTCTGCGGCCGGCCTGCCAACACCCGATCCAGCGAATCCTGCTGCACCTGTTCGGCGGTGCGTTGGGCCACGTGTTCAGCCTCGGACATCACCGGACCATACCCCAGGTCCAACGAGGTCAACGACGTGTCAGTGTCCCAGGCGGTGATCAGTTCCAGCGAGTCGCCGCTACGAGTCGCCTCGTCGATAGCAAAGGCGAGTGCCGCATCGCTTTGGGGTGTTTCGTCTACTCCAACGACGATCAGCGTAGGTACGGTTGTCATGACGGCCTCCTGTGCTCGTCGCGAACCAGAGCTGGTTCTCACCTCAGCCTCACTTCACTGTCCCTGCTCCATTAGAGTCCAAAGAGCTGAGCCGACAGGTTCTTGCGTCACCAACAGGACCAGACTGCGGGACAGCGCTCAGGCGATTGTCCACACCGCACCTCAGCGCGGCCCTTCCGTCACCTCGTGGCCACGAAGATGATCCCGTCCCGGATGGGCGGGATGGATCACGGCGACGGAGGTACGCGCGCGCGACGACAGCTTGGCTGGTCGAGCTCAGGACGGTCGCCGGCGAGCCCGGTCGGTTCTTGGGAGCCCACCACGATCAGATCGGCGCCGCACCCGTCGGCGATCTTCAGCTGAAATCGTTTTATTTCGGCGCCTTTCGCCTGCCAATCGCCCCAGAGGGGTAGATCAGAGCGGCGGTGTCATCCGAGTCGATCTGCTCCAGCGGTGGATCGTCCGGGCCGAGGTTGGTGAGTAGTTCGTCGAACGCAGTACCGACCTCGGCTCCGGGCGCGCCCGAGGCCTCCACCAGGTAAACCTGATCAATACCAGTTTCTTTGGCCGCTTGGTTTGCTTCCCAAGCCGATCCGGACCAGGTGATCAAGGCCCGGGCTCCGGAGTCCATCAGTTGATGGGTGATTTCCGGGGCCTTGAGCAGGACGTTCATCGGGACGACGACGCAGCCGGCCTTGAGAATGCCGAAATAGGCAATGACGAACTGAGGCAGATTGGGCAGCTGAAGGGCCACCCGGTCGCCCGGGCGCAGTCCTCGTGCACGCAGCCCGTGGGCTAGTCGGTCGGACAGGTCGTCGACCTCGGCAAAGGTCAGGGCATCGTCATCGAAGAGCAGAGCTGGCTTGTCTGGGTACGCCTTGGCGGATTCTCTCACCAGAGAGGCGATGTTTAAGCTCATCGGTCTGACCTCCGTTTAGGTCAACAGTACGTCCCCTCGCCGTTCTGAGAAAGGGACGCATTCCCTAACCAGGAGGGACTTTAGGCCCAATGCTGGCCGGTAGAGGAGGTGGCATGGTGGACCGTGCACCCACCCCGAGCGACTGGGAGGTCTTGCGATGGAGCGATTGACACCGCTGGCGGACGCCTTCCTGGAGGCGGAGGACGCGGACCCCCCGTCAGCCGCCTTCGTGATTCGCGGGGGTACGGCGCGCTGGCACCCCGCCGTGGACTGAGGAGACCGATGGCGGCCCGCGTGGTGGGTGATCTGGCGCATTGAAGGACCAGACGGCCATATGGTCAGGGTCTTTCGGCTCTGGGGGACAGCTCGGCAGCGAGACAGGATGGAACTACGGGAACAGTGGAATTGGCGCCATTGGAGGCGATCAGCGTGGTCTATCGAGTAGCGATCAACGGGTTCGGTCGGATTGGACGCAACTATGTCCGGGCGGCCTTGGAGCGGGCGGCTTTCTCCGGCACGGCAGATCCACCGATCGAGATCGTGGCGATCAATGATCTCTTCTCGCCTCAGACCCTGGCACATCTGCTGGCTTATGACTCCACGTTCGGCCCGGCGCGCCAGCGCGTCGAGGCGGAAGGTGACGTGCTGCTGGCTGGTGGGATGCGGATCGCGATGCTGGCCGAGCGTGATCCGGCGCAGCTTCCCTGGGCCGATCTCGGTGTCGACCTGGTGATCGAAGCCACCGGCAAGTTCCGGTCCCGCGCGGATGCGGGCGCCCACCTCAAGGCCGGTGCGCGCAAGGTGCTGCTGTCCGTACCGGGCAAGGAGGTGGACGGCACCGTCGTCCTGGGAGTCAGTACCGATGACTACTCCGACCCGCAGTACGAGGTCGTCTCCGCGGCGTCCTGCACGACGAACTGTGCGGCACCGATGGTGAAGGTGCTGCATGACGCGTTCGGGGTGGAGCAGGGATTCCTGACCACCGTGCACGCCTATACCAACGACCAGGTGCTGCTGGACAGCCCGCACAAGGATCCGCGCCGGGCGCGCGCCGCAGCGGTCAACATGATTCCCACCAGTACCGGAGCAGCCAAGGCGATCGGCCTCGTGCTACCTGAACTCGCCGGCCGGCTCAACGGCGTGGCGATCCGGGTGCCGGTGGAGAACGGCTCGATTACCGACTTGAGCGTCACGCTTTCCCGGCCGGTGACCGCGACCGAGGTCAACGACGCGTTCGCGGCGGCCGCGGCCGGCGACCTTAGTGGCGTGCTGCGTTACAGCACCGCTCCGCTGGTCTCGCGTGACATCGTCGGTGATCCGGCCTCCTGCGTGTTCGATGCCCCGCTGACGCAGGCCGACGGGAATCTGGTCACGGTCTTTGGCTGGTACGACAACGAATGGGGTTACACCAACCGGCTTCTGGACCTGACCGAACGCTACGCCGCGGCGCAGACCCGGACGACCGACTGACCCAGTAGCCGGTTGATGACCCATTGATGATCAAGGAGTCGACATGGACGTGCTGACCGGCCGAGTCGTGGTCGGATACGACGGATCAGAGCAATCCGGCGATGCTGTGGACTGGGCGGCGGCCGAGGCACGACGTCGCGGACTACCGCTGACCGTCCTGCACGCCGTCGACTACCTCGGGATGATGCCGAACGCGGTGGGCCCTTCCGGGTGGCCGGCTGCGTTCGCCGAGGATGCCGCGAAGATCGCCCCCGCTGGTGCCGATCGGGCCCGGAATCTGGCACGTGGCGTGTCCGTCGCGCCGCTTACCGAGATCACCGGGGCGGCCGGTGCCCTGGTGCAGGCCTCCAAAGCCGCGGCACTGCTGGTGGTGGGCACCCATGGCCGAGCGAATCTGCCCGGTGTGCTGCTCGGTTCGGTGGCTTTCATCGTCACCGCGCACGCACACTGCCCGGTGGTGGTCGTGCGCGGTGGCTCCTGCCGCCGGGCCGGACCAGACCGGCCCGTGGTGGTCGGTTTCGACGGCTCACCTGAAGCGGCAGCTGCCGTCCGGTACGCCGCCGACGTGGCTGCCGACACCAGCGCACCGCTGACCGTGATCACCACCTACCGGCCGATCTCACCCTGGATCCTCTCCGGCGCCGACTACGCCAGTCACCCCACGGATCAGGCGCGCCCCGATTTCGAGGCGATCGCCCGGATGGCGGCCCGCGACACCGCGATCAGCGGGTTGCGGATGGCCCGCCAGCACCACCCGGGGTTGCCCGCCGCGCAGCGTGCCATCCGCGGTCCAGCAGCGGACGTCCTGTCCAGCGCTGCCGAGCAAGCCGGGCTGCTCGTGCTCGGATCGAGAGGCCACGGCGGTTTCGCCGGCCTCCTGCTCGGCAGCGTCGGCCACCGGGTGATCCACACCTCCCCCTGCCCCGTGGTCGTCGTTCACGGTGGCACCCCACAGAACGAACAACACCCTGCCCCGGACGCCGTCACCCAGCCGGCCTGACCGGGATCAGGCCGAGCGCTGAGAGCCCTGTCCACACCGCTACAGACGCAGACGCGCGCATCATGGCCAGGCACGCGGGACGAATCATCGTCGGCCGTCACCTTCTCAGTCGAGTTGGCGTTGGTAGTCGTTGATTACCGATCCCGGCGGCGACCAGGCTCATCGGGAGTGGCGAGCCGGGCCTTCGCGTCCATGGCAATCCCTCCCGAAGCGCCGATGATGAGGGGGTTGATGTCGAGTTCGCAGATCTGCGGGGCGATCGTGTCTAGCGCCGCGCTCACTCTTGTGGGTCAGGCCTGGGGCATTGGACTTGACCGTGACCGGGCCCTCGATCGAGGCGGCCGTCCGCACTGCGGCCTCGACATCCACTACCTGTCGCCTTGGATACCGTGCGAAGCGCGATCGTCTCGCCCAGCTGACGCGCCCGCGGGCACCGTCACCTCACCGGGCAGTTCCCGAGCGCTGACGGCCGCTTGCTCCCTGGCGAGGCCGTCGAGGAGCAGGTCGAGGGTAAATTCGAACTCGGTCTGGCTGTCGCACCAGCTCAACGTCTGGTCGTCGGCGGCGTGGAACTCCGCCGCCACCATGGCCATCAGGTGCGGCAGGGCTGCAGACATCTCGGCCATCTGTTCCTCCGACGGGTCGACGCCGTCGACGGGTGGCGCCGGGCTGAAGGGTTCCTGGACGAATCCGAGCGCCATGCTGCCGAGCGCGTGCAGCGCTCGGTGGGCGAGGTGGTACGAGAAGCCGCCGGTGACAAGGGTCGCCAGGATTCCCTCGTAGTACAGGTACGCGCTGGGCGGGATTCCCCGTGAGCCGATGAGCCCGGGCGCCCACGGATGGCGAAGCATGACCGCGCGGGCCGTGAGGCATCGCCGTCGCATCGCCGTCCGCCAATCAGCGTCAGCGCTAGGGCCCTCCAGGCGACCGAGCTCGGTCTGGACCTCGCCGATGACCGTCTCCACCAGACCGTCGAGCAAGGCCTCCTTGCCCGGAAGGTAGTGGTAGAGGGACATCGCCTCGACGCCAAGATCGGCAGCGAGGCGGCGCATCGTCACCGCTTGGAGGCCTGCAGTGTCAGCGAGCGCGACGGCGGCGGAGAGCAGGCGTTCCTGGCTCAGCGGCTTCCGCGGTGTCCGGGCGGCCACGGGACTCCTCTCGATCTTCTTCGGTCTTGCGAGAAACTTACATCGTATGGTTACCTTACATCGTACGAATATCCCTTACGATGTAAGCTTGAGAGGCGAACCATGAGCACAACCGCCGATCCATCCCGCGCCGTCCGCGAGCCCGACCTGGTCAGTACCGGCCGGGCCGCTGGGCTCTGGTACCTAGGGCTCGCCCTGACCGGCTTGCTGGGCTTCCTGATCGTCCGCCCGCAGATCTTCGACTCGAACGACGCGGCGACCACGCTCGCCCAACTGCTCGAACACGAGCAGTTGGCTCGCGCCGGGATCGCCCTCGAGCTGGGCGTCGTCATCACCCAGACCCTTGCTGCGGTGTGGTTCTACCGGCTCTTCCGCTCGGTCGACTCCTTCGCGGCAGCCGCGATCGCCGCGTTCGGCATCGTGAACGCGGTCACGATCCTCACCAGCGCGGCAGTCCTCGGGACCGCGCTCCAGATCGCGCTCGAGCCGGTCGGCGATCCGGCGGCGCTCGTCCAGCTCATGTACCTGGTGAGCGACAACCTCTGGGGAGTCGGCGCCGTGTTCTTCGGCTTGTGGCTGATGCCCATGGGCCTCTGCGTGCTCCGCTCGGGATGGATGCCACGGCCGCTCGGCTGGGTCCTGGTCGTCGGTGGGGCTGGCTACCTGCTCAGCGCGTTCATCCGCTATCTCGTCCCCGACGCCGGCGCCGTCGTGGACCTGCTTGCGATCCCAGCCTCGATCGGCGAGTTCTGGATCATTGGCTACTTGCTCCTGCGGGGTGTGAACCGTCAGGCACCGGCCCTGGACCCACCCTCTAGCCCGCAAGGCCACGCGAACCGGTGACCACGGTCCACCGTGTGGCTGCGATCGACCATCATTTTGTTATCCACCCCGAGCACCCCGTCCCCGATATCCGTTACCGCTCGTGCAAGAGTGAGGCATGAACGGTTGGCGGCTGCCCGAGCGGCAGGTTGAGCTGGTGTTCGATGCCACGGCGCAGGCTGCCGGCACCCACACCAACCTGTCCGGGATCCGCACGGACGGCGGCCACCTCTGGATCGCCGGCGACGAGACCGCCACCCTCGAGCGGCTCACCGCCGTTCCCGCAGGTTCCGCCCCCTCGCGCTACGACGACCACCGCACGGTGCGGCTCGCGGACCTGGTCGAGCTGCCGGGCGACGCGGACGGCGAGGCCGACATTGAAGGTCTGGCCCGCAGCGGCGACTGGCTGTGGGCGGTCGGCTCGCACAGCCTCAAACGGCGGCGGATCAAGGACACGCACCCGGACGAGAAGGCCCGCAAACGGCTCGCGCGGGTACTGCGCGAGGACAACCGCTACACGCTGCTGCGGCTCGCGGTCACCACGGACCCCGACGGCGGGCCACGGCTCGCCCGCACGGTGCACTCCGGCGGCCGGCGGCTGACGTCGGCCGTGCTCGGCGGGCGCGGCGACTCGGTGACGGATCTGCTGGCGAAGGAGCACGACCCTCACCTGGAGCCGTTCCTCGCCATTCCGGGCAAGGACAACGGCGTCGACATTGAAGGCATCGCCGCGCACGGCGACCGGCTCTACCTGGGCATGCGCGGGCCGGTGCTGCGGGGATGGGCAACGCTGCTGGAGATCCGGCCGGTGACCGACCCCACCGACGAGCACCGGCTCGTCCTGGCCCCCCTCGACGGTGGCGGGCGCTACCGGACGCACTTCCTGGACCTCGGCGGCCTCGGCATCCGCGACCTCTGCCCGCACGGTGACGACCTGCTGCTGTTGGCCGGTCCCAGCATGAGCCTCTCTGGCCCGATCCGGGTGGTGCGCTGGCGCGGCGGGTGCGTCGTGGACGCGGCGGACGTCGTCCGCGGCGCCGAACTAGAGACCATCATGTCGCTGCCTCACGGAGACGGCGCCGACCACGCAGAGGGAATTACCCTGCTGGACGACGACCACCTGCTGGTGGTCTACGACTCCCCCGCCCCCGAGCGCCTGACGCCGCGCGGTGTGCTGGCCGACATCATCCCGCTGAAGGGCTGACCGACGGGAAGACCCGCACCGTTTCGGGCGCGGACCTGCGGGGCGCGTGGCCACACAGACGGGCCAGAATGGTCTGATGCGGCTGGATCTAGAAGGCAGTGCTTCGCTGCGATTCGACGACGGCTCGCCCGTGCGTGCAGCCTCGGCGATCGCATCGTTCGCTGGTGGCTGGCTCATCGTCCAGGACGACGCGACGCACGCGGCCTGGTGGCACGGCGGATCTGTGTCCGCGTTCCGCGTTGTAGAGCCAGTGGGCGGGGTGGAAACGTTCAGCGCTGCCGCGGGCACGAAGATGCTGAAGCCGGACTTCGAGGCGGCGACGGCCGTGACGATCGACGGCTCCGAAGGAGTGCTCATCCTCGGATCCGGCTCCTCGGGCGCACGGACCCGAGCGTCACTGATCGTCGCCGACGAGGATGGACCGCCCTTCAGGGTGGCCGAGCTCGCGGCGATCTATCAGGACGTCGCCGCGGCTCTGGGTCTGCGAACGGACCAGCTCAACCTTGAGGGCGCCTGTGTGATCGGTGACCGGTTGCGCTGGTTCCAGCGGGCCAACGTCGCAGCCGGCGCCCCGACCATGTGCCTCGATCTTTCCCTCGCCGGACTGCTCGCGGCAACGGGTGGATCGGCGAACCGGACCGACATCGGCCGCGTGCGGCACTACGACCTCGGCCACATCCAGCAGGTCGCGTCAGGAGGTTTGGTGTCGAAGGTGTTCGGCGAATGCGGATTGGCTGCCGAGCATCAGCAGGATCGCGTTGCGGTAGGCGACCGATGCCCACAGGTGGACTTCCTCATCATCGATGTCGCCGAATATCCGGGCGAGGGTCTTGAGCTGGTTGCGGCCGAGGACCTTCCGTGGTCGGGCGAGTAGGTCGCCCTCCTTGTGCAGTGCTTGGAGGTAAGCGGTGACGGCCGAGGTGTAGGCGTCGCCGCCGAGTTCCTCGAGGATGCCGAACTCGAAGATGTGCAGCGCTGCCTCCGACTGCCAGTCCGTGGACGGTCCGACGTACCGCGTCAGCATCGCGTGTCGGGTCTCGAAGAGCAGGAGGATCCCGCGGCCCCGCCGGCTCAGCGGTCGGTGGCTCGATGGCAGATGCAGGGTGCGCACCGGTCTGCCGGTGACCAGGTCCAGCGCGCCTGCGCTGGACGGCATCCGCTGGTGGCCCGACGACGGGTCGGAAAGGAGACAGATCCGGTCCGAGTATCTCAGTGCTTCTTGGCCGGAGCTGGATTGGACGGCTGCCGCGTACAACTCGGTGAGCGGGCGGTCGTCGGCGCCTGCGTCGGTTTCGAGTGCGTAGATCAGGCCCGGCATGCCGGGCACGGGCACGCCGAGTACCGCTGAACTCTGCAGGAAGCCCCAGGCCGTTTCCGCGAATCGGCTGTGGCGGGCTACCTCGCCCGCGGTCTCACGCCAGTCACGGGCGAGCCGCAGTCGCCGCTCAACGTCGGTCAGGTCGGCCATCTCCCGCACCGCCCGCGGCAGCGCAGCTTCGGCGAGGTCGATGTCGAGTCGGTCGTTGACCACCGCGGGACCGAGCGCGGCGTGTTCGGCACAGTCTGCAGCCGTGTGCGGGTTGCCTGGTGCGCCGTGGCAGTCTGCAAGCCAGGTGACGTCACGGCTCATGGACTGCCGGGCGAAGGCAGGGGACGGCAGCATGCCGGCGCGCAGGACCCTCTCATACTGCGTCTGCAAGCGAGCCATCCGCAGTAGGTCCAGCGGTAACACGGCGGACAACTGCAGAGCAGCATCGATTATCGCGCAATGCGGGCATCCAGACCCGCCTGGCTCGACGATGCGGTACTCGCGCAAGTGGTCGACACCTGGCTGTTCCCACTGCACCCCGATGTCGCCGTTCTCGCGGAGCATCACGTAGAGATACGCAGTGGCGTCACGCTCTCGGGTAACGGCGATAAGCTCGTCGACGAAATCTCGTTTGCCGAGGGACTGCACAACCCAAACCGTATCAATAGGGTTGCGGTGGCGTGATTCAAAAACCGCCGATCGCACGTCCGACCTCAGTGGGGACAGTCCCCCTCAGCGGTTCCCACTCGCCTGTCTCTCATGACAGGAGTAGCGGCCTGGCCGCACGCCACATTCGCCTGCGTGTCAAGGTGTGGCGTGCTCGCGACTGTCACTTTCTGCAATATATGTTTGACAGACAGCGACAGGGGGTCAGTTGATCCCGGCCCCGCGATGGACCGGTCGGCGGTCCGGACCAGGAGACCGCCCGGATGCTCCATCGCCCCCGCCTCAGCCTCGCGACCCTGCTGCTGCTCGCCGCTACCTCGGGCCTCGCCCTGTCGTCCGTCGCCCACGCCGCGACCCCCACACCCGGCAGCACCCCAGCCGCCACCCCCACGCCGACCTCGACGGGCACCCCGACCCCCACGCCGACGACAACTCCCACCGCCACCCCGACCACGACACCGACCGCGAACCCCGCGACCACGGCAACCCTGGCGCTGTCGACCAAGCTCACCCTGCCCGGCCCCCGAAAGAACATCCCCTGGCCGAAGCAGGGGCGGGCTCGCCTGGAGGTGGCCGGCATCGGCGTCCTCGGCCGGTCAGGCAGCCGAAAGGCAGCGCCGATCGCCAGCGTCACCAAGGTGATGACTGCCTATGTCATCCTGCGCGACCACCCGCTCGCGGCCGGGCAGAACGGTCCGACGATCGTGGTCACCGCAGGCGAGGCCGCCTCCTACTCCCGGCGCCGGGCAGCCGGCGAGTCGCTGGTGAAAGTGGCTGCCGGGGAACGGATCAGCCAGCGCCAGGCGCTCCAAGGGTTGCTGCTCGCCTCCGGCAACAACATGGCCGACATCCTCGGCCGCTGGGACGCGGGCAGCACCCGCGCCTTCATCCGGAAGATGAACCGGGCCGCTGATCACCTCGGCCTGACCTCGACGCACTATGCAGACACCTCCGGGCTGGACGCCCGCTCCCGGAGCAGCGCGGCCGACCTGCTGAAACTGGCCCCGGCCGCGATGGCCGACCCGACCTTCGCCACGATCGTCCGGCAGAAGACCGCCACCATTCCGCTGAACAAGCTCAAGAACACGAACAAACTGCTCGGCCGGCACGGCGTCATCGGGATCAAGACCGGCTCCACTCGGGCGGCCGGCGGGTGCCTGCTGTTCGCCGCCAAGCGCACGGTAGCCGGGCGGGTCTACACGATCTACGGCACGGTGCTCGGCGCACCCGGACCGAAGATCCTCACCAACGCCCTGGCCCGCAGCGACGCCCTGATCGTGGCCGCTCGTAAGACTTTACACTCGGCCACCCTGATCCCGGCCGGCCGCACGATCGCTACCCTGATCAGCGCTGATGGCACCGCGACCGCCCTCACCATCGGGACGGATCTCACGGTGGTCGGCTGGCCTGGTCTGACCTACCGGCTCAGCCTCCCGCCCGGCCTGACTCCTGGAGAGGCGCCGCGCACGCTGACGGTCCGCACCTCCGCGCAGACGATCACCGTTCCCCTGATCGAGAGCGGCTCC
>JANNPJ010000776.1:0-15879 GCA_031400005.1 Kineosporiaceae bacterium | reverse complement strand
CCACCCCCGGGAATCCAGGTGCAGGCGACCTCGAGGACTATCACTCGTCCGGTGGCCAGGACCCGGCCGGCCGCAGACAGCACCGCAGCAGGTGTCGGTCCCGGCGTAACCGGATACCGGAGGCCGGGAATGGCTGCGGCGTCCACGACATCCAGATCGATATGCAGGAGCAGAGGGCCGTCCGGCAGGGCCCGGCTGTCGAGTTCGTCGACCGTGCTCTGGACGATGCCCGCTGTGGCAAGGTACTCGACCTCGGGCTGGTCGAGGTCGCGAGCGCCGACCAACACCAGCCGGTTCTCAGCGATCGGGCGCAGATCGGGAGCGGCCGGATATTCCGGCGGCCGGACGCCGGCCAAGGCACGCAACACCATGCCACCGGGGTAGCCCGAGGCCGAGGTATCCGCAGTGTGGACGTCACCGTGGGCATCGAACCAGACGATCGCCGGGTCGAACCCAGCGCGCTGGACACCCAGAACGGTCCCCAGGCTGATCAGGCAGTCAGCGGTGACGACGTTCAGGCGCGTCGAAATGCCCGGTGCTTGGGGATTCCCGTCTGCCAACAGCCGGTGGACCTCCACGGCCACCCGCTCGTGCAGATCTGCGTAGCGTTCCCACGCTGTTGCTCCGACCGGAGTGGCGGACAGCGCGGCGTCCGGTCGTGGCCCGGGCAAGGCCTCTCCGAGCATCGGCAGGTACTCATCGAGGTGATACGGCACGTGAAGGGTCGGCATCCCAGCACCCTACGCAACCCGGCTTGACTGCCCGATAAACAAGGCCCGCCTGGCGCATCGCGCACGCTGCGCAATGCGCCAGGGGTGTACCCGCTAGTCGAGCAGTTCGGTTACGGTGCCGGCCGCGACCGTGCGATTACCTTCGCGTACCGCGAATCCGAGACCGACGTCCATCGCGACCTCCTTGCCCAGGTGCACGGTCACCGGCACCGAGTCCCCCGGCATCACCAACTCCAGATCTCCGAGGTCGATCCCGCCGGACACGTCGGTGGTCCGGAAGAAGAACTGCGGGCGATAGTTCGCGACGAACGGAGTGTGCCGGCCACCTTCCTCCTTGGTCAGGGCGTACAGGTTGGCCCGGAACACCCGGTGCGGCGTGACGCTGCCGGGCACCGCAACCACCTGCCCGCGCTGCACGTGCTCGCGCTTGACCCCACGCAGCAGGACAGCGGCGTTGTCCCCCGCCTCGGCTGCGGCGAGCGACTTGCCGAACGTCTCCAGCCCGGTCGCCACCGCCGCGATGGTGGGACCGAGACCAACGACCTCGACCGGCTCGCCGACCCGCAGCGTGCCGCGCTCCACCTTGCCGGTGACGACTGTGCCCCGGCCGCTGATCGTGAGCACGTTCTCGATCGGCATCAAGAACGGCTCGCCTAGGTCGCGCTCCGGGACCGGCAGGTAGGTATCGACGGCGTCCAGCAGGTCGAGAACGGACCGCGTCCACTGCGGGTCGCCTGCCATGGCCCGGAGCGCACTGACGCGCACCACCGGCACCTCGTCGCCGGGAAACCCGTACTCACTCAGCAACTCACGCACCTCCAGCTCGACCAGGTCCAGCAGTTCGGTGTCCTCGACGGCGTCGCTCTTGTTGAGTGCCACCACCAGGTACGGGACGCCGACCCGCTGGGCGAGCAACACGTGCTCGCGGGTTTGCGGCATCGAGCCGTCCTGCGCGGAGACCACAAGGATCGCCCCGTCCACCTGCGCCACCCCAGTGATCATGTTCTTCACATAGTCGGCGTGCCCCGGCATGTCGACGTGGGCGTAGTGGCGGGTCACTGTCTCGTACTCGACATGCGCGATGTTGATGGTGATACCCCGCTGTGCCTCTTCCGGCGCCTTGTCGATGCCCTCGAAGGCCACGAACCGGTTGGTTGCCGGGTCGCGCTCGGCGAGGACCCTCGTGATGGCGGCGGTCAGCGTCGTCTTGCCATGGTCGACGTGACCCATGGTGCCGATGTTCAAATGGGGCTTCGTCCGGATGAATTGGCTCTTGGCCATAGTGTCCTCACTGGCTGCGAGAAACGAAAGGCATTCTGCGACACGCTGGACGGATGCCACCCGCCCGCGTCAGAACCACAGCATGCAGCTACCCTTCCCCGGGCTCTGCTGCGATGTGGGGAAGGGTCAGATTCGGGTATCCGCGCCGCTGGAAAGCGCGCAACCGGGAGCCACCGACAGAGGCAGCTGCAGACCGGGTGCGGACATGGCTTTCACGGTATGCGGTAACCCCAGCCTGATCGAATGTATTTCCACCCGGCGTCGGTAGGACGTGATGATGACGTCGGCCGGCCGCCGCGAAAGACTCTTCCAGGAGCGCCGTTAGCGGTTCGTAAGCGCGGTGATCGGTTCCGCCCACGCCCTGCTGCTTACCGTCGCAACCATGGCCATGCCACCGATGCCCCGGTCGCGACTGCGCGCGCCCACCGCCGCCGACTTCCATTCCTCATTGCACGACGACCGAGTGGTCGCACGGCTCGGGGTATGGCTCGGCCTTTGCTTGAGCATCTGCTTCCTGACCGGATTGGTCAGTCACTACCAGCAGCATCCGGTGGGCTGGCTACCAATAGGCCCGAACCCCGCCTGGGGCTATCGCGTGACGCAGGGTCTGCATATCGTGACCGGCACCGCGACCCTCCCGTTGCTGCTGGCAAAGCTGCACTCGGTCTATCCACGGTTGTTCGACCGACCGCTACGCAGTCTCGGCACCCTGCTGGAGAAACTGAGTATCGCGGTCCTGATCGCGGCCACGTCGTTTCAACTGATCACTGGGCTGATGAACGTGGCTCAGTGGTACCCCTGGGGCTTTGGATTCACCGGAGTTCACCACGCGGCAGCCTGGTTGGTGATCGGCGGGCTCCTGGTGCATATCGCCGTAAAGCTGCCGATCATCAGACGTGCTCTGGCCGCGTCACTGCCGGACGACGTCGCCCCCCCCGCACCGGTACGGGTTCGACCCGGACGGCGCGACCCGGCGGGGTTTCCTCCTCACGGTGGCGGCTGTCACCGGTGGAATCGTCGTGCTGACGGCGGGGCAGACGATCTATCCGTTGCGTCGGCTGGCTTTGCTGGCGCCACGGCGACCCGATGTCGGCCCGCAAGGCCTGCCGATTAACCGGACGGCGGTCGCGGCCGGGGTGACGGCAGAGCTGACCGGACCGGCTTGGCGGTTGGAACTGGCCGGACCGACCGGAACGCGTTCTCTGAGCTACACCGAACTCGCCTTGCTGGCCCAGCATCGGGTGGAGTTGCCGATCGCCTGCGTCGAGGGGTGGAGCGCTCAGGCGCGATGGACCGGCGTCCGGATCCGAGACCTGATCCAGAGCGTCGGTGGTGACGATCGCAGCGCCGTCCGGGTCGAATCGCTGGAAAAGTCGGGGGGGTATCGGGTCACCACGCTGCCTGCTGCCTTCGCTCGCGACCAGCGCACTTTGCTGGCGACTGGCCTGAACGGCGGGGCTCTGCATCTCGACCATGGCTACCCCGCGCGGCTGATCGCTCCGAATCGGCCGGGCGTGTTGCAGACCAAGTGGATTCACCGACTGACCGTGATCACCGAGGAGACGGCGTGAACCTCGACAGAGTGGCGCGGGGTGCCTTGATCGCGCTGGGCGCAGCGGCATTGGCTCGAGGTGGGTATTTGGTGCTTCTCGAGCTTTCGCCAAAGGTGTGGTTTCCGATGCTGATCTGGTTATCCGCTGGCGTGCTGGCGCATGACCTGCTGATTGCGCCGACGTCACTGCTGCTCGGCCGGATGCTGGTCAAGACGCTCGGGCGGCCGACGGAGATCCGGCTGGCCGGGAACGCCCTGCGCGGTGCCTGGCTCGGGACCGGAACCGTGGTGCTCGTCGGCCTTCCCCTACTCGTCGGCGCGGGCCGACGAGCCAATTCGACGGTCATTCCTGGTCGGCCAGTACTCAACCTGTTCCTCAGCCTGGCCTTGGTCATCATCGGCGCCGGCCTGGTGATCATCGGCCAAGCTCTGCGCCAGAAGCGGTGACCTGCCATGCCAGCCTTGGCCGCGGTGAGAACCACCCGCTCCACCTCACCAGTCCGGTACCGATCGCGGTCGATGATTGGAGGTGCGGGAGTCCATTCGGAACTGTGCGCGTCCTACGCCACCGGTGAAGCCGGTTCCGTTGGCGGTGAATCGAGTGTCGCAGTCGGCTCGTCATCGGACGAACCCCCATCCGATGAATGCCCATCAAAGGAGCCCAGCACCAAGCCGACGCCGAGGGCGATCATGACCAGCCCGAACCCGGTCAGTAGGCCGCTGGGGTGGATAAGCCGAGCAACCACCTCCACCGCAATGCCAACGCCAACCGACGCCCAGGCCAAGATGTGGGATTTTTTGCTCATGAACCAAATATACGCAATGCCAAGATCGCGCTCTGGGTGGCCCCCACGCTGATCGAGCGCGGACGTGGGCGAGTGATGTGGGGCCATTCAGGCACGCAGGACGCGGACATACCTGCAGGAGGAAGTGGTCGCCGGGCCCATCGTGCGTGCCCCTCGATGCCCGGGTCCGCTATGCCCAGCGGACGCGCTGGGCATGGCCACCTTCTAGCAGGCTGCGGCGAGATTGCTCTGAGAGCGAGGAAGACCCGGTCAACCACTCGCCATTCCTCCACCACCACGAAGCCAGTTCGGGCGGCTACCCGGGCCAGGGCCGTGCTTCCGAGTCGGGCCCAGGGAAGCGGATGTGCCCGGTTGCCAACGGGGTCCACCAAGGTGATCGGGCCGATATCGTTCAGGTCGTCGTCCGCATCCGCCTCCACCAGCAGGAGGCCGGTCGGGCGTAGCAGTTCTCGGCAACGACGCAGCAGGGAGTCAGGATCTCCGCCGATTCCCACGTTGCCGTCCGCCAGCAGCACGGTGCCCCAGCGCCCCTCCCCCGGCAACGGCCCTTCGACCGAGCGTCGGAGTACGCAGGCACCACGGTCTGCGGTCAACTGCACAGCGGCAGCCGAAACATCCACGCCCAGCGCCGGAATCCCGACCTCTGCGAGCGCACCAACCAGTCGGCCCGGGCCGCATCCAACGTCCAGAACCGTTCCTTCACAGCGGTTCAGCATCATCTGGTCAATTCCGTCCGGAGCGCTGGTCCAGCGCCCGATGTCCAGCGGCAGGCTTTGGCCGTCGGCCGACTCGACCCGGATCCGGTGCCCGTTCAGGGCGGCTGCATAAACCTCGAGCGGATGCTCAGTGGTGAGGAGCCGCCGATGCAGCCGGGCGAAGCGGGTGCGCGGTGCGAGATCCGCGACCGCAAGCGCATCGGCCGGAGTATCGACGTCGCGGAGCGTGGGCAGCAGATGCACCGTCAGCCCGAGAGAATGCAATCGGGCCAACTGTGCTGCGCCGGTGACGTCGGTTGACATCGGGATGCCGGTGAACGCCTCGGGGCGTGGCCGGGCGAAACCGATCGCCCAGAAACCGCCATCCTCGCTCAGCCCAAGCGCGGCATCGGCGCCGTTCCAGCCTCGGGTCAGTAGCTCCGCTGTCACCTGAGGGGTGTCCATCCCCACGAGCAGCACCTCGCTCGGCGCGGTCCCGGGCGCGGCTGTCTCGAAGACCCGCTCGAAAGCCGCTGCCAGCCGCCGATCCAGGCCGCCCTCGCTCTGGCCGACAACCTCGATCCCGGCCGGCAGCCAGTCACCGGCCGCGCCGTCCAACGCCACGACCCGCCGGTCGACCTCGGCCGCGAGCACCGCGGCGAAGGTGTCTGCCAGGCTAGCTGCAGCGAGCCTGGCCGCCTGAGCCGGGGAGAATCGCGAGTGTAGACGTGTCTTCACCAGGCCGGGCCGAGGCTCCTTGGCGATCACGAGCACAGTCCGGGATCTCTTGGCCGGTGTCATCGGGCCAGCACCCGACTCATGTCCCGGACGGCGCGGGCCGCGCCCATCGGCGTGCCGGTGACCTTGGACCGGCCCAACCGGGGCAGGTAGTCGGCCTGTACTTCGAGGATCCGCCAGCCGGCATCAGCGGCCCGGACGACGGTCTCCAGTGGGTAACCGGATCGCCGGTCGTGCACGTCGAGCTCCAGTAACCGGTCTCGCCGGGCGGCGCGCATCGGGCCCAGATCCTGCAGCCGCAACCCGGATCGGCGACGGATCCGTCGGGCCAGTTCGCGGTTGGCCAACTGCAGGTGCCAGGGCCAGGCCCCCGAGGTGATCGGGCGGCGGGCCGCCAACGCCAGGTCGGCATCCCCGTTCCGGACCGGATCGACCACCCGGCACAGTTGCGCCGGATCCAGGCTACCGTCGGCGTCCAGGAACGCGACGATCTCAGCATCGCAGGCGAGTAACCCAGCGTGACAAGCCGCCCCGAATCCGCGTTGCTTCTCCTGGACCACCAGAGCACCAGCAGCCCGGGCGATCCGCGCCGAATCGTCGGTACTGCCGTTGTCGACCACCACCGCCCGCCAATCGAGCGGGACTCGGGACAGCACCCAGGGCAGAGCAGCTGCCTCATTCAGACAGGGAAGAATGACGTCGACTCTCATGTCGGATGACGCTAGGCGCGGCGAGCACACGATGGCGGCGCGTCAAGATGACGGCACCCTTACGGCCTCAGCTGGTGGGGCCAGAACGGCCGGTGAGGCCACCCGAGACGCCTAAAGTCGGGGAATGGCAGCCCGGGTACTAGTCGTCGAGGACGACGCAACGGTTTCTGAGGTGATCTCGGCATATCTGCAGCGAGCTGGCCATGACTGCCGAGTGGCGGTGAACGGACTTGCCGCCGAACAGGAATGGGCCCAATGGCGACCCGACCTCGTGGTGCTCGACGTCATGCTGCCCGGATTGTCCGGACTAGAGGTGTTGCGTCGCCGCCGCACCGACGGGGACTCGACACCGGTGGTGATGCTCTCTGCCCGAGGAGAAGAGGAAGACCGGGTCGTCGGCCTGGAGTTTGGCGCCGACGACTACCTGGTGAAACCGTTCAGCCCACGCGAACTGGTGCTGCGAATCCACGGTCTGCTGCGCCGCGACCAGCGGCAGCAAAGCGAGTCGCTGCTGCCACGCTCGATCACTCGCGGCGATCTGGTGATCGACGTGCCCGGCCGGGCGGTGACTCAGTCCGGTCGCTCGCTGGAGCTGACCAAAAGGGAGTTCGACCTGATCAGTTACCTGGTCAGCTATCCCGGTCAGGTCTTCACCAAACCTGAACTGCTGCGTCGGGTCTGGGGCTGGGACTTCGGTGACACCTCCACGGTCACCGTGCACATCCGTCGGCTACGAGAGAAAATCGAGCGTGACCCGTCCGACCCACAGTTGATCTTGACCGTGCGTGGGGTCGGCTACCGGTTCACTGACGATCTGAGCAGCCATGCCGACGCGTGACCTAGCGTTAATCATCACCCTGACCACCGCGTGCTGCGTCCTGGTCGGGCTGATCGGGCTGATCGCCGTCCGACTGCTGCGCCGGCGCGCACTCCGGTTGACTGTGGTGGTGGCCGGTCTGGTGCCGGTCCTTGCGGTCGCCACGTCGGTACTGGTCAATGTCAACGCGATGTTCCTTTCCGGGCACGATTCCTTCGTTGTCCTGGTCGCACTCGGCTGGGCGGTGGTGATCGCCGGTGGGTTGACGGTGGTCGTCGGGCACAGCGTTTCCGCCGGAGCGCTCGCCGTCCGGGAAGGGATGCGACGGCTCGGAAACCCTGGGGACGAGTTCGGCGCTTCGACGGCACCCGGTCCTCACCGGTCCCGGTCCAGACAGTCCAGGTCCGGAAGGTTCTGGTTCGGAAGGTCCTGGTTCGGAACATCCGGGTCCAGAACGTCTGAGTCAGGATCGTCCGGTTCCAGAAGGTCCGAGTCCAGAAAGGCCGGTTCGACCGGCCCTGGGCCGGCGCCCGCGGAAATGGCGGCGCTGGTAGTCGAACTGGATGTGATCAGAGAGCGCCTGAACGCCTCCCGCAGCCGGGAAAAGGCACTCGAGCAGAGCCGTCGGGAACTCGTTGCCTTCATGTCCCATGATCTGCGCACCCCACTGGCCGGGCTGCGCGCGCTCGCGGAGGGCGTGGAGGACGGTGTTGTGGGCGATGTCCCGGCGGCAATGATCAGGATCCGGAGCACGGTGGACCGGCTCAGCCTGCTGGTCAACGACCTCTTCGAGTTGTCCCGGGTGACCGGTGGTGGACGTCAGCGGCCACGGCGGCTGGTCAGCCTGGCCGAGGTGGCGATGGATGTGCTGACCGAGGCCTCCGACCACGCCCGATCTCAGGGCGTCCAACTGCTGTATGACCTGCCCGAACCGGACGATCGGCTACCGGTCCTGGGCGACGCCGACGAATTGATCCGGGCGATGACCAATCTGGTGGCCAACGCCATCCGGCACACCCAACCCGGCGGTGCCGTGCACCTGATCGGAAACCGTGGGACCGACGGGCAGATCCGGATTGCGGTGCTGGACGGTTGCGGCGGGATCCCCGATGCTGACCTTGCCCACGTCTTCGAGGTCGGCTGGCGGGGCAGCCCGGCCCGGACCCCAGACGACGGTGGTGCCGGACTCGGGTTGGCGATCGCCCGCGGAGTGGTCGAATCGCACGAAGGCAGCATCCTGGTTCGAAACATCGACGGCGGTTGCCGTTTCGATATCGCTCTACCGGTCGCCCAATAAGTCACCAACCCCTGCGGATTCAGGCCCGCATTGGAGCGGCGGCAAAGGCGCGGACGCCGTCCGTCAAGGAGACGCGCGCCCGCCAGCCCAGTTCGCGGGCCGCACGCTCGGACGAGGCGGTGACATGCCGGACGTCGCCAAGCCGGTAACCGCCGGTGGTCACTGGAGCCGGCCCGTCCATGGTCCCGGCCAGCAGAGCGGCCATTTCGCCGATCGTCCCGACCCGGCCGCTGCCGATGTTGTAGGCGCGAAAGGCCGGGACCGGCTCGGGCGGAGTCAGCGCCGCGACGACGGCCCGGGCAACATCGGAGACCTCGACGAAATCTCGCCGCTGGGCACCATCTTCGAGCACCATCGGCGCCGCACCCCGTTCCAACGCCGACCGGAAGATCGCCGCGACACCGGCGTACGGTGTGTCACGGGGCATCCCCGGTCCGTACACGTTGTGGAACCGCAGCGCCGCAACCGTGCCCCCGGTCTCCCGCGCCCAGACCGCGCAGAGATGTTCCTGATGAAGTTTGGTCGCGGCGTAGCCGTTACGCGGATCGAGTACGGCGTCCTCGCTGACCAGACCGGGAGCGAGGGCTCTCCCGCAGACCGGGCAGGGCGGTTCGAACCGCCCTGCCGACAGGTAACTCTCCAGTCTCGGCCCCGGTGCCACCGGTCCGTGCTCGGCACAGGCGTAGGCGCCCTCGCCATAGACCACCATCGAGCCGGCCAGCACCAGCCGACCGACGCCCGCGCGCGCTGCAGCCCGCAGCACCACCGCGGTCCCCAGGTCGTTGCTGGAGACGTAGTCCTCCAAGTCATCAAGGTCGACCCCCAGCCCGACCTTTGCCGCGAGGTGCACGACCGCATCGACACCGACCAGTGCCGCGTCCATCGCGCCACGATCGCGGATGTCAGCGACGATAAGCTCACCGGACGAGCGCACCGGTGCCGCATGCTGTGCCGACTGTGGACCGGCCCCGGCGCGGGGCTGACCGACACCATGCACATCGGCCCGCAGCGAGTCGATGATCACCGCCTGGTGCCCGCTTCGAGCCAGTTCCTGGCTGACGGCCGATCCGATGAAACCGGCGCCGCCGGTGACGAGAACTCGCATGTGGTCACCGTGTCATGTGACAGTCGTGCGAAACCGGGTTGCGGGGCTACCAGGCCCAGACGTTAGCGTTTGGTCATCTGACGCCCGATCCCAGAGATAGCCGGGGCCAGTGGACAGCAGGCGAGCACCACCGCACGCTGGGCTTCTGCCTGGGTCAGCGGACCGGCACCGACAGCGGGGCACGACCCGAGATCGTCGGGCCGGATCGGGCCTTACCGGACGGAACGCTGCGACCACCACGGGGCGACAACCGCGATCAGCCCGGCAGCCGCGGCGATCTGCACGATGTGGCGAATCCAATCGATGCCCCTGGTGTCCCCGACGCCGAGCGCACTGGCGACGACATTGCCGATGATGGCTCCAAGTACACCCAGGACGATGGTCAGCCAGATCGGGATGTCCTGCCTGCCCGGCAGCACCGCTTTCGCGATCAAGCCGATGATCAGACCGGCGATAATGGCCCAAATGAACGACAACAACATGTGCGTGTCCTTGTCTCGGGTTGAATGATGTCCGGGTGAAATAGCTCCGGGTGTGAAATGCGCGCTTCAACATCCCAGCCTACGTTAGTTTGTGCTGATCACCATCGCACGAGCAGAACATTCCCCTACGATTTGATCACGAGTCGAGCGGCTCCGACGCACCACGACGACCATGACAGCCGCGGTCGGCCCGGCTCCGCGGACATCGACGTAAATCCCTTTGCCTGGCCGGCCCTGAGCGCCTAGCGTTCGCTGTCAATGGGCGCATCGAAGGCGCACTGGCGACGGCTTGAGCCAGCCAATCGGAGGTCCGCGGATGACTTGTCACCTCGAGGCACTCAGCTTCGATGCAAACGACCCGCTCCCTCTCGCGCGCTTTTGGGCCGGCTTCCTGAGCTGGGAGATGACCACCGACCCCGAAGTCGGCATGGTGCTCCTGCCGAGTGATGACACCGGGTTCCGGCTCCGATTTCTGCCGACTCAGGAGCAGAAGGTCGGCCAGAACCAGATGCACTTCGATCTGACGAGCACATCCCTCGAGGACCAGCAACAAACGGTGGCGAGAGCACTCGAACTCGGCGCCCGACACATCGACGTGGGTCAGCTCCCGGAGGAGGGGCACGTTGTGCTCGCAGACCCGGAGGGCAACGAGTTCTGCGTCCTCGAGCCGGACAATAAATTCCTCGCCGACTGCGGATTTGTCGGAGCGCTCGCGTGCGACGGTTCGCAGCAGGTCGGGTACTTCTGGAGCGAAGCCCTGGGATGGCCTTTGGTCTGGGATCAGGACGAGGAGACCGCGATTCGCTCGCCGCACGGTGGTCCGAAGATTACCTGGGGCGGCCCACCTCTGGCGCCGAAGACCGGAAAGTACCGGCCGCATTTCGACATCGCCCCACCCGCCCACGGTGATCAGCAAGCGGAGGTCGACCGTCTCGTCTCCCTCGGGGCCACTCGCCTCGACCTCGGCCAGGGCGAGGTCAGCTGGGTAGTCATGGCCGATCCCGATGGCCATGAGTTCTGTGTGCTGACTCCGCGCTAGCGCGCCCAGCCGCTCTATCGGCGAAAACCGTTCCGGGTTCCACCACAGACGCCGGTGTCCGGCAGGGCCAGTTCGACCTGGGCCGCCGCTTCGTCGTCCCCCGCGAGTTTGGCTGCGACGCTGCGGATCTGCTCGTACCCGGTCATCGCCAGGAACGTCGGGGCCCGCCCGTAGCTCTTTGTCCCGACCAGGTACACGCCCGGTTCCGGGTGCGCGAGCTCAGCAGCACCGTGCGGGTAAACCGTGCCACAGGAGTGCACATTCGGGTCGATCAGCGGAGCCAGCGCGGTCGGAGCCTGCAGAATCGGGTCCAGGTCAAGGCGTAGCTCCGAGAGCCAGGACAGGTCCGGACGGAACCCGGTGAGGACGACGACCTCATCGACGTCCTCGATCCGAGACCCAGCCTCCGACACCAGAGCGATCAGGCCGCCATCGGTGCGTTCCACCTCGGCGGTGCGAAATCCTCCGACCACGCTTATCGGTCCGGCCTCCACCGCGGCCTGCGCCTTCAGCCCGAGGGCACCCCTCGCCGGTAGCTCGTCAGCCGTGCCGCCGCCGAAGGCGTTTCCGACCCCACCCCGGCGCAGGAGCCAGCTGATCCGGGTGCCGGGATGACGTCGCGCGACCTCAGCCAGCACGATCAGGGCGGTGAGCGCCGAATGCCCCCTCCCGGCCACCGCCACGTGCTTGCCCGCATAGCGCTCCAGGACGAGAGGATCGGCCATATCCGGTACCCGATAGGTCACGCGGTCGGCGGCGGCTGCTTCACCGATCGCCGGAAGGCCATCCCCACCGAGCGGATTCGGCGATCCCCAGGTTCCCGAGGCATCCACCACGCCTCGCGCCACCACCCGCTGCTCGACACCGTCCGAGGTGTCGACGTGCACGGCCAGCGGCTCGGTGTCCCGACCGGCGTCCACCATCCGATCGCGCCCTCGCCGGGCGACCCCCACCACGCGGACGCCGAATCGGACGCGATCACCGAGCGCATCCGCCAACGGCTTCAGGTATCCCGCGACCCACTCCCCACCGGTAGGAAACGCACCTCCGGCAGGGCGCTGCCAGCCGGTAGGAGCCAGCAGGCGGGCCGCCGCCGGGGCGATCAGTTCCGCCCACGGGGAGAACACCCGCACGTGATTCCATTGCGCCACCGCCACACCCGCTCCCGCACCGGCCTCCAGGACCAGCGGTTCCAGGCCACGTTCCAGAAGTTCGGCTGCTGCCGCCAGCCCACTCGGACCGGCTCCGACCACAACTACCGGCAACTCGCTCTGCTGGCTCATCGGTACTCCTTCGTCGCTCAGCCGCATCGGCCAACCCTTTGATTAATCGATCTATTTCGATGGAATAAGATGGACAGTATCGACTCAGATCGATTGACGCAATATCGATCGAGGACGATACTTGGCGTGTGACGATCCCTACGGTGCCCGCGGATGCCGCCCTGCTGACTCTGACTCCGGAAACGGGTGGCGTGCTGCGAACGGCGGACGCAGCGACCTATGCCGAGTGGTTCGCCTGTCTGGCCGAACCGACCCGGGTGCGCTTGCTGCACGCTGTCGCTACCTCGCGTGGCGAGATGGCGGTCGGGGAACTGACTGAGTTGCTCGGGATCAGCCAGTCCACCTGCTCGCATCATGTCCGCAAGCTGGCCGATGTCGGGTTCGTGCATCTGCGCAAACAGGGCACCGCCACGCTCGTCTCGGTGAATCAATCATGCTGCACCGGGCTTCCACACGCGGCCGATGTAGTGATGGGGGTACTCGCCCCGCGCCCGTGCTGCCCGGAGGATCTGCCTGCCGACGTCCTGGTTCGGCCGCTGGGAGATCGGGACTGGACCGCTGTTCGCCGGATCTATACCGAGGGAATTGCCACCGGTAACGCAACTTTCGAGACCGAGGCACCCAGCCGTCGCACTCTGGATGCCAACTGGTTGCCTGAGCACCGCTGGGTCGCCGAGATCGACGGCGAGGTCGCCGGTTGGACGGCGATCCAGCCGGTTTCGGCCCGCCAGTGTTACGCCGGAGTGGGTGAGACCTCGGTTTACGTGAGTGAGAACATGCGCGGCCGGGGGGTCGGCAAGTCCTTGCTGCACCGCCAGGTGACTGCCGCCGATGCAGCTGGCCTGTGGACCTTACAGACGTCGATCTTTCCGGAGAACCGGGCCAGCATCGGCCTGCACCACGCCGCCGGTTACCGCACGCTGGCGCTACGGGAACGAATCGCCCAGCACCACGGCGTCTGGCGAGACACCGTCCTTCTCGAACGGCGCAGCGCTACCGCAGGTTGAACCTTCAGGGCCGCGGTATTGCGGGTTAGCACCGGTTCGGACTGTGAACCTGTTTCTCAGAGCCATGTTTAACGATCTAAACCGGTGCTGACTCGCGCGGTTCGGAGCTCTCCGGTCCGACCAGCACAGGTCAGATAGACACCACAATAAGACTTTCGTCACATAGCCGACCCCTCGGTAACATATCGCGCCGTATGTGCGATTTCTGAAACTCTTCGGGCGTTGCCGGTCGGTAACCCAATGCTTTCGAGGGGGACAAGGTCCGCGTGTCTGAAACACCTTTGTGGCTCCAAGGCCGCGATGGCGTCATTGCCACCACCAAACCGGGCGAGTGGCGTGAGGGAGAGCCCGACTATCACCTCTCCGCCACAGTCATGCCGGGCGAGCGGACGCATCACTTCGAGGCCGGATCGCTGGAGGCCATCGTAGAAAGCCTGGTGCAGGTGTTCGAGATGGAGGTCTCGCACAAGGGCGATCCGGCGACCTGGGTTTCCATGGTGACCGAAAAGTTCCGCACCAACGTGAACGGCGGCCCCTGGGTGGGCGCGGCCGAGATCGTCGAAACCGGCAGCTACAACGTCCTCATCGGAGATAGCGTCTTTTACAAGAAGGACGAGTCATTCGAGTCCTCGCACGCGATTTTTCACCGCTCGTTCCCCGGCGGGTTCTATTGGGAGGTCCTGGAGGTCCTCAGCCCACCCCCGGTGGTGACCTTCAAGTGGCGGCACTGGGGCAACTTCACCGGCGAGTACCACGGTTTCGCAGCATCCGGCGAGCGGATCGAGATGTTCGGCATCAGCGTCGCCAAGCTGAGCGACGACCTTCGACTGCTGGATGTTGAGCACTACTACGACCCGAACCAGTTCCTCGGCAAGCTCACCGGTGGCTGCCCAGTAGCTCACTGACGAGGGAGCATCAAGGACACAGACCCCGAGAAGCAGGATCACCCGGTTAGACTCGGCGCAGTCCTCACCTCGGAGAGTTGCCGATGCGCGTCACCGCCTGGCTCCGGTCATCGTCCATCCGCAGGCGTTTGCTCATCGCCGCCGTGCTGGGCGGCTGTTTCGTCTGGGCGATGGTCATCGTTGGGCTGTCGTTCGCGATGGCGGAGCACGGCGACGGACGATGGTGGGTGATCACGCTTTTCGGCGCAACTGTGCTGGCAATTGCGGTACTGGCCGTCCGCTGGATCCCTGCCGCCCGGTCCGGGGCCGACACCCTCTCGGCAGATGTGTGCGCACCCGCCGCCACCTCGAGTCCGCCGCCTGTCGCGGGGCAGCGCGAGCTCGCCGAGTCGCTTAGCTCACGCGAACTGGAGGTGCTGCACCACCTCGCGGCCGGCCGATCGAACGCCGAAATCGCCAAGCTGCTCTTCGTCGCGCCCGGAACCGTAAAGGCGCACCTCAACCACATTTTCCGCAAGCTCGAAGCGGTGAACCGGCTGCAGGCCGTCGCGCACGCTCGCGAGGCCGGTCTGATCGACTAAGAGCGTCCGGCGAAAGGAGCTGCCAGACGGCGCTAAACCCGGATTAAACCAGGTTTAGGCCATTCGGGAGATGCCTTGTCCGGCGGTCCTTCCTAGCGTCCGGGGCATGAAGCAACGTATTGATCCGATCGCGCCGCTCGCCCTTGTCACGGTCTTCACCGTCGTGGTGCAAGGTCTGTCCCTGATGGAGTTTCTGCCACTGCCGATCGCCTTGCTGATCGGAGCCGGATGGGCGGCCCTCATCGGGCTCGCCGCGCGCTGGGCCAGCCGCAGACCGGCGCTGAGCGCCTGGGCGGAGGACTGCCTCGTCGCGCTGGGCTGCGTAACCATGGCACTGTTCGCGTTCGGCGGCGCCATTGGGCTAATGATGCTCGGCACCGCGCTGGATAGCTCCTCGATCACCGGGGAGACAATGGTGACGATGTTCCTGCCCAGTATTCCCATCGCGATCGCGGCGAATGTCCCCACCGAGCTCGTCATCATTCCGGGTCTGCTGATCCTCGGATGGCGGCCCGGGCCCCGCCGGATCCTCTTCATCACTGCGGCTGGGCTCTACTTTGTTCTCCGGATCTGGACCTACCTCGTGTTCGTTCCCGACCGCCTGGACTTCGCCGCAGCGCAGCGGTCCACAGCGGTGTTGACCGCGGCGCAGAAGGATCAGTTCACTGCGGCGCTGCACGTCGACGACCCCCGGTGGATCCTCAACCTGCTGATTTTCGCGGCTCGCGGATTGTCGAGCAGGAAGAGATCATCGAGGGCATCGAGGAGTTGTTCGATCGCGTCGAAATCGACCTCAATTCCGAAACGTGAGCCGAGTGTTGCAGACAACTCACTACGATGATTTGTTCCA
>JANNPJ010000767.1:0-1721 GCA_031400005.1 Kineosporiaceae bacterium | reverse complement strand
CTGTCGTCCCACCTTCGGAGTCGCCGTTGAGGCGATGAGGATTAGCAGCCCAGTGGTATCGACCAGGTGAGTGTGGCTCCGCCGTGATCGCCTGGCAGCAGGGTGGAGGTGCCTCCGAGTCGTTGAGCCCGGGTGAGCATGTTCACGGTGCCCTGCCCGGGTATGTCGTCGGCATGAGGCCCGATGCCGTTGTCTTCGATTGCCGTTGTTACGGTGCGGGTTTGCGGGTCCACGGCGACGGTGACGCTCGCCTGGGATGCGCCTGAGTGCCTGGCCACGTTGGTGAGTGCTTCGGCGATGACGGCTAGCAGATCGGGCCGGAGCCCGTCCGGGACGGCCGAGTCGAGGGGACCGGCCATGGTGAGCCGGGGTTCGAACCCGAGGACGGAGGTCGCTGTGGAGACCGCCCGGAGGATCTGTCCGCGCAGCCCTAGAGGCTGATCGATGGGTTCCTGCAACGAGAAGATGGTCTTGCGCACGTCATGGATGGTCGCGTCGAGATCGTCCACGAAGCCGGAGAGTTTCTCCACCACGTCCGGCTGAAGCGTTTTGGGCAGGAGGCCTTGGACGGCGAGTCCCATCGCGAACAGCCGTTGGATGATCAGGTCGTGCAGATCCCGGGCGATCCGGTCGCGGTCCTCATAGATGGCCAACAGTTGCCGATCGGCGGTGGCCCGGCTGAATTCCACCGTCAGGGCGGCGTGACCGGCGAAGGTGTGCACCATCTGCATGTCGGCGTCCGAAAAGGGCACCGATCCCTGGAACCGGGCCAC
This sequence comes from Kineosporiaceae bacterium, assembly GCA_031400005.1. Taxonomy (GTDB): domain Bacteria; phylum Actinomycetota; class Actinomycetes; order Actinomycetales; family Kineosporiaceae; genus JANNPJ01. Next base: position 948 of record JANNPJ010000767.1, on the reverse strand, counting down.
GGAGAGCAGACCAAGGATTCGCCCGGCCGAGGCCAGGGGTACCAGGACACCCGGCCCGTCCAGCCGGCCGTGCGGCGGTGCGTTTGGCGAAACAGGTTGCATCACAGCGGCTCTGGATGCATAGGAGCGGGGCGTGCCGTCCAGGAACACCTGCCCCGCCAACGTCTCGACGAGGGCGTAGTGGTGACCTATGAAGACCTGGGTGCCTTCTCCGTGTGCTGCGGAGACGATGAGTCCGTCGCCGTCCTCTTCCTTCAGCAGCAAGAACGCGGCGTCCGCATCGACGATCTCTACGGCCTTCTCGACCACCAGGCGGGTGGTTTCGGAGAGCTCGGCCCCGCCCAGCAAGGCCCTGGTGACTTGGGCTGATGCGGTGAGCCACCGTTCTCGCCGCCGGGTCTCCTCGTTCAGGCGAGCGTTCTCGATAGCGATCCCGGCCGCCGCCGCGAGTGCGATCATCAGGTCCTCGTCACGTTCGGTGAACTCGCCTCCCTCCCGCTTCTCGGTCAGGTAGAGGTTGCCGAAGACCACGTCCCGGACCCGGATCGGCACGCCGAGGAAGCTGCCCATCGGGGGATGGTCGGCTGGGAACCCGAAGGACATCGGGTGGCGGCCCAGTTCGGGCAGTCGCAGCGGTTCCGGATCGTTGATCAGGAGCCCGAGGATGCCTTTGCCGCTGGGGGGTTCACCGATCCGGGTCCGAACGTGACTATCCATGCCGACGGTGATGAACTCCTCGATCGTCTGGTCCGAGCCGAGCACCCCGAGAGCGGCGTACTTCGCGTTGGACAGTTCGGCGGCCAGTTCGGTGATCCGGCGCAGGGTGTCCGGAAGAGTCACTTCGCTGGCCACAGCGATCACGGCGTCGAGCAGTCGGTGCAGTTGGTGCTCGACCGAAATGATGTCCTGGGCCCGGTTCACCATTTCCTGTAGCAGGACATCCAGGCG
>JANNPJ010000742.1:0-36893 GCA_031400005.1 Kineosporiaceae bacterium | reverse complement strand
CGGCTCTCCCGCAGCCGAGTCTTCGCTGCTTGCGCCTTGTCGTGCTGTTGCTTGATCTCTGCCTGAGTGGTGGCGAGCTGCTTTTCGCCATCCTGCAACAGGTTCATCGCCCGGGCCTGCCGCTGACCGAGGGAAGGTAGGTAACCGGCCTGCGCGAGAGCGGAGTCCGGGTCGTCACCCAACATCAGGTCGAGCGTGGACAACTCGCCGCGGCGGTAGGTTTCGGACGCCAACTGGCCAACTTTCGCTTTCGCCTTCGCCAACTCGATGCGCTGACGGGCCAGCTTGACATCTGCCGCCTTGAGCCGGACGTTGACCGACTTCAGTTCCTCGCGTGTGTCGTTGTAGGCCTCGGAAGCTTGCTCCGCCTGATGCTTCAGCTGTTCGATCTTGCGCTTCACCTGCCCAACCGTCGGCTTGGGCGCAGCCGTCGCGGACGACGTGGCCAACACCGCCGAGCCGACCAAGGCAGCCGACAGCAGCACCCCGACCGCACCACGCCAACGCGACCGACGGGGGCCGAGGTGAGCCAAACCCGCGGTCTCAGCGAGTGACGATCCACCATCGGGGCCGCGGCGGCCATGACCGCTCAAGTCGGGTGTCGGGCGGGAAGCGTCAGAGTTCGACGGTGAGCCCGAATTCAGCAGATCATCCGAGGGCAAGATGGGTCCAGCTCCGTCCTGAATCACCCGCAATTGCGGGGAGGCTGCCGCCTCATGACGCGGATCCGTTTACCCCGGGGCATTGCTGGTCCAGGGCCGTCACGAGTAGCGGTTGTTAAGCGCGGAACAAAGTACCCTTCTTGCGAGCCAACGCCAACCCGCAGTAGCGCATCATTGCTTTCACTCAGTGTGATAGCTGCAGGTCACAGCTATGCGATGCTTCCATCGCTTCTCTTTCTTGAGGAAGTTTAAAAGTTTCGGTCACGACACATTGCGCGCTAAGACATTGCACTGCCGCTGCAAGCAAGGCCATCTCGCGGAATTATGAAGATTCGATGAAGAAATGTCGGGTCTCTGAGCAAAGGGCAGTGGCTGCGCCGGGGTTGTCAGTTGCAATAATGTGCTATTCCACCGGTTCTGCGGGGCCAACGTCCGGCACCCTCGAGCGTCGAGGGCAGGTCCGCGGGTGTGGCCCCTGACGTCGACGTGCTCGTCCGGCTGTAACTGCTGATGATCCTCTGCGGATCCCTCTCGGTGGCGTCCCCGGCCACCTGGACCGTGCGGATTGGCGTGACCCGCGCGGTCTAGACATTCAATCAAAGCGGTGGCTCCGGCCGCGGCCACGGGTCAGCACCAGGACGAGGACGCCCACCCCGATCGCAGCAGCCAGCCGCAGCGGGCCGATGCTCGTCCGGGCCCGTTGCAAGGAGATCCGCCAGCGGGCCGGAGGAGAGGGATCACTGCTGGTGGGGCGTAGAGCGCTGATCAGGAGCAAGAGCGCCGCGCCGAAGCCTGCACCGATGGCCACCGCGACCAGCGTTCCGGGTTCAGGCAGCATCCGGATCACCCCGGGACCGGACGGTCGGTCATCGACGAGGATCCCGCCCGCATCCGCCGGGGTGCCTGTCTCAGCTGGGCCATGGTCCGTACTCCTCCGGCTGCCAGGGACCCGGCCCCGGCGCTGTCTCGTAGCCAGCCCGTCCCGGGCCGCAGACCGCCGAAGGCCCAGGCCGCGTCGCTGAGCAGGTGCGTGCTGCCCTCCGGTGTCGGCTCCGTGTTCATCTTCACCCGCACGGCAGGCCGTACCCCGGCTGAGCGGAAAGCGGCCCTGATGTGACAGACAGTAGATGCGACCCTGGTCGGACGCTGACCCCACCACCGTACGGGCCATCCGCGACGAGATCGCACGACGTGTCTGCGTACTCCTGGAGACCCCTCTGCTCCTGACCCTTGTTGCCGCTTGCAAGGGGGGCGCCCTAAGCGTGGGTCATCCATGCGATGCCATCGACGGAGGCGGACGAGGCGGCTTAAGTTCCGGATCCTGCCCTTGACCTGCGGATCTTCATCGCAGATGAAGGCAGGTTTCGAGGCCCTGGCACTTTCACGGAGCCAACTCAACGGTGTCGCCGGTGATACGGCATCGCGCAGCAGTCAGAGCACCAACATGGCCTCGCCGTAACGATCGCTCTAGACCGTATGGAGTGTCCGGCTGACCTTCTGGTGTCATCCCGATCGCTTGATCATCCGCTCGGGACGCCGTGTCAAGGCGGGGGAGCGTGCCTTGACACGGCGTCCCTGGCGCGGAGGCTGGCGGTTATCGGGATGACGCCACCCGGGTGCGCGATTCAGCCGTGGTGCCCGTCTGCGCCGTGGGGTTGCCCGTCGTGGGTGGCTACCTTGGGAATTCTTTTGGGCTGCCTGGCGCCGGGAGCGGCCTCGACGCCGGGGGTGGTGGCGTTGGCGGGCTTCTCAACACCGGTGTGGGTATCGGTGGCTGCGGGTTGCTCGACGTGCTCACCGACGGTGGTGGCGACTTCGCCGTGGCCGTGTTCGGCGGGGGCGCTGTGCTGGGCTAGGTAGTTCAGGGCGGCGAAAGCCAGCACTGCCGTGGTCACGACAGCGATCCCGATCGGGCCGAGGATGGCTTTGGTGCGGTGCGGGGCGTAACGCACGATGTAGGCGAGGAACGAGCCCACCAGCCCTGCCGGAACCAGGACGGCGCTGCGGGTCGGGAACTCGTTGAAGTGCTGGATACCGCCGCTGAGCATGCCGATGCCCATCGACAGCAGCAGAGAACCGCCCACGATCCGTAGCAACTGCCCACCGGCGGGGCGCTGGCGAGGCAGGATGAACTCGTTGAGGATGGTGGCCAGGAGGAAGGTCAGCACGCCGGCGGCCCCGATGAGGGCGTACCGGGCCGGGTCCAGGGGGTAATGGACCACGGAGCCGCTAATCAGGCCTGCCCCGACGAAGTACCCGATATACCCCAGATAGGGACCGAGCAGCGTCGAAGACGGCTGCGTACTGCCAGGGGCGGATCCCGCTGCAGTTTCCGGTTCCGGTCGGGGGTGCGGGCGAGTCAGCAGGGCTGTCGTCAAGATTGATCTCCTCCAGGACGCAGAACAGTCGAGGCGTCGGGCGACACCACGGTTCCTCTCTCGGTAGGCGCAGGATCATACGAAGGGTTGCCTGTCGTGACGTATCTCGCACCGCGGATCTCAACAGGTCACAGCGTCGCCGCCGCCACTGATCGCCCGGGCGCTGAGCCGATGGGGTCACATCCTGATGCCCGTCGTGCTGATCGGCATCGGCCTGATCATCATCGAGGGCAACGCCTTCGGCCTCTAGCGTCTACACAGGCACACGATCGGATCCCGGAGAGGCCTTTAGCTGCGGAGCCCGGCCCGAACAGCCAGTCGGCACCACATGACGCTGGCCGAGAATTCATGTTGGCCGCTCTCGGGATCGGTACCTGTGTCTTTCCCGGACCCGTTCTAATGCCCGTCGGCAGCCCCGCTCGGCCGGTGGGCAACTCCACGCCCAGTTCCATGCCCTGGATCTGGGTCTATTCGACACCAACGAATACGACCGCTCACCGGTCTACCGGCGCATGGAGTCCTTCGCGGGCCAGCGGGTCATCGTGGTCGGCGCCGGCAACTCAGCCGTCCAGATCGCGGTCGAACTCACCGCCCACGCCCACGTGACCCTCGCGACTCGCAAACCGATCAACTACATCGCCAACGGCCTCTCGGGCGGGACCTGCACTTCTGGTTCACCCTCACCGGTATCGACCGGGCACCGATCGGATCGTGGCTACCCAACCCACCCAGCGTGCCGGTCTTCGACACCGGCACCTACCGCAGCGCCGTCCGATCCGGACACCCCGACCAGCGGCCCTGTTCACCGCCCTCACCGAAGACGAAGTCGTCTGGAGCGACGGGCGCCGCGAACGGGTCGACGTCATCCTCACGGCCACCGGATACCGCCCAAACCTGGCCTATCTCGGTACCCTTGGAACCCTCGATCCCACCGGTCATCCAGCCCACCGCAATGGCATCAGCACCACCACCCCGGGACTCGGATTCGTCGGCCTCGAATGGCAGCGCTCCCTGTCGTCCGCGTCCTTGCGAGGCGTCGGCTGTGACGCCGCCTACGTCGTCCGGCACCTCACCAGATCCAGACGGTCGAGGCGTCCTGTTAGCACTGAAAATGACCTAGAACCACCGCCCTCAGAAAACCTGATAAGAGGCCGAAGCATCAACACCAGCGCTTTTCGAACGCGCTGGATGAGCCGGTTCAGCGCGCGGCTGGTGCGCTGTCGTCCGTGGTCAGCGGGTCGTTGCCAGTCGGCTGCCCTTCTGAGAGCGCGAACTTGGTGTGATGATGAGGGCGGCGACGGCGCTGACGATGGCAACGATCGCGGCGGTGGTAAAGGCGCGATTGAAGCCTTCGGTGCCGGTGCCAGTGATGCTGACGGCGGCGATGCTGGAGGCGATGGCGGCGCCGAGTGAGGCGCCGAATTCGTGGAAGGTGCTGACGATTCCGGAGGCCAGGCCGGCTTCGTGGGCCGCTACCTGCCCGAGAGCGGTGGCGGAGGCCACCACGAACAGGGGTCCGATGCCGGCGGCTGCAACCGTCATGCCGGCCACTATGGCTGCTGTCCCGTTCCAGATCGCGGGGATGGCGAGGCCGGTGGCGGCGATGGCGAGTCCGGCCACCGCGAGGGTTCGGGGCCCGGTGCGGCCGATGACGCGGCCGGCGACGTCCGCGCCGAGGATGGTGGACAGCGCGCTGGGCAGGAAGAGCAGGCCGGTGATTAGTGCGCCGTGGCCGTAGTAGTTCTGCAGGGCGAAGGTGCCGAGGAAGAACATCATGATCATGAGTGCGGTGGCGACAAGGATCAACAGGGTGCCGGTTGCCACCGGCCTGCGGGTCAGCAGTCTGATGTTCATCAGTGGACTGGCGGCGAGGGTCTGACGGGCCGCGAAGGCGGCGTAGAGGATCGCTGAAATCAGTAGCAGGACGGCGGTGTTCACAGTGGCCCAGCCGTGGTCTCCGGCCCTGATCAGCGCGTAGATCAGAGTCGCGGTCGCCGCAGTCGCCAAGATCGCGCCGGGCAGGTCGAGTCGCGCGCTGGTGGCGGGTGTCGGCTGGGTCGGCAACTGCGAGCGGAGCGTGAGCGACAGCACGAGGGCGACGGGGACATTGATGTAGAAGACCCAGGCCCAGCCTGGTCCGGCGGTGAGGAGCCCGCCGAGCAGGACGCCGAGGGCGGCGCCGCTGCCGCCGAGTGCGGACCAGATGCCTAGCGCACGGTTGCGTTCGTCGCCGTCGAAGATCGTGACGATAAGTGACAGTGCTGCCGGGGACAGCATGGCGGCGGCTATGCCCTGCGCGACCCGACCGGTGAGGAGCATTGGTGCGGAGGTGGCCAGTCCTGCGGTTAACGATGCCGCCGCGAAGAGGAGGAGGCCGGCAAGGACGAGCCGGCGGGCGCCGAACAGGTCGGCGGCGCGGCCGCCGAGCAGCAGCAGACCGCCGAAGGCGAGGGTGTAGCCGCTGACCACCCAGGTGAGGGTTTCGCGTTCCAGGCCGAGGTCGGCACCCATCTGCGGGAGGGCGATCGCTACCACGGTGACGTCGAGGATGAGTATGAGTTGGGCGACGCCGACCATTCCGAGAATTCGCCAGCGTCGTGGATCGGGAAGGCGGGGCGGACTGGTTGTGGTCATGGACTCGGACATGGGCTCGCCTCCGGCGCTAAGTCGTACATGCCCTGTTCACTTTACAGCGGGTACGATAACACGTACAGCTCTTGTTCAACTTAAGGACGTTGCATGCCTCACTCGACGGCGAGGTCGGCCCGGCGGGCGGATGCTCGGCAGAACGCCGAAAAGATCGTGCAGGCAGCCATCGCCTGTCTCGGGCGCAGTCCCGAGGCGAGCATGAACGACATCGCGCAGGAGGCGGGAGTCGGCAGAGTGACCCTGTACGCGCACTTCGCGTCCCGCGAGGCCCTGGTCGAAACGGCGCTAATGCGACTGCTGTCCCAGGGCGATGACGAGCTGAAGGCCGTCGACCTCACCGGCGATCCCCGGGAGGGGCTCCGGACGCTGATGGAATCGGGTTGGCTGTTGATTGCCCAGTCCGTCTCGGTGCTCCAGGCCGCGCAGGCCGCTCTGCCTCCTGCTCGGGTGCAAGAACTGCACGCGAAACCCGAGCGACGAGTTCATAACCTGATCCGTCGGGGCCAGTCCGAAGGCGTCTACCGGGCCGATATTCCGGCCGATCTGCTGGCTAGTGCCCTGCATCACCTCCTGCACGGCGCGGCCACGGACGTCGCGACGGGGAGGCTCGAACCTAGCGGTGCAACACATTTCGTGGCCGAGATGGCCCTGGCTGTCTGTGCGGTCCCGCCGGCGGCGCCCCAGACCTGACCAATTGCCAAACTGGTTGCACTGTCGAACCATCTGGTTGTACGGTCGAACCATGCGAAGTGGGGAGGTGGACGCCGCGCAGGAGGCCCTGATGCGGTTCGTCCGCAACTTCGGCCTCCATCAGCCCGACCGCACGCCCTGCGGTCAACCGCTGCCGGTCTCGGAGGCGCACGCCATGGTGGAAATCACCCGCGAGGGACGGATCCGCCAGGTGGAGCTGGCTCGCCGGTTGCGCTTGGAGAAGAGCACCGTCAGTCGCCTGGTCACCAACTTGGTCAGCCGGGGCTGGGTGCACCGGGAGACAGCCGACGGTGATGGCCGCGGCGTTCTACTGGTGCTCACCGACGTAGGTGCCACCGCCGCGGCTCGGCAGGCCGACGCCCGGCGGGACCGGCTCACCGCCCTGCTCGATCGCATTCCTGATGACCAAAGCGCTGCCGTGGTGCGCGCGCTACAAACCCTCGCGGAGGCCGCTGATGAACAGTCGTGACCGCCCCCAGACCCCTCGAGCCCTCGTCCTCATGGCCGTTGCCGCTGCGGTCGCATTGACCAGCAGTTGCGCCGACGACTCACCAACGTCGACACCGACACCGGCGACCTCCAACCGACAGGCCGGGGTCGCCGAGCGGGGCGCATCCGTCATGCCGTTCGACCTGGAACGCACCACCCATCGGTTCACCAAGACCGGCGACGGCGGCGTGCAGACCGTGGTCGCCGACGATCCGCAGGACACCGCCCAGATCACGCTCATCCGGCAACACCTGACCGCAGAGGTAAACCGCTTCCGCCGCGGCGACTTCACCGATCCCGCCCGCATTCACGGCAACCAGATGCCCGGCCTGGAAGCCCTGCGTTCACACGACGGACGGATCAGCATCGACTACGCAAGCACCCCCGACGGGGCTCGCGCCACCTACACCACCAGCGACGCCAAGCTTCGCCAGGCCCTTTACCACTGGTTCGACGCCCAAGTCAGCGACCACGGCCAGCACGCCACCGGCTAGACAGCTTCGGGATCCGCGTGTCCCAGGAGGGATGGACGCCTCGCCGTCATCACCGGTTTCTGGGATTCGTTGGCCGGGGCTCTGGACATCGCTTTCGTCGTCAAAATCCCGGTTAACCGTGCCCCTGATCAGCCGTGGCAAGGCGCGCGCTGTCGTGCGCCGGTGCCACTGAGTGACACGGCTTCTCCTGCAGCCAGGGCGGCCCTACTGTGGATCCTGATGTCCGGCATCTCTGAACGCCAAGGTCGGGGTCCACAAGGGTGGTCCCCGACGTTGGCGTGCTCTACTGCCGGTGTCCGAGCCACGACCTTGCTGATGGTGGTGGTCGCGGTCGTGACCGGCCTGTTGGCCATGCACGCGCTGAGTTCCGCCCAACTGGGGGGTTCGGGCAGTGCGCACGCGGACGGACACGTGCACACCGGCGACCATCATGGCGGTGATATCGGGGACGTACCTGCCAACGGTGTCGCCCAACAGATGCTGCCGGTCTTCTCCACCGGCGTTGGGTGGAGCAGCACGGCACGGGCCCGGACGGGCATGCCGCCTGCTGAGCGATCTCGCCTGGACACGGCCCCAGTTACCCCCGCCGGGGTGATGCGCTTCGCCGCGTTCGATCCTCGACCCGCCACGCCTGGCATCGCCCATGCGGCAGCCCGCACGCCTGCAGGCACTGAGTCGCGGCAGACCGGGAATGGGCATGATGGGCATGGGCTGTGCCCGGGGGCAACGCCGGGACACTGCCCCCACCTGCCTGCGTTGATGTCGTTGTGTCAGGCGGTCCTGAGCAGCGCGAGCGTGGTCCTGCTGCTTTTGCTGTTGCTAGCCCTGGCCGTTCAGCGCACGGGGTGGACGATCCGCCTGGCCCTGCGGTCGCTCAGCCGTGCTCCGCATGGCGCCTGGAGCACCTGGCGGTCTCACCTTCGCCTAGCCGGCCCTTCGTTACACGAGCTCTGCATCAGTCGCACCTGAGCGGACTCGCGCACGTGCACCATCCCTGTGGTCTCCGCCGATACGGGCGTGAGTACCGCCACGAGGACGTGCACGCCGTGCATCCGGTGCCAGCAGAAACTCCCCAATACCCAGAAGGGTTCCTTCAGCATGCGTATCACCCCCACCCGGCTTGTCCTGCCCGTCATGGCCAGCAGCGTCCTGCTTCTGAACGGATGCGGCAGCGCCGACGACCCCGCGCCCGGCACCGCCGGAACCCCCGGTGTCTCGGCCACTGTCAGTTCCGCCGCCACCGGGCAGGACGTCGAGCCGAACAACACCGTCGACGTCGACTTCGCCGCCGGCATGATCCCTCACCACGGGCAAGCCATCGAAATGGCCGATCTGGCCCTGACCAAGGCCAAGAACGCGAAGGTCAAGGACTTCGCCGAACGAGTCAAGGCAGCCCAGGCACCGGAGATCACCACCCTCTCCGGGATGCTGACCAGCTGGGGCGAACCGGTCCCGGCCGCCACCGGACACAGCGCCAGCATGCCCGGGATGGACCACGGCGACGGGGGCATGATGAGCGCCGAGCAGATGAGCGACCTCGAGGCCGCCAGCGGCGCGAAGTTCGACCGCATGTGGGTCGACATGATGATCGACCACCACGAGGGCGCGGTGAAGATGAGCCAGAACGAGGTCCGCAGCGGCGGCAACGAGAAGGCCAAGCAGTTGGCCCAGACAATCGCCGACGCCCAGACCAAGGAAATTGCCGAGCTGCGAAGCCTGCGCACCGACCTGGCCTGACACCGGCACCCGCAGGTGGCCCCGCCCGCGCGGGCGAGGCCACCTGCACCACCTCGACCCCGAGCCACCGCTCCCACCCAGGCGATGGCGGGACGACGGCTCTCGGCAGCCATCGGTGGCGAGGAACGAGTCGCCGACCATCCCTTGACCCCCTGACAGGGAGCGACATGACCGACCGCACCGTGGAACACCGATCCCGCTGGGGCAGACGGTGGCTCCTGCTGCTGCTGACCCTCTTTGGATCCCTAGCGGTGGCATCCCCGGCCGCCGCACATCTGGACCTGGTGTCCACCGCCCCCGCCGACGGCACCGTGATGAAAGATCCATCCGCCGCGATCACGGTGACGTTCACCAAGGCAGCCACCCCCAGCGGCGACGGCTTCACCCTCTACGACGCGCGCGGGCAGGATGTGTCCATCGACGCAGACACCCCCGACAACGGCGTGACCTGGAAGATCCGCCCCGCCAAGGCGTTGAAACCGGCGGCACGTTACGGCCTGAAATGGAAAGTCGCTGCCGGCGACGCCCATCCCAAGTCCGGAACCGTGATCTTCCGCACCGCCGGTCCGTCCGCGGCCGCGCAGGACAATGCCGCAGCCGACCCAGCCGCAACGGCCTCTGCTCCTGCCGCAACCAGCGGTGCGCACACCGGCGCCAGTGGTGAAACCCACCCCTCGGCAGACTCCGGCTCGCACGCCGGGATGAGCGGGCATACCCCGGCGGTCGAACCCGCGGGCGATGGGGCGCTGGAGGCGGCACTGGTCTCCCAAGACCAGGACGGCAGGTCCGTGTCGGTGATTGGCGCGGTGGCGCGCTGGGTCTCCTTCGCCGGGATCCTGATCGCCGTTGGGGCGCTGGTCGTTGTCGTCACCACGCTCGTCGGCTCTCCTGGAGATGTGCACCTGGCGGAGCGGGTCGTCCGCATCGCGGCCGGCCTCGCCGTCGTCGCGGGCCTGGCCGAAGGAAGCACTCTGCTGTGGACGGTGGGCACAGCCGTGCCATGGCCGGCGGCTCTCGCGGTCGGCCTGCGGCTGCTTGCGGGCGCGGCCATGGTCCTCACGCTGCGGCTCGTGCCCCACGGAACCGGCGGGCGCCGGTCCTACGACATCCCCGCCCTACCCGAGGCCTCCGGACGGCACACCGGCGGTGGCGCCCGCACCGCCCAACTCCTCTTGACCCCGCCGGTACGAACCGGGCGGGTCCGCGGTGTCCCGGCCCGCCCGATCACCGCTGCGGCGATCTCGGTGACGATGCTGGCCTCGTTCCTCTTCGATGGGCACACCGCCACCGTCGCCCCGAAACCACTGATCGCTGCGGCGGCCCTGGCCCACACCGCCGCAGCTGCCGTCTGGGTCGGTGGCGTCGTCCTGCTCGCCACTCTCCTGCTGGTCCGCGCCCGCGCCGGGGTACCAACCGGCGCCGGTGAACTCGCTGTCAGATTCTCCGTGCCCGCCACCGCAGCCGTCGTGATCGCCGGGATCGCAGGCACCGCCCTGACCATGCTCATCATCGACACCCCCGCCGACCTCATCACCACACCCTGGGGCCGAATCCTGCTCATCAAACTCGGTCTCGTCACCGCCGTAGCGATCATGGGCTACGTCAACAACCGGTACGCCCTACCCGCCCTCGACGCCTGGCGTCCCGGCACCGCCCGGATCCTGCGACGCACCGTCGCCGCAGAAGCCACCGTCATGATTGCCGTCGTGCTCGTCACCGCCATCCTCGTCGCCGCACAAGCCTGACCCGCACCGGCCTGATCTTCCGCTGGCCCACCCCGTGGGCGAGCTCTGAAAGGTCCCTGTTCCATGACCGTCATCCCGTTACGCCGAGCCACGCTGGCCGGTATGGCACTGACAATTGTTGTCGCCGTGTCCGGTTGTAGTGGTGAGAAGGCCGTGGGGGCGCCAAGGATGGCTGCTACCTCGAGTGCAGCCGCAGTGACACCTCCGGCGTCGTTCGCTGCTGCCGACGTCCTGTTCGCCCAGATGATGATTCCGCACCATAAGGACGCGATCACGGTGTGCGAACTGGCTCGAACCCGGGCTAAGAATCCTGGCGTCCTGCGTCTTGCCGAGCAGATCATGAAAACCCAACAAGCCCAGTTCGACACCATGGTTGGCTGGGTGCAGGCGGCCGGGAAACCCACAGCTGCACCGGACGCGGAGGGTGCTCACGGGCCCGGCGAGCATTCGGTTCCCGGTCAGGTGACCTTCGGCACCATCTTGGCGATGCGCGAGCTGACCGGTGGAAAGTTCGACCGGCGATTCCTGACCGCGATGATCCCCCATCACCGAGGGGCCATCGCGACAGCCAGAACCGAGTTCACCAAGGGCGGCAGTCCGGAGGCTAAAGCTCTGGCCCGGGACGTCGTCTCCAGTCAACGAACCGAACTGAGAACCATGAGGAAGATCCTCGCCCAACTCCGATCTACGTAGCCGAACGAGTCCCTTGTGCCGGCGTCCAAGCGGTCAACTGAGGTCGAGTTGTGCGAGTTTCCCTAGCCTCCCGCTTTCATGCGGGGCAGATTCAGAGGATGCGGGCGTCGGCGATCTGTTCGGAGGTCAGGGCGCGGGGGCGGCCGCCTACGCGACCTCGGGCGCGGGCGGCGTCGAGGCCTTCGCGCGTGCCTTTGACGATCTGCTTGCGCTGGAACTTGGCGATGGCGCGAACACGGTGAAGATCAGTTCCCCGCACATGTCGTCGCTGGTGTCGAGCACGATGCCGTCGAGGGTCCGGAAGTGGCGGCCCTTGGCGCCCGGATGCTTGTCGAGGTAGATCCGGGCGCAGCACCGCGATCATGGCCGCGCCGCCGCCCGGATTCCCGCTCACGGCCGCCGGGCGAGGCTGAGCCGTCAGGTGGCGAGCCGTTCGCGGAGGAACCCCGTGACTTCCTCGCGGGCGGCTCGGGCCTGGCGCACTATGCCGGGCATGCTAAGAAACGCATGTGTCGCACCGGGGTGTTCGGTGAGGTCGGCGGGCGTCCCGGCGGCGCACAGGCGGGTGGCGTAGGTGCGGCCGTGGTCGGCCAGCGGGTCGAGGGTCGGCACGACGACGAGGGCCGGGGCGAGGTCGCTCAGGTCGTCGGCGTACAGAGGTGATACGGCGCGGGCGTCCGAGCCGTCCGGGACCGCCAGGCGGCGGAATAACTCCATCTGGGTGACCGTGAGGGTCGGGCTGGTGGCATGTTCCCGCATCGAGGGATAGTCGAACGCGGTCGAGGTTAGGTCGGTGCAGGGGTTAACGAGCACCTGGGCGCGCAGCGGCAGCCCTGCCTTTCGGGCGCGGATCGCGGTCAGCGCGGCGATCGCCCCGCCGGCGCTCTCGCCGAAGACCGCGGCGCGCGCCGGATCTATGCCCCACGAGGCTGCGTTCTGTACGACGTGGTGCAGCGTGTCCCAACCGTCGTCGACTGCCGCTGACAGAGGAGTACCGGTCGCGACCAAGCGATGCTCCACCGACACGACGACGGCGGGGAGTCGGGCGGCGAGGTAACTGTTGATCCAGTCGCACTGCGCTGCGGTCCCGACGAAGCCGCCGCCGTGCACGTGAAGCACCAGTGGCAGCACACCGCGCGCGGACTCTGCCCGGTAGACCCGGACGCGGATCCGGCGATCAGGCAGTTCCAGGTCATGCCAGGCGATGTCGGCGCCGCGGTCGGGAAAGCCGGTCACGAGGCGGGCCAGGGCAGAAGATCGCTTGCGGTTCTCGGCCGCGCGGAAGGCATCGAGTGCTGCGGGTGGCATGGCGAGCCAATCTGGCTCCCTGCGGAAACTGCCCATCAGCCGAATGCCGAGCGGCGGGCGTGCGGTGGCGGTGTCGGTCACGGCGATCCTCCCCTGTTGTTACGCTACTCATGGTATCGATACTAGAAGTAGCATAACTGGATACGATGTGACAATGCCCCGTCCGACCACGCCCGTCCGACCGCCCGGGCGCCCCCGCTCCAGCCTGGACGCCGCCGTCTTCGCGGCCACTCTCGCGACCGTGCACGAACTCGGCTACGCGCACGCCACCGTGGACCGCATCGCCGCGGCCGCCGGCGTCGCGAAGACGACGGTCTACCGCCGCTGGCCCTCCAAAGGCGCACTGATCACGGCCTGCCTCGTCGACGCGTTCGGGCCGGTGCTGCTCACGGGCGAGACGGCGGCACAGATGCTGGCGGGCGCCATCCGCTGGGCCGCGGAGAAGATCGCCGAGCCGGGGATCGGTGCGGCCTTCGCGGGTGTGTTCACCGACGCCGTCAACGATCCGGCCCTGCGCGACATCCTCGGCAGCCAGCTACAGGAGCCGTACCTCGTCGCGCTTCGCGAGGCGCTGCAGGAGCCGGAGAACCGGATCCTCTTCTTCATCGACGTCGTGGTCGGCACCCTGTTGCACCGCCTGGGCATGACCGGCGAGCCGATGACCGACGCCGACATCGATGCCCTCGTCGACATGGTTCTGCGCGTCCTTTAGCGCCGGCGGACCGACGTCCGGCGGGTGACGGCCACCGCCGGTGACCTCCGCCGTCGGCACGGGAGGGGCGAGCGGTGACGACGGATCGCGCCTCAGGCGTGGGGTGGCAATTCCGCCTCGATGAGTGTCGCGGCGTATCCGGCACCGCTCTGTTCCCGCAACTCCCGGCTGATCCGGGCACTCGTGTGGCGCACCTGCGGGTCGGCCATGAGGTCGAGGAACGCGGCCCGTAGCTCTTCGGCAGTGATCTCGCCGGTGTCGATCTGGCGGGCCACGCCGAGCTCGACCAGGCGTTCGGCGTTGCCGAACTGGTCCACCGCCTGCGGGGCCACCAGCATCGGGGTCCCGCAGTACAGGCCCTCGGTACTGCCACCCATACCGCCATGGGTGACGAACGCCTGAGCCTGACGCAGGATCTCCAACTGGGGCACCCACGAGTGGACCTCGACATTGCTCGGCAGGTCGCCGAGCTCGGCCGGATCGACCCGCCACCCGATCTGCAGCACCACATGCCAGCCGGGTAGGTCACCGAAGGCCCGCACCGCGCGCCGGTAGAACTCCAGATGTTCGGTGAAGGTCGAGCCAAGCGAGATGAGCAGCACGTTCTCGGCCTCCGCCGGCCGCGTCCAGGATCCTTGATCGGTGCGATCTCCGAAGATCGGGCCGGCGAAGGTGTAGACGGAGTCGTCCACCTGTTCGGCGTGGGGCTGCATGACCCGGGGGATCAGGACCAGGGCGCGCTCCGGCCGACCTTGAAAAGCGGTGCTGTCGGTGACCGAGGACTTGTTGTCGATCAGCCACTTCTCGAAGCGACGGTAGTAGGCGGCGCCGCGCGGTTCGGCTCTCATCGCCGCGATCATGGGTGCCATCTCCTCCTCGTAGCCGTCCCAGGCGACGAACGTGGGAGAGAGCTGGACCGCAGGCACGCCCCACTGCTCGGCAAGCAGCCGGGCCGGGGCGCCGGCGATGTCGTACAGGAACAGGTCGGGCCGATCGTTCTCGTATGCCTCGCGCACCTGCGGAAGCATCGCGACGGCGTCGTCCAGGAAGAGCGTGAGCTGGTCGATCGTGTCGCCCCCCGAGCCGTCGTTACCGTTCGTCAGCGTCGACCGGTACGGCTTGAACTCCGCTCCGGCAGCCTCGACGACGACGGCATACGAAGGGTCGTTGGCATAGGTGACCCGGTGCCCGCGGGCGGCCAGCTCCCGGACGACCTCGATGCTCGGGTTGACGTGTCCGGGAAACGGGATGCTGACGACGGCGATGTGAGTGCGATGCATGGGACGCCTCCGAATTAGCTGAACAAGACGAGACGTAGCGTTTCGCCAGTCGGTGGAGATTGTCAAGACGAGACGTTGCGTCTTGTTCCGGATAGGGTGGCGCCATGCCGAACGCCCCCGATCCCGCCCGCCGCAGCGAACGCTCACGGAAAGCGATCCTGGACGCGACGCTCGCCCTGCTGCACGAGTCGGGCTACTCCGACCTCACCGTCGAGGCGATCGCGGCCCGAGCCGGCGTCGGTAAACAGACGATCTACCGGTGGTGGTCGGGCCGCGGAGCGGTCGTCCTGGACGCGCTCGCCGAACAGGCCGCCTCGGCCGGGCCTGCGGTGCTGCCCAACAGCGGCGACCTGGAGGCCGACCTGCGCGCCGTCGTCCGCGCGATCGTCGCCGAACTTGCCGATCCCCGGCTCTCCGCGACCACCCGGGCGCTCACTATCGAGACGCTGTCCAACGAGACCCTCGCCGGGCAGGCGCGTGATCGGCTGTTGCGGCCCCAGCTCGACGCCGTCAAAGCCCGGCTGCGGTCTGCCCGCGAGGCCGGTCAGCTGTGGGCGGGGGTCGATCTCGACCAGGCCGTCGAGCTCCTGATCGGGCCGATGTACCACCGCTGGATGCTGCGCACCGGGCCGCTCACCGATGAATACGCCGACGGCATCGTCGACCTGGCGATGGCGGCGCTGCGGCCACGGACGACCTGAATCAGACCCAGTTCTGCAACCTGGCGAGATTGACTGTGTGCCCTGGATGTCGGAGTTCGTCACTAAAACCACAGTGGTCAGGACTGAGGGACGGCGGGTAGGACTCAGGGACGGCGGGTCGGACGCCGATGGATGGAGAGTGAGTGCCGATCTGCCGACCGCCACGGCACGCCAGCCCGCCGAGGTCCCCTCGGCTCGGGCCGGTACTGTGCCGGCCCCCTTGCGCCCGGCGTCGGGTCGGCTGGCCGGGTTCGAGATCCTGACGGAACTGGGGCGCGGTGCGCACAGCACGGTCTACCGGGTCCGTCGTTCTGGGCCGGCGGGCCAGGAGCCGGCGGCCGTGGAGTACGCGCTGAAGATCCGCGATGAGATCCTGATCGATTCGGCGTCCGCGCTGGTGGGGTTCCGGCGGGAGGCAGCCCTGCTGGCGAGCGTCAACCATGCCGGGCTGACCAGGGTGCACGAGGTCGGGATAGCGCAAGGGCGCCCTTACCTGGTGATGGACATCGTCGAGGGGCAGTCGCTGGCCGAACGGTTGGCCGGCGGTGCGCTGCCGGCCGGGCAGGTGATCGCCCTGGCGCTGGATCTGATCGACCCGCTGACCGCGATCCACCGCCGGGGCCTGGTGCACCGGGATCTGAAACCGCCGAACATCATGATCCAGACGGACGGCACGGCACGCCTGATCGACTTCGGGCTGACCGCTCGAGAGGCGGGGGCGGTGGATGAACAGGCCGCGGTGGGGACTCTGGCGTATTCGGCTCCCGAGCAGTCCGGGATGCTCAAGCGACCGGTGGACAACCGGTCAGATCTGTATTCGCTCGGTGTCATCTTGTTCGAGGCGGTGACCGGAGTTCTGCCGTTTCCCGACGCAGACGTCGGGGAACTGCTGCGCGGGCATGCCGTCGTCCCGGCCCCGGACCTGTGTGAGGTGGTGCCGCAGACGCCGCGGGAACTGGCCGCGGTGGTGGCGAAACTGCTGGCCAAGGACCCGGACGACCGTTACCAGAGCGGTGACCGGCTCGCCGCCGACCTGCGCGCCCTGCCCGGGGCACCGAAACCGGCCGGCGGCTCACCTGGGGCGCAGGTCGGCGGCTCACCGGGGATGCAGATCGTCGGGCGGGCCGGTGAGCGGGCGGCGCTGGCCGATCGCTGGGCGGCGGCCCGGGCCGGGCGCGGCGGGGTTGGCGTGCTGCGCGGTGGTGAGGGTTCGGGCAAGAGCGCCCTGGCCGGTGACCTGGCCGAACAGATCCGGGCGGACGGGCACACCGTCCTGCGAAGCCGTGCCTCCACCGATGATCCGGTGCCGTTCGCGCCGATCCGGGCCGCGATCGAGGATCATGTCCAGGCGATCGCGCGGATGCCGGTGCAGGAGCGCTGGCGCTGCCGGTCGGCCATCCGCAGGGCCTGCGCGGGCTGGTCCACCACCATGCTCAGTCGACTCGCCCCCGGCCTCGAGGTGGTGCTCAACGGTCGCGAAGGCGACAGCGGCGGTGGCACGGGCCTCGGCGGTGGCAAACCCGGTCACGCCGGCCTGGGTGGCGCGGCGCTGACCGGGATCGACCCGGACGTCACTGCGGACGGTTCGGGCGCGGACGGGCCGGACAGCCAAGCCCACTTCGCCGCCGCCGTGGCCGGGTTCCTTGCCGGTCTTGCCCGTGAGTCCGGTGGCCTGCTGCTGGTGCTGGACGACGTCCAATGGTTGGACGCGGGCAGTCGGCGAGTGCTGGCTCAACTGTCGGTGGGGCTGCGCTCGGCGAGCCTCCTGGTCCTGGTCACGGCCCGAGACGAGGTGCTGGACAACACCGGAGCGGATGCGTTCGGCGCGCTGATGGGTGGGCTGGTCGACCTCGATCTGACCCTGGGGCCGATGGGCGAGGCCGAGGTCGGCGAGCTGATCCGCGAGCTGATCCCCGGTCTGGTGGTGGACGCGGATCTGGTCGGTGCGCTGTACCTGCGCAGCAACGGCAACCCGTTCGTCGTCCAGGAGTATGTGCGGGCGGTCATGGATGCCGGGTTGCTGCGCCCGGACTGGGGTCGCTGGGTCCTCGATGAGGAGGGCCTGGACGCGCTTGAGCTGCCGCAGGACGCGCTCGGCCTGGTGATCACCCGGGTCCACGGGCTGGCGGCGGGGATCCGGGACCTGCTTGTTACAGCGGCGGCGATCGGCGCCCGGTTCCGGCCCGAGGTGGTCGCCGGCGTCCACGCGATGGCTCTGGCGGAGGTCGTGAGCCGGCTGGCCGAAGCGGCCGAGCGCGGCCTGATTGCGGCCCGAGACGGCGGCGAGTTCGCCTTCCTGCATGAGCGGATCCGGCAGGCGCTGCTGGCCGACCTGGATGCCGGCGCGACCGCCGAGGTGCATCACCGGATCGCCGTGGCGCTGGAGGCGATGCCGGTCCCGGACGGTGGTCAGGGGGCTGATCACGTCTACGCCCTCGCCCACCACTACTTGCTGTGCGCCCCGGAGGTCGCCTCGGACCGGGCGTTCGCCGCCTGCTGGGCGGCCGGTCGGCTGGCCCTGGCCAACCATGCGCCGGCCGAGGCGGTCGTCTTTCTGCAGAGCGCCGCCGAGCGCGGCACCCGGTTGCCCAGTGCGTTCCTGCTCCTGCTCGGGACGGCGTTGCTGCGCGCCGGAAAACTGGTGCCGGCCCGGGAGTACCTGGAACAGGCCTTGCAGGTGGAGACCACGTTGCTGCGCCGGGCGGAGATCTTCACCATGCTCGCGGACGTCTACCGGTCGAATTGGGACACCGAGGCTGCGCTGGAGGCGATTGAGCGGGGCCTGGCCGAGCTCGGGTCGCCGCTGCCCCGCACCCGGATCGGGCTGCTGCTCAGCACGATGGCGGTGTTCGTCTGGAGCGTGGTGAAGGGCTGGACCCGGATCGGTTTCGGCAAGGCCGAAGGGCTGCGCCGCGATCACGCGATCGCGATCGCGTCGTTGCACCAGGTCGGTGCCTACGTCGGGGTGCTCGGTCTGCGCCGTGACGTGATCCGCACGCATGCCCTGCGGATGCGGTACTGGACGCATCAGCTCGGTCACGGCCGGTGGTTCGTGCTCAGCCAGCGCAATCTCGGCTTCGTGTACGGCAACCTGGGGTGGGTGCGGGCCGCGCGCCGGGCTTTCGACCGAGCGCTGGCCGATCCGGCCGGCCAGGACCCGAGCCAGGCCGCCGCGACCGCGCACCTGCGTGGGGCGACGTTCTACTTCAGTGCGCACGACAACGGTGAGCAGTGGGCTGTGGACACCGAAAACCTCGGCCAATGGCTGGATGTGGCCACCTACCTGGATGCGGCGGCGACGTTCCACCTGAGCGCGGTCACCGACGGTCGAACCCGCGACGCCGAGCGCTGGCTCGCCCGGGGTCGGCGCCGACTCGGCGACCGGGTGGACGACGTCACGTCCTTCGTCGGTTCCGCGGCCCTGACCTCCGCGATGCTCGGTCGCGTCGGTGAGGCCGGCGTCGAGCTGCGCCGGATGAACGAACTGTGTGCCGGGCACCGTGCGTTGAACCTGACCGTCCTGCAGCTGGTCACGACCGTGTACGTGCTCGTCGAACAGGGAGAGCTGGGCGCACCGTTCGAGCAGGCGGTGAGCGAGTTCGAGGCGCTGGGGCTGGATCCGGCGCGGGTGTTCCGGTCGCACCGGAACATCAACTATCAGATCGCGCTCGGTCGCCTGGCCCAGGTCCGCGCGGCCGACCCGCAGGATCGACCGGCCCGGTTGGCGGTGGCCCGTCAGGCGGTGCAGGTGGTCGGCCAGGCTGCCGGGTCGGTGGAGTTGCGGGCCCGCTCGCTGCTGGTGCGCGCCGATCTCCTAGTGCTGGTGGATGAGCCGCGGGCGGCCCTGGCCCTGCTGGAGAAGATCGACCTGTTCCAGATCCCGGACGCCCCGCTGGTGTCGTACGAGGTGGCCCGGGTGCGGGCCCGGGCCTTGACGGCGCTCGGTTCGGAGGAAGCCCACCGCCAGGCCCGGCTGGCCTCCACGATCGCGATCGATCAGCGGTGGCCGCACCGGATGGCTTCGATCGCCGCCGAATTCGGGCTCAGTCCGATCGATCACGGTTCGGTGTCCCTGCAACCGAGTCAGGCCGGGCCGCACTCCGGGTTGGAACGGCAGCGGTTGCAGGCCCTGCAGCAGGTCAGCGCGGCAGCCTCGCGGGTGCTGGATCCGGGTGAGCTGGCCCGGATCGCTCTGGACGAGACGATCCGGATCTTGGCCGCGGACCGGGCCTTCCTCTTCCTGACCGACCCCGTGACCGGTGGTCTGGTCGCTCACCTGGGCCGGGACGGCCACGGGCAGGATGTCCCGGAGCTCACCGGGTACAGCACCACCCTGGTCGAACGGGTCAGAGTCACCGGCCGCCCGCTGGTGGTCACCGGCACCGAAGAGGGCGCGGCGCTGGGTGCGGCAAGCGTCGTCCTGCACGGTCTGCGGTCGATCCTGGTCGCCCCGCTACTGCTGGAGGGACGGTTGCTCGGGGTGGTCTACCTGGACAGTCAGGTGGCCAAGGGCATCTTCACCGCGGACGACGCCGGGATCCTGACCGCCTTGACCAACCACATCGCCACGTCCCTGGAGACCGCGCGGGCGGCGCAGTTGGAGATCTCCGTGCAGACCGCGCAACGGCAGCGCGATCTGGCGGACACGTTGCGGGCCACCCTGCAGTCGATGTCGGACACCTTCGATCCCGGGGAGGTGGTCTGGCGGCTGCTGGATTCGGCCAAGCGGGTGATGGCCTGCGACGGGGTCTGGTTGGTGAGCTACGACGAGACGGCGGATACGGTCACCCGGTTGGAGATCGATCCGGTGACCATCGAGGTGACCAGGACGGCGGTGTCGAAGGATGACGCGTTGACCGCGCTGATCGAGCAGCCGAAACCGGTGATCGGAACGGCCGAGATGGTGCCGCTGGCACTGGCGGCGGAACTGGCGAACGCCACGAGTTGGGTCGCGGTGCCGATGCGGATCCATGACGGGCGGATCGGGACCCTGGTGCTGTCCTCGGATCAGCCGCAGGCCGACCTGGGTGAGGGCATCGAGGTGGCCGCCGTGCTGGCGGCCCAGGGGATGACCGCCTACGACAAGGCCGTCCTGTTCATGCGGGTGGAGGCGCTGGCGGTGAAGGACGAGATGACCGGGATCGCGAACCGGCGAAGGTTCTTCGAGGTGGCCGCCCGGGACCTGGCCGCCGCCTCCCGGCACGACCGGCCGCTGACCGTGCTGATGGTCGACATCGACCATTTCAAGCGGGTGAACGACACCTATGGGCACGCCACCGGGGACGACGTGATCCGCACCGTGGCCACCCGGCTGGCCGAGCGGATCCGCCAGACCGACGTGATCGGCCGGTACGGCGGTGAGGAATTCGCCCTGCTGCTGCAGAACACCGGGCAGGAAAATGTGCTCCCGGAACGGCTTCGGGCCAGCATCGCGGACGAGCCGATCCAGACCCGCTCCGGCGACCTGACCGTCACCGTGAGCATCGGCCTGGCGTATCGGACCGCGGCCGACACCGACATCGAGTCGTTGCTCTCGCGTGCCGACAAGCAGCTGTACCGGGCCAAGGAGTCCGGCCGCAACCAGGTCTGCGGGGACTAGCGCGTTCCCTCGTGCGCGCCTGGGCCACGGGTGCGGCGACCTGAGGTGCTGACGGTTGTTTTACGCGAGAACGGCTTTGAGCGTATCGGTGGCGGGACGGCGCCCGCCGAGGCGGGCGGGAACAGCGGTGAGCGCCGCCACCACGAGCACGGTTGCCAGCACCAGGAGAACCATAGCTTCCGCGGAGATGGCCCGGTACCTGCTAACCAGCAGCGAGAGAACGATCGGGGGAGATCACGCACCTGCTGATGGATGCCACACCAGGCCACACCGTGCCGTCGGTAATGTTGACCGATGAAGCCCGTTGACATCATCGACGCCTGCCGAGCAAGCCATCGAGTGCTGCTCGCCAGCCTCGCACTTTTGAGCGATGACGACTTCAGTGCGCCGAGTCTGTTGCCCGGGTATTCACGCGGCCACGTCGTCACACACATCGCGAACAAGGCCAAGGCGCACGTCGTGATTCTCGAAGGTCCGGCCGCCGGCGAGGTCCGGCAGCTGCACCCCGACGGGTACGACCCAGATCTCGCAGCGGATTGCGCTGTTGCAGGGCGCCCGGCAGCTGAACTTCGCTCCGACCTGACGCAGTGCTTCGAGCGCCTCGACGCCACCTGGGATGCTCTCGACGAAACCCTCTGGGACCGGCAAGGGATGATGGCCGCCGGCCTGCGAACGATGCGCGAGATCGTGGGCCACCACCTTCGGAACGTCGAGGTCCACCACGTAGACCTCGACATTGGTCATCGCCCCTCCGATTGGCCCGCGATCCTCGTCAAAAGCGAGCTGCCCAAGCGTCTCCAGTCGTTCCCCGACCGAGCCGATCACGCCGCGATCCTCGCCTGGCTCCTCGGCCGCGCACCCGCCCCCGAGTTAACCGTCCCCTGGTAGCAGGTAACAGGACGACGACACTGTCGTGGCCGCTCTGACGGACGTGGCGGACCGAAAATGGAGACGGGGTCGTCTGGCTTTCAGGAGCCCACCCCGAGAAAAGGGTCGGGCTGGCGGCTTTACGCTGTCCGCATGGGGTGGACTTGGGCGCCGTTCTTCGTCATGGACTACCTGTCCAGTGCAGGAATCGAACCGCACGAGGTCATGCAGGTCCTGAACGGCAAATCCCGCTGGCCGCGACCGGCCGTCGCGTCAACCGGCCTTGCTCCGCTGACAATTTGGGGTCGAACCAGTGCAGGCCGGGCACTGGTAATGGCGGTGCGGCCTCTCGATGGGCGAGACTGGGAAATCGTCGGCGCCCGAACTCTCACCCCGGGCGAAGTCGGCGAGCTAGAGGAATGGGAGGCCGGACGTGACTGACTCCACCAGCGAGGCATGGGCTGGCCTGGACATGTCCAGCCTGGTGTTCCTGGATGACTCGCACCTCGCCGACTTCCCTATGGACTCGCTTCCCCCGCCGGGGATGTCGACGTCGTCGCTGACCGTCGAAGTTGAGCCTGAGATTCTCGACGAGCTGGCCCACGACGCACGCGCGACCGGCCGGACCATCACCCAGGTGATCCAGGACCGGCTACGCGGCACCACCGCCGCCTGACGTGGGGTCGAGTTGTACCTGAGCATCGACCCGCTCACCGCGCTGATCCCGGCCTGAACCTACCTGCAGTTCGACCTGGTCGATGAACTCGTCCTCGTCGGTGGCCTTAGAGCACGGCCATCCCGTGCGTCGGGGACGAGGCCTGGGCATGGTCTCGGCGCGGGATCCGCCCGTTCCGCGTTCGCCGAATTCGGCGCCGCGACCGATGCGGTCGCCGCTCGCTCGGAGCAAACCCATCGCTTCGAGCAGTCGAAAATAGGGGTCCTCGGCGGGAGGGGGTAGGACGGTCGAGGAACGCGTCGACATTCTGTTCACCCGGTGTCGATTCGAGGCCACGGCGTTCGTGTAGCTGATGAGAGACCGGCGACGAGCCGGTCGTGATCCGAGGAGATCATCATGGGCAAGGTCGTTGTGGTTGAGAACGTGACGCTGGACGGGGTCATGCAGGCGCCAGGCGGGGCAGACGAAGACGCACGGGGAGGTTTCCGGTATGGCGGCTGGGCTCACCCGTATGCCGACCAGGTGATGGCAGCGGCGATGGGCAAGGGCATGAGCGAGGACAGCGCGATGCTCTTCGGCCGCCACACCTACGAGCAGTTCCACGCCTTCTGGTCGAAGCAGACCGACGGCAACCCGTATACCGAGGTCCTCAACCGGAAGCGCAAGTACGTCGCCTCGCGCACTCTGGCCGAACCGCTGCCCTGGGAGAACTCGTCCCTGCTGGAGGGCAACGCGGCTGACGCAGTGGCCGCGCTCAAGCGCCAGGTCGAGGACGACCTGGTTGTGCTCGGCAGCGGCGAGTTGGTGCGGTCACTGGCCAGCGCCGGCCTGGTCGACGTTTACCGACTGTCGATCCACCCGCTCGTGCTCGGCACCGGCAGGAAGCTGTTCGGCAAGGGCGAGGAAGCGTACGGCACGCTGGAACTGGTCGATGCCGTACCGACGACAACCGGCGTGATCATCGCGAGCTACCGTCGCACTGCTTGAGAGGATCACGTGACATGAGGCAGTACCTGCTCAGCATCTACCAGCCCGACGGCGACCCACCGCCCGGGTTCCTCGCCCCGATCATGGCCGATCTCGACGTCTTGTCCAAGGAGATGCGGGCAGCCGGAGCGTGGGTCTTCTCCGTCGGCCTCCACCCGGCCAGCACCGCGACGGTCGTCCGCGACCGCGACGGCGAGGCACTACTCACCGATGGGCCGTTCACCGAGGGCAAGGAACACCTCGGCGGCTTCACGATCATCAACGCACCTGACCTCGACGCCGCCTTGGCATGGGGCGCCAGGATGGCCCGCGCCTCGACCCTGCCGGTCGAGGTACGACCCGTCGCGTGAGCGGCGACATCGAGCGGATCTTCCGGCAGGAGTACGGCCGCGCGGTCGCGGTCCTGGCCCGCATCTTCAGCGACATCGACGTTGCCGAAGAGGCGGTTCAGGACGCGTTCGTCACAGCCCTGCAGCGCTGGCCTGTCGACGGGACGCCGCCCAGCCCAGCCGGCTGGATCATCACCACCGCCCGCAACCGGGCGATCGACCGCCTGCGCCGCGAGTCGACGCGGACCGACCGGCACGCCCAGGCGCTGGTGCTCCGCGCGCCCGGCGATGCACCCGGACAGGAGGGGCCCGTGCCCGACGACCGGCTCCGCCTGATCTTCACCTGCTGCCACCCCGCGCTCGCACCCGCCGCTCGCGTAGCGCTTACGCTCCGGTTGCTCGGCGGACTCACCACCGCCGAGATCGCGCGCGCGTTCCTCGTGCCCGAGCCGACCATGGCCCAGCGGCTCGTCCGCGCCAAGGGCAAGATCCGCCTCGCCGGCATCCCTTACCGCGTGCCCCGCGACGCCGACCTTCCCGACCGCCTCCGCGCGGTCCTCGCCGTCGGCTACCTGATTTTCACCGAGGGCTATACCGCAAGCTCCGGCGACGACCTCACCCGCGACGACCTGAGCACCGAGGCCATCCGGCTCGGCCGGCTCATCGCGGCGCTGATGCCCGACGAGCCGGAGGTGCTGGGCCTGCTCGCGCTGATGCTGCTGATCGAGTCGCGGCGCCCGGCGCGCACCGGCGCCGGGGGAGACCTGGTGCGGCTCGACGAGCAGGACCGCACGCTCTGGGACCAGGCCCTGATCGCGGAGGGCCAAGACCTGATCAGACGATGCCTGCGCCGCGACCGCCCGGGCCCGTACCAGGTGCAGGCCGCCATCAACGCCGTGCACAGCGACGCCGCGACGGCCGCCGACACCGACTGGCCGCAGATCCTTGCGTTGTACGACCATCTGACGGCTCTGGCACCCGGTCCGGTCATCAAGCTGCACCGTGCGGTCGCGCTCGCCGAGGTGAACGGGCCGGCGGCCGCTCTGCCGCTGGTCGATGCCCTCGATGAGCTCGACCGCCACCACGTGTTTCACGCGGTGCGTGCCGACCTGCTTCGCCGTCTGGGCAGGGCACAGGAGGCCGCGGGGGCTTACGAGCGTGCCGCCGCGCTCACCGACAACGCGGCCGAGCGCCGCTTTCTCACCTCGTGCCGCGCCGCCCTTCTCACCTGATGACCGGGCTGTTCACTCCACCTCCTGCGCAGCAGCCACTCCCGCCGAGCCTTGCGCGCAGCACGGGCCGATCACGGCACGGCGTGGCGACGGTGACCCGCCCGGCCAGCCCGGAACCGCGTTACGGTCGGTGATGTGGAGGCAGCATGACGGCCGATGTCCCGGTGGTGATCGTCGGCGCCGGCCCGATCGGGCTGGCCTCCGCGATCCTGCTGGCCCGGCGCGGCGTACGGAGCCTCGTGCTGGAGCGGTACCCGCGGCCGTACCCGCTGCCGCGGGCGGTGCATGTGGACGACGAGGTGCGGCGCATCCTTCAGGAGGTGGGCATCGCCGAGCCGTTCGCCCGGGTGAGCCGACCGGCGTCCGGACTGCGACTGCTCGACGCCGACCGCCGGCTGATCGCCGAGTTCCGCCGCGACCATGAGACGGGCGAGCACGGCTATCCCCCGTCCACCCTGTTCGACCAGCCGGACCTGGATCAGCTGCTGCGCGCGGAACTGGCCCGGCACCCGGAGGCCGAACTACGGACCGGGCAGCAGGTGACCGCCGTCGAGCAGATCGGCGGGGGATCGCTGACGCCGATCCGGGTGCGGTACCGGCAGACCGAACCGGGCGGACCGGTCGGCTCCGTCACCGCACAGTTCGTCCTCGGCTGTGACGGCGCGAACAGCATCGTCCGCGAGTACATCGGTGCGCAGCTGGAGGACCTCGGATTCGAGGAGCGCTGGTTGGTGCTGGACCTGCGTTGCGCCGTCCCGCTCGAGGTCTGGGACGGTGTCGAGCAGGTCTGCGACCCGCGCCGGGCGGCCACCGCGATGCGGATCGCCACGGACCGCTACCGGTGGGAATTCCGGTTGCACCCGGGTGAGTCGGTCGCCGAGTTGAGCAACCCGGAACGGCTGCGCGCGCTGCTGGTTCCCTGGACCGGGCCGACCCAGAACAGTGACCTGCAGGTGCTGCGCGCGGTCGAATACACGTTCCGGGCCCGGCTGGCCGACCGCTGGCGCAGCGGCGGAGTGTTCCTGCTCGGCGATGCCGCGCACCAGACACCGCCTTTCATCGGCCAAGGTCTGGGCTCGGGATTGCGTGACGTCCACAACCTGATCTGGAAACTTGCACTGGTCGTTACCCCGGCGCGAACCGGTCAGCGGGCCGGTGGCAGGCCGCTGGACAACCATGGCGCGCTGCTGGACAACCACGACCGACTGCTGGACAGCTACCAGGTCGAGCGACGCCCTCATGCCCGGGCGCTGATCCGGCTGGCGGTGGTAGCCGGCTGGGCGATGACCGGGGGCCAGGACCGGGCCGCAACCGTACGCAGGGTGCTCCTCAACGGGTTCTGCCGGCTGCCCGGTGCGACCGAGCTGATCCTGGACCGGCCTGGCCCACCGCTGGTTCCCGGCCCACTGGTGCTGCGGACCGGGCAGCTGACCCGGCTGGGGTTCTCATTCCGGGCCCGCCGCCCGTTCCGAGATCCGGCCGGAGTCCGCTGTCCGCAGCCCTGGGTGAGGGTGCTCACCGGTGACAGCCACGTCCTCCAGCGGCTGGACGACGTTCTCGGTCCCGGGTTCGCGGTCCTCGCGGACGGGCCGGTGGACGCCGCCCTGACCGCGCTGGCCGCACGGCTGGCGGCCCCGGTGATCCGAGTCGCCGACCGGACCGCAGCGCCACCGGAGACGACGGGGACGACGGGGACGACGGGGACGACGATCGAATCGGTGCCGCTGCGCCGGTGGCTGGCCGGACGGGGGACCGGTGCCGTGCTGCTGCGCCCCGATCGCGTCGTCCTCGCCGCTGCTCCGATGACCAGGCCCGGTGAGCCGGTCGGGGCAGCGATCACGTCACACCGGGTGGCGTTGTTCGGGATGGACCGCCCGCTAGGGTAAATCACATGACTACGCCTCCCGTCAATGTCACCGTCACCGGCGCTGCCGGCCAGATCGGCTACGCCCTTCTCTTCCGGATCGCTTCCGGCCAGCTGCTCGGCGCCGACGTCCCGGTCCGGTTGCGCCTGCTCGAGGTACCTCAGGCCGTGCGGGCCGCCGAAGGCACCGCGCTGGAACTGGCCGACTGCGCCTTCCCGCTGCTCACCGGCGTCGACGTGTTCGACGACGCCAAGGAAGCCTTCGACGGCACCAGCGTCGCGCTGCTGGTCGGCGCCCGCCCGCGCAGCAAGGGCATGGAGCGCGGCGACCTGCTCGAAGCCAACGGCGGGATCTTCAAGCCGCAGGGCGAGGCGATCAACGCCGGTGCCGCCGACGACATCCGGGTGCTCGTCGTGGGCAACCCGGCGAACACCAACGCGCTGATCGCCAAGAGCCACGCCCCCGACGTCCCGGCCGACCGCTTCACCGCGATGACCCGGCTGGACCACAACCGGGCGATCGGCCAGCTGGCGATCCGCCTCGGTGTTCCGGTGTCCGAGCTGAAGAAGGTCGCGATCTGGGGTAACCACTCGGCCACCCAGTACCCGGACATCACCCACGCCGAGGTCGGCGGCCGCAGCGTGGCCGAGGCCATCGGCGACGACGCCTGGGTGCGCGACGAGTTCATCCCCCGCGTCGCCAAGCGCGGCGCTGAGATCATCGAGGTCCGGGGCGCGTCCTCGGCCGCCTCGGCCGCCTCGGCCGCGATCGACCATGTCTTCAGCTGGGTGAACGGCACCCCGACCGGCGACTGGACGTCGGCCGCAGTGGTTTCCGACGGGTCGTACGGCGTCCCCGAAGGGCTGATCTCCTCGTTCCCGGTCGTCTCCACCGGCGGTGAGTACCAGATCGTCCAGGGCCTGGACCTCGACGACTTCTCCCGCGCCCGGATCGACGCCTCGGTCGCCGAACTCACCGAGGAGCGCGACGCCGTCGCCAAGCTCGGCCTGCTGTAGGACTAGTCCTCCTGCCCGGATCTACTGGAACGTCTACCGCCGCAACGAGTTTGTCTGCGACGGGTGATCTTGATCAGGCCCCACTCCGGCGCTGTCCTCAACCAGAGGACGGCGCCGGAGCCGTGCTGGGGCGCGTGAGTCGATGGCCGGATGACGCTGCCTCGCAGCATCATTCGACTCGGCCTGGCGGCCCTACGGCAGGGCGGCGTAGACCTCGGGGATGGCGGCCAGCACCTGGTCGGGCAGCGCGGTGAAGGGGGTGAATTGCAGCGTTCGGGCGAGGCCGCGACCGGTCCGCCGCCAGGTTCCGACCACCTGCCCGTCGGCCACGAGCGTGGGCTGGAACACCCCGTTGCCGCCGGGCACGATGTGCTCGGCGAACTCCGCGGCCAGGATCGCGCTGCGGTCGCCGTACCCGAGAACGTACTCGTCGAACCCCGGCAACAGGAAAACCCCGCGCGCTGCTTTCCGGTAGGTGCGCAGCCGGTCCGGAGTTTGCGGATCCATCAGGTACTCGACGCCGTCCAGTTTCAGCGTTTCCAGATCTGGCCGGGCCAGTGCCACCCCGGTCCGGACGTCGGTCGCGACCAGCTTCGCCCAGCGGCCGAAGTCTTTGACGCTGGCCGGGCCGTGCCCGCAGAAGTACCGCCGGGCCAGCTCGCCGAGGGCCTCCTCGCGTTCGGGTAGCCAGGGCCGCGGCACCCACTCGGACAGCAGCACGAGCTGCTGCTCACCGTCCCGGACCGGCCCAAAACAGAGGACGCCGGTCTGGGCCAGGTGCACGAGCAGGTGGTACCCGCGCTGTCCGGTGGTCGTGAGCCCGCAGTCCTCCCAGCGGGCCAGGAGATCGGCCCGGGAGAGTTCACCACCGCCGGTCAGGGCGGCGGTCGCGATCGTCTGGGCCAGCGCCATGTCCGCGTCGTGCAGTTCCAGCTGCGCCCGTCGGGCCGCTTGGCCGGCCACCATCCGCGGTGAGGTGAGGGCCAGCAGCCACGGCAGATCAGCGGCTGTGACCACGTGCAGGGTGCCGCGGATCGGCCACGACTTCACGATCTGCCCGGCGCTGAACGCGGCGTCCACCGCGGTCCGGTCCCGCGCCCGGGTACGCAGCGCGACTGAGGTGACGACACCGGGATGGTCTTGGGCCTGCATCGCGGTCAGATGGTGGACGGCGTCCTGGGTGGAATCGAAGCCGGGTCCGGCGATCCGCTGGGCGATCAGGCGCATCAGGGCCAGCACATCGGTGTTCTTCGTCATGACGCTGCCGATGATATGCCCGAAGGAGTAGCGTTCAATCCGCTGAAATCAACCGGGCAGGTGAGCGTCGACGTGATCGGCGGCCATTGACAGCCTGGAATGGGGATGGACCGATGAGGCAACAGCAGGCAACGACCGTCGTCCCCCTCCCACTGACCACCGTGGAGAGGCGACTTCGGGATGTCGAGTCGTGGTCGGAATTCCTTGCCGGAATCGAATCGATCACGTTCACCAGTCACGAGCGGTATCGCTTCACTCTGCACGAGGGTTCTGACCACCGCGAGGTCAAGATGGTGGTGAAGCTGCGGTACCAGGACCACTGTTTCGTCTGGCACGAGATTTCCGGTCCGCCGGTGCGCGGATCGCTCAAGCTGGTCGCCGTCGACGGACGGCATACCGCCCTCACTCTGGTGGTGGCGAGTATGCCGGCCACCCTGCGCTCCGGAGTGGCGGAGATGATGATGCCGAACAACTCCACGGCGATGGTGGACGTGCGATTGCTGGAGAAACACCTGATCCGCAGCTCCGCGGCCGGCGCGGAGGCGGGTACTTGAGATCACTGTGGGTGGGCGCATCTGCCGAGATGAAGGGCAGGTGCGCCCACCCGAAATGTGGGACCCATGGTGCTGTCGTCGAGGTGTTGCCGGACAGCCCTGGTGCGGGGCAGACCGTGCTGCCGAGACACGAGCGCTGTTGGACGAGTGGATCAGGCCGTGACTCGGCCGACCTTGTAGCTCGACGTCCAGATCTTGACCTTGGTCACCGACCGGCCCCTGCCCGGGGTGTGCCAGATCTTGCCGTCACCGGCGTACAGCGCGACGTGGCCGACCCGTCCGCCCCGGACGAAGAACACCAGGTCGCCGACCCTCTTGCTCGACTTGGACACGCGCTTGGCCTTGCCCGACATTGCTGAGGAGGTACGCGGGAGATTCTTGACCCCGACCCCCTTCATCACGTAGGTCACGTAGCCGGAGCAGTCGAACGCCCGGGGACCGGTCGCGCCCCAGCTGTACGGCTTGCCGCGCTGGGCGGCGGCCCGCTTGATCACCATCTGCCCGAACTTCTTCTGGACCTCGTACTTGGCCTTCGTCTTGGCCTTGGACTTGGCCACTGCCTTCGCGCGGACCAAGGCCAATTTCCCGGCCCGGGACTTCGCCGCGGCGGCTGCGCGGGTGTGGGCGGCCTCGTCGGCGATGCCCTGCGCCTCTGCGAGTGCAGCCTCGTAGGTGGGGGCATAACGTGTTACTTCGACGCTCGCCGAGCCCTTGGCGCTTCGGGAGGCTGACGCCGTGGCCGTGGTGGTGGTCTTCACCTTGGAGGTGAGCTTCACGGTGGCCTTAGCGGTGGCCTTGCGGGTCTGTCGGACCGTCTCCCGGTCCGAGGCCTTGGCGGTGGCGGCAACCTCGCCGGCCACGGGTGCTTCATCGAGAGGATCGCTGCCGGTCGCGGAACCGGCAGTGAGCTGAGCTGCGGTGGCCGGCGTCGTACCGGCGAGCACCAGGGCGCCTGCGGTCATCAAGGCGCCGATAGGCATGACGGATCTTCGGACATGATTTTTGCGCACGGGTGTATTCCTTCCCATGCCTACCAGGTGAGCTGTCGGGCTCGGACGGAAGTTGTCCGGTCGGCGTGAGCCGACTTAGCCCCGCGGCGTTATCAGCGCCAGGTGGGTCCCCGGTGTCCATCGGTGTTCTGTCGGGGTGACCGCTGATGGACTTCGGCGAAGCGGACACCCGGCGCATCGGTGGATGAGCCATTCGGGACGATACGTCGCGTCCGACGGTAATCAAAACGTGATGGGGAAAATGTGATGTTCCTAATATATGCATGATAGGCAAGATAAGCGGGTGACTCCAGATCACTCGATCGCTTCTCCAGCATTAGAGAATGAGCCTTTGACCTGCGTGAATAGGCCGCCAGGATGGCTCGGTGAATGGCCCGATTCGCGGTGATCGGTCGGTGGATCATTCGATTTGCGTAATCATCCCTTCGCTCTCTGTATCCATGACTACCGGTCAGTACTGAGCGTGACCCATTGACCCCGCCGCCTCCGGTGCGCATGATGGTGCAAACCTTCGCAAATCTGCCGCTCGTTGACGATGGAGGTGCCGTCCGTCACGTTTCGACGCCGGCTATGAATCGTCGCTGACCGGCACCGGGCCAGAGCCGCCCGGCCACGCAGTCGCCCGTCCAAGCAGACTTCTGTCCCGCAGGGTTCTGTCGCGCGGTGCTGCGCCCAAAACCCAGCCGTCCCGGCGCAGGGCGAGCAACGCGAGCCGGGACAGACGCGGCAGTGGCCGGCCTCGTCCTGCTGAGGCCGGCCACTGCTGGAACGAAACTGCCTGTGCTACAAAACCATTGACCTACACGGAACCCTTCGACCTAGAGGGACTTGAGACCACGCGGGCTACCGAGCCCGGTGGGCGCGTCGTATCCCTTGATGCCCGTGCACAGGTAGTCATGGCCGCAGTATCCAGTGCTGCCACCGACGACGTCTTTCAGGCCGCTGCGGTGCCGATACGGGTAGGACGGCGACGCCACCTTGGCGGAATTGCCTGCCATTCCGATCATTCCAGCGACCAGAGGAGCAGAGAGGCTGGTGCCACCCACGGCGATCCAGCCATTGTCCTGACCCAGTCCGTAGGTGTCGTAGACCGCGAAACCCTCCTCGGAGTGGGCGACGGCCGAGATGTCGGCAACCGTCCGCATCGCGCAGTTCGTGTCCTTCTGCACCCGTGGTTTGGGGACGTACGCCGAACACCCGCTGCCGGCGCCGAACCAGGCGTCCTCGGTCCAGCCGCCTTTCGCGGTCGGGATCAGGGTGGTCCCGCCGATCGCCCACGTCGTTTTCAGGACCGCCGGGAAAGAGGCGGTGGTGAAACCGAAATCGCCGGAGGAAGCCAGGATCGGCACCCCAGGGTGGGTGTAGTACTTCTTGGCGATGGTGAACATGCCGGCGAATTCATCTGCGCCGTAACTGTTGGAGACCACGTCCGCACCGAGGCGGACCGCGGTCTTGACCGCCGTCCCCATCGCCTTGAACGACGGGTCGTCCGCCTCGACCAGCAGGATCTTGCAGGTGGGGCAGGTGGCGGAGACGGCCTGGACATCGAGAGCGATCTCCACGCCCCAACCCGGATCACCCACCGGATACTTTGTCCCCCCGCGCTGGTTCACCTTGCGGAAGCATCCGTTCGCGGTGGTGCAGGGCGGCAATTTCCAGGCCTTGCGGTACGCCTTGAGGTCCTTCTCCACGTGCGGGTTGTCGTACGCGTCGACGATCGCGATCGTCTGATTCTTCGCGCCCTTCGCGGGCAGCTTGTACGCGGCCCGGATATCGGCCGGGCTGAGGCCCTCCTTGGGCGCAGCGACCGCCGCCGAACCGGCCGACTGAGCACTGCCCGTCCCACCCCCCGCGGAAAGCCGGTGCCAGGTGGACAGACATCGCACCCCGCTCGGGAAGGCGGTTTTGCACGACGGCATTTCACCCCGTTCGGAAGGGTGACCGTTACCGGTGGCAGCCGGAAGCAGGGGCGCCGGATCGGCTGTCGCCGGGCCGGCCACCGCGGTGCCAGCAACGATCATCCCAGCCAGGGCGAGCAGTAGACCAGTGGTCCGGCCGCGTCGAAAACGTCGGGACGGCATGGCATCTCCCATCGTGATATGACGCATCAGGACCCGGCCACGGTGTAGGCGCGAAGCACGGTCTGCCGGTAGGCGCTCCCGGCCTTGTCGGCACCGCTGAAGCGGACGTCGATGGTGGTTCCGGCCGGTGTGGTGTTGTCCACCTCACCCTGGTACTTCCCCGCACCGATCGCGGTCAGCGGCACCGCCGTCCAACCGGATCCCGGTGAGCGGATTTCCAATCCGGCCGAGGTGATCGCGGACTTGCTCGCCCACTGAACCTGGTCCACCGTGAGGGTGACCGTGGATTTCCCGGCCGGCAGCGCGCCGTTGAGGTCGAGCGGAAGGGACAGCCCGGCCTGGACGATGGGCAGCACCCGACAATTCGCACCATCACAGAACGATTTTGGCGGTAGTGCCGGTCCGGCGCCTTTGGCGGAACTGAACGTGAGCTCGGTCCTCGACTTGGTGGACTGGGCCGGTTTCATCAGCCGGCGGTCAACGTCCAGCACGACCTTGTAGGTGGCCTTGCCGGCCGGCACAGTGAAGCTTCCGCCGGTCGTGTTCTTCTCGTCGGAGATTCGTTTCCCGTTCCGGTACAACTGGAATCGGGCGACTGGTGGCCCGGAGTCGTCGCCCATCAGGCTGCCGCGGTGGGTCCGGGTGCTGTCTGTGAACGGCACGAGGCCGAGGCTGAGGGTGTTGCCGGACCGGCACCCGAAGCAGTAGCCCTCGTCCGACTGAACCGGGATCGCCGCTGCCAGAGGGCCTTTCAGCCAGTCGATGGTAGACGTCGAGCCGGCCGGCAGCAGCCGCGGCTCAGTATCGACGAAGCCGGGGTCGTTCGCATCGTAGTTCGAGATCAGGCTGTCGACCCAGACCGGGGTGCCGCCGCTGGCACCCACGTACTCGGTGCGTCGGGTTCCGCGTGCTACCCGCTCAAAACGTCCGCCTCCGCTGTCACCGAAGAGCGGATAGCGGGCGAGTCCGGCCGTCCGGCGCGGACCTTCACCGTAGTACGCGGCATCAAGGGTGGCGAGCTGGGCGTCGGTGAAGGTGTACTGCGGTTTCGCCGGGACCTGGCTGTCCGTCGCCGCAACCGTGTAGGTGTAGGCCGGGGTGGCGACCGGTTCGGCCAGGTTCCAACCGAAGGTGGTGCGCAGGGTTCCAATGGCGGCCGGCCCGGTCGGGGCCAGTAGCAGGCGAGAGCTGCTGTCGAAGGAATAGCCGGAGCCGAACGACGCGGTCTTCTTGGCGTCCTTCCGAGACCACTCGAACCCCCAGGAAGTGACGGCGGTCGGTTTCGGGACGACGACAGACGGCTCAATGGTCGCCTTGCGGTAGTCGAGGGTCAGGGTCTGACCGGCACCGTTGACCTTGTACTCATTAATCGCGACTTCCCGAACGATCGAGGTCTGGTCCGCCTTTTTGAAGGCGAAGTCATGCCCCTCGGCGCTGTAGTTGCCTTTCGGCACACTGATCCGGGCCTCACCGTTCTCGATCAGCGCGAAGCCAATGTACTTGCGGCCGTCGTCCACATTGATCAGGTTCACCGACCCGAATCGCTGGGGCTTGCCGTTCGGGCCGATCGCCTTGATCACCAGCGTGTGCATCGGGAACTTCGGCGAGACCGTGCCGGTGCTCGGAATGTCGGCGCTGATTTTCTTCACACCACGAAAAAGCGAGGTTCGCTGCGGGAATCCGGCCTCGGCGTCGCGCATCCATTGCGCTGTGAGAGCACGGCCGAAAGCTACCGAGGACTTCGCCGTGAGATAGCCGCGAGCGACCCCGCCGCCCTTGGCGGTAAGGGTGATACCCGGGAGCGCCGGAGCACTGCCCCGGTAGGAGACCCGGACCGGCAGGCGGCGGTTCTTGCCCGCCGCCGCAGCAAGACTGGTGACGTCGAAGAGATTCGGGTCCAGGAACCGACCCAGATAGGCCTCGGCCACCACCGGCATGACGAAGGTTTGCCTGCCCTGTCGGTGGGTGACGATCGCCCGGCCGGGCCCGCTCGTGGCCGCCGGCTCGACGAGCACCTGCTCGTGGCCTCGTGCCCCGGTCAGCCGGACCTGCTCGCCGGTCGGAAGCCGCACGGTCGCCGCAGGCCGAGCGAGGACGGTGAACGTCGGCTTGGCCGCAGCCGACCGCGCGGTCGTCGCAGCGTGAGCAGCGGTCAAAGAGATTACCAGGGGCAGGCCGGCCATCAAGACAGCCGGGATCAGCCAGGTGGAACGAGATCGCACGTGGGTTTCTCCTTCGCTTCGCGGGACAGGTGCCAGCGAAGGAGAACCGAAGCGTTACCAGGAGGTGCGCACGGCCGACGAACGGGCCGGCACGGCCGACCCGTTGCACACTGAGATACCCCCAATACCCCACCGCAAAGCACCGCTATCAGGCTGGCGCCCCTGCGGTCTTCCCTAGCTGCCCCCTCTGTGGGGTCACCGTAGGGCTAACCGCCTGTTTTGGGTAGTCCTGATCCGAAATCAGACGGCCCTTCGATCACCTCACCCCGGTGCCGGGTGACCCGAAAATCGGCACCAGGCAAAGATTTGCGCGGCGGTCGCGCCGAGGACGACAACCAACCTCGGGTCGACGATCCGCAGTTCGGCAACCAACCAGGCCCGGCAGGCACTGATGTGACCCTGGCCCGGGGTTGATGAATCCGCCGCTTGCCCCGCTCGGTGAACCGGAAATGCTTGCTGATCTTCCACGTCTCCGGGTTGCTCGCCGACCAACACCAGCGATGCCCGCGGGTTCCCGCCGAGAACACCACCTGAGTTGCCGGTTCCCAGAGCTCGCCACGGCAGCCGTCGAGACGGCGATCATTCGCCGATCAGCGACCCAGGATCGGCCGGGACATCGACGGCGTGCATCCGCAGCAACTGCAGGGGAATCAGATCAGTGGCCCGCGCATGAGTGGCGGCCAGCACGACCGGCGGGGCAACCTCGTCCCGAAACGCCTGCAACCAACGCGATGCCACGACGCACCAGCGGTCACCCGGTTTCAGACCCGGAAAACGGTACTCCGGCCGAGGGGTGATCAAATCGTTGCCGGACCGGCGCTGATACTCCAGGAACTGCGTGGTGACCACCGCACACACCGTGTGGCTGCCCGAGACAGGGAGGTCCTCCACCCCGGTACTGCAACAGCCGTTCCGGAAGAAGCCAGTCACCGGATCGGAACCACACGGTTCCAGGGCACCACCCAGGACGTTCAGTTCGTCGGTCACCAGGACAGGGTGCCACGCTGCCCGAACTCGGTCTCGGACCGGCACAACCATTCGGCGGCACCCTACGTCAAACCCTGCGTCAAACTGATGCTGGCCCACATTCCGTGATGCCCTCGACCAAAGGACGGACGTGGACGAGTGGTGGGGCCACTCAGGCACGCAGATCACCGGAATACCTGCAGGATGAGGCGGGCACCGGGCCCGTCGTGCGTGCTGGAGTGGCCCCTCGATGACCGGTCTGCAGTCTGTGGATCACGGAATGACTGGATCCGTGCTGATGACCTGGCGAGGGCCGGTCCGATCAGCATGGCCGAGGTTTCGTTCCGGGGCGATCTGGTCGCGGACCCGGCGCTTGAGTTCGGTGATCTCCGGAAAACCGCCGTCAGTGGCCCGGTTCCACACCACGACCTCTCCCGCGGCGATCCGGAAGACTCCGCCCGTCCCGGGCACCAGGGTGAGCCCGGCCAGCTCGGTCTGAAAGGTGGTCAGCAGTTCCTGGGCCATCCAGGCGGCTCGCAGCAGCCAGTTGCACTGAGTGCAGTAGGTGATGGTGACCACTGCTTCGGGTGATGTCCTTCAACGACTCTCTCGGCAAACCTTTCCGCTGGACCTATATCGGCAGGCCACTGCAGGCGTGACACAAGGATCGATA
>JANNPJ010000714.1:0-3776 GCA_031400005.1 Kineosporiaceae bacterium | reverse complement strand
GACGAGATCCGTACCCGGGTAGAATCGCTGCTGAAGGAACTCTTGCCAGCGTCCACTGCCTGACGGTTCTGCCACAACCGGTGAACGCACAGACGCAGGTCGACGTCCTGGTGATCGGCGGCGGGCATGGACCGGTTCCGGGGCGTGCAGTTACACGCGAGCGACTACGACACCCCGCAACTCATCGAAGCCGTTCCCACCCACTGGCTCACCGAGCACGGCGGCGGTGACTCATTCCCTCGCTGTCCCGCTCGCCGCACTACTCGGCATCCCCGTCTACCTCAACACCGATGGTTCGCTCCCACTGGTTGCCACCCTGATGGACGGCGGAATGGGCGCCGGTCCCGCACTGGCCTTCCTGGTCACTGGCGCAGGGACCAGCATCGGGGCGATCAGCGGCATGCTGGTCATCGCCCACGCCCGGGTCGTCGCCCTCACCATCGGACTGCTCTTCGCCGGCGCTGTCCTGCTGGGATGGATGCACCGGTATGGCTCTAAAGAGCGTCACCGGCTTGTCGCGGACAGCGCGAAGCTGCTGGCCAAGAGCGGGCAGAAAGCACCCGGTACCTGGTGAACCGCTTACTAACTTGGACGTTTCACGCCTCCACGGGGAACAACTCGCGGGCCTGGAGGTCCCGGCGCGCTACGCGTTGGGTGAGAACCAACCGCACCAGGCTCGTGGTACAGGCGATCAGCCCCGGCAACCAGGCAATGTCCGGCGCCCGGCCCAGTAGGGCCTGGGCAACTATCAGCAGGAGCAGGAGGTCACCCAGGGCGGCGGCAGCGCATGCCGCCGCCGCGATCCGCCACGGTGCGAAGTGCGTCCGGGGCAACCATCGGGCGGCGGGGCCGGTCGTGAGCCTGGTCAACAGCGCGCAGGTCACACTGGCCAGCACCAGTATTCCGAGGACGGGGTAGTGCATCAGCAGCGCATCCGGGGCCTGCTCCGGGACCAGCGTCATCAGCCACAGCACTCCGACCGCTGGCCCGGTGGCCAACAGGACGAGCGCGGTGCGCCGAGCGTGCCCTGTGGCGAGCATGGCCGCGAACTCCGACGCGATCAGGGGTGCCGGCCCGCAGTCGCGGACCGCCTGGGCAGCGGCGGCGTCCGGGGGCATTCCGCGGGAACGGTAGTGCTCGGCGGCATCCTGTAGCCCGTCGGCCAACTCGGACAGCGCGTTGCGCCGTCCGTGCAGCCGTGCGGGGATCAAAGTTTCGAGCTCGTGCAGGTATTCGACCACCGGTGGTGGTGTCGCTTCGACGGAGGGGTTGCTCTTCAGGTGCCTGCACATGGCCTCTCCCGCAGCAACGCCGAGACCGCCCCGGAGAACTCTTGCCAGGCACCGCGCTGTTCGGCCAGCGCCGCCCGCCCGCCGTCGGTCAGCTGGTAGGTGCGCCGCCGCCGGCCCGACACCACCGACCATCCCGAGCGGACCAGCCCTGCCGCCTCGAGACGGTGCAGCGCGGGATAGACGGTCCCGGTCGGCAGATCAAAGTGACCCGAACTGCCGTCACGCAGCGCATCGATCACCCCGTAGCCGTGCAGCGGACCAGACTCCAGCGCAGCCAGCAGCAACCCTTCCAGGTGCCCCTTCAGCGCCTCCGCCTTCATACGTAGTAACGCTACTCCAGACCTATGCCCCGCACCATCCCCGGAGTAGCGTCACTACCTATAGCAACGCTACGCATAGGTGAGGTGCCGGGACCATGGTGAATGCAGCAGCGCGACCGGCAGCTGTCTCTCTGTCCGAGGCGGCCGGACTCTCCGTTGCCGTTGTGGGCGGAAAAGCCGCAACGCTGGCCCGGCTGGCGGCTGCGGGGTTCCCGGTGCCGCCCGGGTTCGTGATCATCTCGCCCGCGTGGGCGATGTGCGAGACGGAGATCGCCGACGCGGTCCGGGCGAGGCTGGCGGCCGACGACCTGCGCGGCGCCAACCGGTATGCCGTGCGCTCCTCAGCCGCGGCGGAGGACCTCCCCGACGCCTCCTACGCCGGGCAGTACGAAACATTCCTCGATGTACCCGCCGACCAGGTGCTCGACGCCGTCCACCGCTGCCACCAGGCAGCGACCTCCTTACGGGTGACGGCTTACCGGTCCGGGCACGGCGAGGACGCCGAGGCGGTGATGGCGGTGCTGGTCCAACCTATGATCCGAGCGCGAGCCGCCGGCGTCGCCTTCACCGCAAACCCACTCACTGGCGACCGGGACGAAATCGTCGTCACCGCCGTGCACGGCGTCGGCGAGCGCCTGGTCTCGGGACAGGTCGACGGTGACGAATGGATCCTCCGCGACGGAAAGGTCACTGCGACCCGACGCACCGAGGATGCCATCGACGCCGAGCAGGCCGTGGCTGTCGCCGACTTGGCCGCCCAAACCCAGGCCTTCCTCGGTGCCCCGCAGGACATCGAATGGGTGATGGAGCCGTACGGGACGGGCGTGCGGCTGTGGCTCGTGCAATCCCGGCCAATGACGGCGCTGCCGGAACCGCTCATCTGGGCCGCGCCGGGGCCGGGGTTGTGGATGCGCAACTTCCGGCTCGGGGAATGGCTGCCGGACCCGATGACCCCACTGTTCGGCGACTGGCTCCTGCCACTCATCGAGGACGGCTATCTCGAGGGGATGCGCGACAGCATCGGCGCCGCTGTCCCCTTCCGGTATGCCAACATCAACGGCTGGTACTACAACGCCCCACCGGTGCCTTCCCCCCAGATGCTGATCCGAGCCCTGCTGCAGAGCCGGGGCCGGATCGTTCGCGTTCTCTACAACGCCCTCTTCACGGTCTTCCGCGACCCGGTCGCCGCCGATCGGGCCGTGCTCGGCGACCTGCATCAGGCCTGGTCCGACATCGAGTTACCTGCTTACCGCCAGCTTGTCGCGACTGGTCAGGTCCAATTGTCCACCGTCACCGGGCCCGATGCGGCCGTCATCGTGGATCAGGTCGGACGAGCGGCGGGTCGGCAGCTATGGTTCCTGGCGATCGTCGGCGGGTCCGCGTGGAAAATGGAGGACCGCCTGATCCGATACGCCCGTAAGCACCTGCCCCACTTGACCATTGAAGGCGGACCACTGGCTGACGGGGTGCAAGTCCTGCTGCGCGCCTTGCCCGGTATTGACTCCGAGCCGGTTGCGCACGCCGTCCACAGCGCGGACTGGTACTGGCCCATAGACACCAGTGTCCCGGTGCTCGACACCGAGGACAGCTGCACAATCAGGAACCATCGGTTTGTCCAGCACCGCGAAACCGCCGAAGCACGCTGCCTGCAGGCACTTCCACCCAACCGCCGCCACCAGTTCAGCGAACTCCTCGACGTCACCCGCCGCTACAGCGTGATCCGGGAAACGCAAGCCCGGGATCTGACCATCGGCTGGCCCCTCCTGCGCGCCTGCGCCCAGAGGATCGGCCACGACCTGGCCGCCGCGGGTTACCTCGAATCCCCCGAGCAGGTCTTCTTCCTGACCCGCGAGGACCTAAACCACCCGAGCGACCGGTCAGCAATCGCACGCGAACGCCGATCACGCTGGCAGGAACAACGGAAGCTGCCTGCTCCCCTGACCGTGGGTAGGGCACCCCGGCTCATCGGCGACCCCGTTGCCCGGGCCGTGGCGCGCGCCCGCGGCCACCAGCCGATCCCCGAGAACGCGATCATCGGCCAACCCGCCAGCGCTGGACGAGCCACCGGACCGGTCCGTCTGATCACCGACCCGGCCCAGTTCAGTAGCTTCCGGCCTGGCGAGGTGCTGCTCACCCGCGCAACCGCCCCCGCCTGGACGCCCCT
>JANNPJ010000698.1:0-2065 GCA_031400005.1 Kineosporiaceae bacterium | reverse complement strand
GCAACGCCCCCGCCCGAGGAAACCGGCGCCAGATCCGCACCCCTGCCCTCCTCGCCGGCATCGCCGTCACCGTGGCCTGCACTGGGCACTCCCACTGTTCGGATGGGCCCTGCCGGCTAGAGGGCTTGAGTCTTTGAAGTTGTTTTTTGGGGTCAAGTTTCAGGCGATCAGGTTGTGGTGTAAGGCTTCTGCGTGGATGGCTTTGTCGAGTTGGTCGAAGCGTTGTCGTAGTGGGGTGTCGGGGCTGGGTTCGGCCAGGGCTTGGCTGAGGCCGGATCGGATGAGTCGGTTATGGGCGCGGGTCAGGAAGATCGCGGTTCGTAGGCCGAGGTCGGTGACGGTGTAGCGGTGGCTGCCGGGGATCCGTTGGATGAGTCCGTGCAGACGCAGTCGGCGTAGGTCGTAGCTCATCCTGCCCGGGGTCATGTCGGCTGGGTTCAGGCCCAGCAGGGGCGCCAGGTGTGCGCGTAGGTCGCTGTTGCGGAACCCGCGGGGTAGGAGTCGGAACACGATCAGGGCCGAGAGCAGGGCCTGGGTTCGGGGCGAGTCGAACGGCAGAGCCGACGCGCGCTGGTTGGCGACGCTCACCGATCCGGTGACCGCGGTAAACGCGTCCGTACCGATGGTGGGGTCGCTGGTGAGACGTTCGACGTCGAGTAGGCGCCGGTTGGCTTTGTTGCCGGCCTCCCGCAGAGCGGGCAGGTTACACAGCCGGCGGCCGATGCCGAAGTCGCCGGTGTCATTGATGGTCGTCTCGGTGCGCAGCGCGCGTCCTTCTTTGTGGTACTGCTTGATCTTCGAGTGCTTGTAGTCCACGTGCAGGCTCGGGGTGACACCCGCGGTCAGGATCCGGGTGCGGAACCGGCTCGGGGTGGGGTTCTTGCCGCGGGTGCGGATCTGTCGGTCGAAGACCAACCCGACCTTGTCCGGGCGGCCCAGGTCGAGGTTCTCGCGGATGATCTCCTCGAACAGCACCCGCCCGGTCAGCGGCCGGTCCAGCATCTGGGTCAAGGAGAACTCCGCCTGCAGGATCGAGATGTCGTACCGGTAACCGGCGGCCCGGTCGCCGGCGGTGAAGGGGTGCGGCAGGAGCTTCAGCCACTTGCGCAGCAAGGCGTCGATCTTCGCCGGGCTCAACCGGTCGCAGATGCGCTGCACCCTCACCGGGTCCTCACACGAGGCGAACCCGTTGTCCAGGGCGGTAAACCCGATCCCCGCCTTGGCCGCCTGCCGTTTGGCGTACTCGTTGCCGTTGATACACAACCGGGCGTTATACGGGAAGTAGGAGCAGAACTTCAGGAAGAACGGACCGAAGTCCTCATCCACCGTATACACGTAAAAGTGGTTGACCACCCCCGTGGCCGACACGATCCACGGATACGTCGCCCCCGTCACCGGGTTCCGGCGTTTCTCGGTGCGGAACACCCGTGTCTTCTCCTGCGCCCGGCCCACG
Organism: Kineosporiaceae bacterium; assembly: GCA_031400005.1. GTDB lineage: Bacteria > Actinomycetota > Actinomycetes > Actinomycetales > Kineosporiaceae > JANNPJ01. The sequence goes on along the minus strand of JANNPJ010000698.1, from coordinate 612 downwards.
AACAGCACCCCCTGGGTGCGACCCTCAGCCTCGAACCGGGCCAGGTAGTCCTGCGCCAGGTCATCCTTACGCTGACCTTTCACGAAGTCGATCATCGGGATGTCCTGAACCTGGCACATCCGGTGCAACGCCGCGACGAACGTCTTGGACATCGGATCCATCAACGCCGACGACGCGAACCGGTGCCCGCGATGACCCACGAAGAACCCCGCCACCCCAGCGGCATACTGCAACCGGGGCTGATACACGTTCAAGAACATCCGGTCGATGCACTCCACCTCCAACGTCACGTGGGAGGACAAGACATCCGCGACAGTGCGAGCTACCGTCATCTCAAGCTCCGGTCGTGAGTCGGCCCACGGGCCACCCAACCGCCACCGAGCGGTCACATGAACGGGGACCAGTCCCCGATTTGACCCGCGACCGGAGCCTACCCACCCCACCGCTCGTCGGGCTGGGGCGAAGCCCCGTTAGGTATGAATCGGGCTTCCGATCGTCATTCTCCAGCCCAGGTGAACTCGTGCCCAGCTTCGTTGCGATGGTGTCCGGTTCTGGAAATACCTCATGAGCAACGAGTTTCGATCGCCGATGCAGAGATGCTCATGCGCAACC
>JANNPJ010000680.1:0-18142 GCA_031400005.1 Kineosporiaceae bacterium | reverse complement strand
GATCTTCGACCCATGGTTCTGCGACGGATCGCCGTCGCACCTCGGCCAGCTCGCGATTGTTCACTGGCCCACGAGGCGGCCGGATCAGTACAGCTGTTTCTGCGGGACGCCACGCATTGGGATGAGGTCGTCTCCGAACTTAGGTATCCGCATCTGCGCCGTCACGACTTGCGCCATACCGGGCTCACCCGGCTTGCCGACGCGGGAGACGCGCGGAGCGCCCATCTGTCAGTGCATCGGTCCCAATCGGGTCCCAACTGAGAGCCGCATAGATCATGGCTGGTGACCTTCAGATCACAGCAGAACGGCTCTCACCTGGCGTTATGCCAAGTGAGAGCCGTCCGGCTCTCTGTCGGGCTGACAGGATTTGAACCTGCGACCCCCTGACCCCCAGTCAGGTGCGCTACCAAGCTGCGCTACAGCCCGCCACGGCTCGTAAGGTTACACCACCTGGGCCGCCACCCTTTGCGGCTACCCCAACTCCCAAGCCAAGGCTGTGGTGGCCGAGGCGTTTCATCACGGTCGTGGGTTCCTCACCTGCCTCGATGAGCCACGAGGCATGGGGGTGACGATCTCTCAACGACCAGAGTCGGTGTCGCCTGTGAGGCCCCCCGGGAAGTGGACACCGAGTAAGCAGGGCCAGGGGTCCTGCTGGAAAGGATGTCCATACGCCTGCTCGTAAGCGCCGGTCGTATACGGCGGAGTACAAGGTCGAGGCGGCCCATCGGGTGATCGATTCGGACCGGACGATCTCCGAGGTCGCCCGGGAGCTGGGGATCGATCCGGGGATGCTGAGCGTCTGGGTCAAGGACGAGCGGCGCCGTGTCGCTGTGGCCGAGGTCGTCCGGGACAGGCCCCTGGAGGCCGCCGAGCGGGCTGAGCTGCTGCGGTTACGTGGGCAGGTGGGCGAGTTGGAGAAGGACAACGCCTTCCTAGTAAAAGCCTCGGCGTACTTTGCTGCGATGCAGAAGAATCCACGCGGTTCGAGCTGATGGCCAAGTACGCCGGCCCCGACAACACCACAGCCACGACCCCATCCACCACCGATGGCGACGCCAGCTCGCCGATTCTGAGGGCACGTACGGTTCCCCGCGGATCACCGCCGAACTGCCTGATCGCGGTGACACGGTGAACGAGAAGACCGTCGCGGCGATCATGGCCGAGATCGGCATCGAAGGCATCAGTCCGCGGACCTTCAAGATGCGCACCACCGTGGTCGACCCGACCGCGTCATTCCCGCCAGACCGGGTCCTGCGGCACTTTGACCAGGGCCGACCGGACGCGGTCTGGATGACCGACATCACCTATTTGACCTGTGGTGAGGGTGACATGTTCTTGTGCGCGATCCGGGACGGGCATTCGCGGCGGGTGATCGGGCACGTCGTGGCCGACAATATCGGCGCGGACATGGTCTGTGAGGCCATCGACGCCGCAGTGGCCTGCCGGGACGGTGACGTCGCCGGAACGATCCTGCATTCGAATTAAGCCGAGGTTCTCGTTAAGCCGAGGAACCCTGGTTTGGCGCCGCGTCGACCAGGTCGGATCGGGCCGGTGAACGCCAGAAACGGCCGGAAGTTCGACACCACCCAAAACAGCGAGGTTTTCGCCCACCTCGGCGACAACGAGGCCAAGAAAACCAGCACGGTGGCGCCCTCAACGGCATCCATGTCGAAGATTCCGCTCGATTCGAGGTAACACAGGTAGCCGCGAGCAACCCGCCCGTAAGCCTCTCGTGTCGCCACCGCCAGTCCACTCTCGGCCATGGCGGCTTCCCACGACGCGCTCAGGGCCACGAACGGCGCCCGGCCAGCTGTGGACCTCCGCCACCGCGTTTGCGAACCGGCAGATCGACCCGCCCGGTTGTCACGCAGGAGTCGAATACCGCCACCAGTCGCCGATAATCGGACCTGCGCTGGACGCTGAATCTGCCTGTGCGCGGACTGGTCGTCAACGACGCGAACCCTGTACCCAACGCCGGAGTCTAGAGGCTGGCGCCCTGCCCTCGCGCATAGCCGGTCTGAGCTCTGATCGACTTCTCATACTGGCCGATCGTCGACTCCATATACCCAGCAGAGCGCAACTGAGCAACAACAAGCCCGCCGATCTCCGTGATCGTCGTATCCATCGCCGTTTCCTAGCGCTCTCGCCTCGAGAAAATCGGTGAGGATCTCCACCGCCAGCTGCGGTTTCGTCCGGAACGTCGTTGCCACTGCTGATGATTCATCTGTTTGCGTGCAGGGTTCGGTCGGCGATGTCTGCGGGGCGGCGATCCGGACGCCGTCCTTTATCACCACGACCGGCTCGTCGTCAGTGGCGGTGGCCGGGTCGGCAGCGAGGGGTGCTTGTTCTTTGGGTACGTACAGGCGGGCGCCGACCTGGGCGTGCCCGCGGGACGGGGCGTACGTGCAGTAGACGATGTTCACGGCGTTCGCGACCCGCCCGGCGCAGCCGACGTACTGCCTTTTGGCACCGGCCGTCGCGGTGACCTTCTTCTCCTGGCCGGTCTCGTCGAGGACCGCTACCGCCTCCACCACACCGGGGCCGGCCTCGGTCGCCGGGACGGTGAGATGCTCGATGACGAAGTCGCGGACCACACCCATCGCGGCGTATTCGTCCCACGCGGCGTGGTTCAGCAGCCGCTGGGTCTTGTCCGGGCGAGCATCCCCGGCGGCCTCGGCCAGCGTCCACCCGTTGTTGCGTGGTAAGTCATCCATTAGCCCCTGGACATACTTCCCGGCCTGCTGGAACGGCTCCCGCCGGGCGAAAACCTTTCCCACCCGCCCCAACAGGTCATCACGGTGTTCCTCCGCGAGCTGCCCGGCCTCTATCATCAAGGCGGCTGCCGTACTAGGGTGTTTTGCGAGCAATCGTGACGGGTTGAACATTTGTCGCTCTCCTGGCGAGTGGGTGATCTCTTGCTCTACTGCGGATCACTCTCGGCCGGAGTCCGAGACGGAACACCGCTCTTCACACCGTGAGCTAATCGAAATTCCGAGGGCAACCCTCCGCATCGTCAAGATGCTCTCGTGACAACGATCTACGAACTCCTTGGCGTTGCGCCCGCACCAGCAGCGCGCTGTGGACGACGTCACCACGCCGGGCTCGCCACGCACGACCGGGGCAAGCTGATCATGGCGTGCGGTCCTGATAGGACGTTCACCAGTCTGCGGATCGCCGAGAAGCTGGGGGTGTACGCGGGCACGCGCTGTGCCTGGCACCGAGCACCAAGCTGATGTCGCCTGACCGAGCCGACCACCACGAACGCTGCTCAGTCTTCGGCCAAGAGACTGCTTGCCTCGCCGCTCCACGTGAGGGCAAGTTCATCGCGTGCCCGGGTGGCTGCGACGTACAGCAGGGATTGGCTGTCGATACGAGGTAGGGCCACTGTGCCGGATTGACGCCTTGAGGGCGGTTACGGCGGACGGAACAGGTTTCCCATTCCTCGTTTTCGGTTCTCACAGCCTTCATTCTGATTGCCATTTCGTGGTGCAGGGCGGCCAGTCGCCTGACGTCGGGGAACTCCGGGGCGGATCACCGCGTTGGAAAGCTGCCCCGTTCGACGTCCTCCGGAGGCCCACAGGATGCTTGCTGCACTACCGCCCCTGCCCACCGCCCAGCAGCAGGCCGAGCGGCTGATCGCGCTCGGCGTCCACACCATCGCCGGGCTGTCCGCCCAGGAACTGCGCACGGTCGCCGCCGAGAATCCGGGAGCCGGCGCGCTGCTGGTCATCCACCCGGACCGGGCGCCCGCCTCCGCGTTGGCCCCGCTGCTGGAGTATCGGGGAAAGCCCGGCTTCGTGGTGATCGACATGCCCGACCTGGACGGCTTCTCCCCGATCGAGCAGGCGGCCCTGCCCTCCGGAACGGTTTACCTGGTCGAGGGTCTCGAGCGAGGCGACGAGATGGCGAACTGGAGCCCCGACGAAGCGCTGCCGGCCGTCGTCGGCGCGGCTCGCACACCGTTGACCGTCGGCGAGGGAATCCACTGGCTCCTGCAGCAGCCCGAGGTCCTGGAACGCGGTCGTTGCTTCATGACCATCGGATCCCGGCTGCGCAAGCCCGACGGTTCGTTCGATACCCGCACGCCGGCGCTCTGGATCAGCACCGGCACCGGCCGGGACGGCAAGGAGAACCGCAACGCGCCAAAGGTCGGCTGGTGCTGGTGGGGGAACCGGCACACCTGGCTGGGGTTCGCCTCAGCCGCGGAACGTCGTCCCCTGCTGGCGCCGTCCGTGGCCTGACGCACCGGCGCTCCTACCGGCGCAGCCGGAACATCAACTCGGTGAACACCTCCGGTGCTGGCGACAAGGGCGCCGGGTGCCGACCAGCAGGGTCAGGACGAGGGGCAGGGCGGTTCCACCGACAGCACGCTGCTGCAGATCGCCCCGACCAGCACTCAGACCGGTCTGAACGGCCTGTCGAGGGCCCTGGTCGCCGTCGGTCTGCTGGGCCTGTTCGGTGCCGGTGGAGTGGTCATGGTCCGACGTCGCCAGTCCACGCGACTGCACTTCGGAATCTGATCACGAGTTTCGCCAAGCAGTTGCCGAGCGGGGCGCGCCGATCTCGACGCGCCCTGTTCGGCCCCTGCCGTTTTGGTCCGTTCGGCCGATCTCAGCGATCAAACCAATCCGCGAGTCGGGTGTACTCCGAATGGGTGCTGGGCGACGAAAGCGCCCGGACATCCGAGGAGTGAACGATGAACAGACATGCATCCCCAGGCCCCCGGCGCCGCCGGTGGCGGATCGCCGCGGCCGCAACCACCGCAGTCGGTGCTGCTGTCGGTGCGAGCCTGGCCGGAACCGTTCCGGCCCAGGCCTCCAGCCACCGCGAGGCTCCGTTGATCGCGGGTGACCCCAGAGCCGACAACACCGACGTGTACGCGTTCGTCAGCGCGGACAAGCCGGGCTCGGTGAACCTGATCGCCAACTGGATCCCGTTCGAGGAGCCGAATGGCGGGCCGAACTTCTACCCGTTCGAGGACGGCACGCACTACGACATCAACATCGACAACAACGGCAACGCCAAGCCGGACATCATCTATCGCTGGACGTTCAGCAGCACCGACAACCGGGGAACCAACACGTTCCTCTACAACAACGGGCCGGTGACCTCGCTGGACGACGAGAACCTTCTCTACCGGCAGAGTTTCACCCTCAGCCGGTACAAGAACCAGCGCTGGGCGACGATCGCGAAGGGCCCGGTCGCGCCGTCCAACGTCGGCAAGGCTTCGATGCCCAACTACGGCAAGCTCCGCGATGCGGCGATCACCAAGGTGGCCGGGGGCGGCCAGACCTTCGCCGGCCAGGCCGACGACCCGTTCTTCCTCGACCTGCGCGTCTTCGACCTGCTCTACGGCGGTGACCTCTCCGAGACCGGAACCGACACCCTGAAGGGCTACAACGTGAACAGCGTTGCCCTCCAGGTGCCGGCCTCCGATGTCTCGCTTAAGGGGGACGCGAAGCGGAACCCGGTGATCGGGGTCTGGAGCAGCACCAGCAAGCAGTCGGTGCGCCTGGGCGGCGGGAAGGCCAAGGCGTTCGGTGACTTCGCGCAGGTCTCCCGGCTGGGTAACCCCCTGGTCAACGAACTGGTCCTGCCGGCTGGCCTGAAGGACACGTTCAACAGCCTGCGACCGGTCAAGGACGCCGGCATCCCGGCCGTCGTGCAGCGCGTCACCGACCCGGAACTGCCCAAGCTGATCCAGGGCATCTACGGGATCCCGGCGCCGAAGACCCCGCGCAACGACCTGGTGGAGATCTACCTGACCGGGATCGCCAAGAACGCACCGACCCTGGACGGCACCAAGGCCCCGATCCAGGCCGACCTGAACTCGCAGGTGCTCAACCAGGACGCCAAGGCGAACCAGTTCCGTCCGTCCGAGATGCTGCGGCTGAACACGGCCGTGCCACCGAGCGCGAGCCCGAGCCGGCTCGGCGTGCTGGGTAACGACCTGCAGGGTTTCCCGAACGGACGGCGCCTGGCCGATGACGTGGTCGACATCTCCATCCAGGCGGTGGAGGGCGCGGCCGTGTCCGGGATCGTGGCGGCACTGGCGGCCGGGGACAAGGTGGACAAGAACGACAACGCCTTCGGAACCTCGTTCCCGTACCTGGCGCTGCCGAACACCGCTGCGGTCAACCAGGCTGGTTCCGGTGGTGCGGCGGCTTCCGGAACCAAGGCTTCGGGTGCCGGGTCCACCGGCGGCACCGCTTCGGGTGCGCTGGCCTCCGGCACGATGGCGTCCGGTCCGGGCGCGTCCGATGCCGTCGACCAGATCATGGGCCTGAAGCCGATGGTCGCCACCAGCGGCTTCGCCGGTCTGTCGGCCGTGTTCCTCGCAGCCGGGCTGTTCCTCGGCCTGCGCCGTCGTCACCCTGGCCAGGTGAACTCCCCAGCCTGACCGTTACCTGCTCATAGACGGGCGGGGAACGGCTCACCGTCCCCCGCCCGTCAGCTCCGCCCTATCTTCATCCAGACCCAGCACCGCCAGCCCGCCCCCGAAACCAGCCACCCCGAAAACCGCACCGCCCGAAAGAAGGAATCCGATGCGCAGCCGACTGCTTCCGATCGCCCTGATCAGCACCGCAGTGGTGCTGCTGCTGGCCGCGGCCCTGCTCACGATCGGCGGCCGGGGCGACACGACTGAACTAGCGACCGGGGGTAGCGCGGCCAAGGCCGCGACCATCGGGACGACCGGAACCAGCAGCACCGCCCGCAACACCCTGACCGGGGCAATCGAGGCTGCCCAGGTAAGGCTGCGCAGCTTGCCGAAGGACGACCGGACCTGGGCCGAACTGGGGTCCGCCTACATCCAGCAGGCCCGGGTCACCGGTGACCCGTCGTACTATCCCAAGGCCCAGGGCGCGCTGGAGCGCTCGCTGCAGGTGAAGCCGACCGCAAACGTCCCGGCCATGGTCGGAATGGGCGCGCTGGCCAACGCCCGGCACGAGTTCACTGAGGCCCGGGACTGGGGACGCCGAGCGACGACCGAAAGCCCTTACAACGCAGCTGCTTACGGAGTACTGGCCGATGCGTTGACGCAGCTGGGCGACTACTCCGGCGCGGACAAGGCGGTGCAGAAGATGCTCGACCTTCAGCCGGGGCTGGCGTCGTTCAGCCGGGCGTCGTATGCCTTCGAGCAGCGCGGTCAGATCAGCCAGGCCCGCGACTCGATGCAGCGGGCGCTGGCCCAGGCCATCGATCCCGGAGACATCGGCTTCTGCCGTTACTACCTCGGCGAACTCAGCTTCAACGCCGGAGACCCGGAGGCGGCGCTGGAGCAGTACCGCCTCGGCCTGCTGGCCGAGCCGGCCTCGGACGCGCTGCTGGCCGGGCGGGCCAAGGCAGAGGCGGCGCTGGGCCGCACCGATGCCGCCGTCGCCGACTACGCCGAGGTCGTCAATCGGCTGCCCCTGCCGGAGTACGTGCTGGAGTACGCCAAACTGCTGGAGTCGCTGGGTCGATCGGCCGAGGCGAAGGCCCAGTTCGCCCTGCTGACCTCGATCCAGCAACTGTTCACCAGCAACGGGGTGGTCGACGACCTGACGTCGGCCGAGGTCGAAGCCGACCACGGCTCACCGGCCGAGGCCGTCCGGTCTGCCCGGGCCGAGTGGGACCGGCGGCACAGCGTGCTGGTGGCGGATGCGCTCGCCTGGGCCCTGCACCGGGCCGGCCAGGACGAGGAGGCCCTCGGGTACGCGGTCAAGGCGAACCGGCTCGGCTGGCAGAATGCCACCTTCGCCTATCATCTGGGCGCGATCGAGCTGTCCTTGGGACGCCGGGACGACGCGCGCAAGCACCTGTCCGAAGCGCTCCGGATCAACCCCCATTTCGACCGCGTGCAGGCGCCGAAGGCGATCGCCGCGCTGAACTCGCTGGGAGGCCCGCGATGACGGTCCGACGACTGATCAGCGCGCTGTTCGTGCTGGTGCTGACCGCGGTGATGGCGGTGGCCACCGCCGGAGCGGCCAGTGCCCATCCGCTCGGCAACTTCACCGTCAATCACTACGACGAACTGCGGTTGAGCGTCGACGAGGTACAGGACTTCGCCGTCGTGGACACGGCCGAGATCCCGACCTTGCAAGAACGCACCCTGGTCGATGCCGATCACGACGGCACGATCAGTGACAGCGAGCGCGCCGGGCATGCCCGCACCGGCTGCGCCGCGCTGGCGAACGGGCTGGACGCCCGGTTCAACGAACAGGTCCTGCGCTGGACGGTCGCCAGCTCCGACTTCAGCTACCGCGACGGCGTGGCCGGGCTCCAGGTGAGCCGGCTGGAGTGCCGGCTGTCGGCGCCGGCCCGGATCGACACCGAGGGCACGCTCAGCTTCACCGACGGCTACCTCACCGACCGGCTCGGATGGCGGGAGATCACCGCGACCGGGGACGGGATCCGCCTGATCGACTCGCCGGTACCGGACCGGAGCGTCAGCCAGCAGCTGCGAGCCTACCCCGACGACCTGCTGAGCTCGCCGCTCGACGTCCGCTCGGTCCAGCTCCAGCTGCGCCCCGGTGCCGGGGCGTCCACCTTCTCCGCCGCCGCTGACCTGCCGGTCGCCGGACCGGTCGCCCGGGCCCTGAACGAGCTGTCGCTGCGGTTCGACGCCCTGGTCGGGGCCGAGCACCTGACCTTGACCATCGGGATCCTGGCGGTGCTCCTGTCACTGGTGCTCGGCGCCTCGCACGCGGCGATGCCCGGGCACGGCAAGACCGTGATCGCGGCGTACGTCGCCGGCCGCCACGGCTCGGTCCGGGATGCGCTCACCGTGGGAGCGACGGTGACGGTGACCCACACCGCCGGGGTGATCGTGCTCGGCCTGCTGTTGAGCGCGGTGGCCACCCTGGCCGGTGACGAGGTGCTGGGCGCCCTCGGCGTGGTCGGCGGCCTGATGATCGCCGGTATCGGTGGCTGGCTGCTGCGCTCGGCCTATCGCGACCGGGCGCCGCGCTCCCGGTCGGCGGCGGAAACCACGGGGTCGGTGGCGGTGACCACGTCACCGACCGTACCGGAGCCGGTTTCGGTCCGGCCGGAGCCCGAACTGGTCGCTGCGGCAACGGGTTCCGGCGGCACGTCGAGCGCCGCACTGGTGCCCGACCTCGGGCCCGGCCACCGGCACGAGCCCGGCTCGTCCGAGCCGGATCCGGAGGTCGCCGGCCACGGTCATGGGCACGGCCATGGGCATGGGCACGGCCATGGGCATGGGCACGGCCACGGCCATGGGCATGGGCACAGCCACGGGTTCGATCTCGCCGGGGCCCGGGCCCGCGGCCGGGACCGGGGTCCGCTGGGCAAGGCCGGTCTGATCGGCATGGGGATCGCCGGCGGGCTGGTACCCAGCCCATCCGCGCTAGTGGTGCTGCTCGGCGCGATCGGCTTGGGCCGAACCGCTTTCGGCGTGCTGCTGGTGCTCTGTTACGGGATCGGGATGGCCGGGACGCTGACCGCGGTCGGCCTGCTGCTGGTGCACCTGCGGCGGCGCCTGAACGATGTCGCCGTCGCCCGGCTGGGGTCGCTGGGTGGCCGGCTCACCAGCCTGGCTCCGATTCTGACCGCGACCCTGGTGTTGGTCGTCGGGCTCGGGCTGACCGCACGCGGTCTGTACCCGCTGCTGTAACCCCGCCAGCAGTAACCCGGCCCAGTTGTAACCCCCGGTCAGCTGTATCGCCCGGTCAGCCGACCGCGGCCACGGCCTGCTCGATCTGCCGGTTCCAGTCGACCTTGGACGCGCGCCAGGCCTCGTCGTCGGCACCGAGCTGCCAATAGCCGGAGATCGACAGCTTGGCCATCGGGATGCCGCGCAGACCCTGTTCATGAACGAGGCCACCGTCAAAACCTACGCCTCGAGAATGCTCACCAAGCTGCGCCCGGTCAATCGGACCCAAGCAGCGATCCTCGCTCACGAAGCCGGGATGTTCGACTAGACCCTAGTGAACCCACACGACGTCGCGGCCGGCCGGTGAGTCCTCGCAGCCGGACCCTTCCACGGCGACGCCGCGCCTGCTCAGCGATCACGACAGCCGAGGGGCAGGATCGTCTTCATCCAGAGGCCCATCGTCGTTTCCCACCCGGCCATCGGTCGCTGTGAGGCTTCTCCTGGTTCAAATGCGGAAGCCGCCGCGCCCGAACACATCCAGCAGCATTCCGAGCGGAGGCCAGCTGTGTCCCAGGACCACCCGCACGCTGACGGCCACGACCATGAGCACCCGCACACTAGCGCCCACGATCGGGGGGACCCGTCCGCGGCGCTGGACCTGAATGTGCCGGACGCTGAGCTGTCGCCCGGGCAACTGGCTCGGCGTGCCTTCCTGCGCCGGGCCGGGGTGATCGGGGCCGGCGCCGCTGCCGCCACCCTCCTGCCCCCGGCCACCGGTGCTGCCGCCGAACTCGGAACCCGCAACCGCGAGTCACGCGCCGGGTATCAGTGGCTGGCCGGCGACCACCACACGCACACCCAGTACAGCTCCGACGGTCAGTACCGGGTCGTCGATCATGTCCAGCACGCCGCCGCCTATGGGCTGGACTGGATGGTGGTGACCGATCACGGCAGCGAGACGCACGCCAAAATCGGGTTAGAGCAGGTCAACCCAGACATCCGCGCGGCCCGCAGCGCGTTCGAGGACAACGTCCTGGTCTTCCAGGGACTGGAGTGGAACATCCCGGCAGCCGAGCACGGCACGGTGTTCGTCCACCCCGGCCACAACGAGGTCGCCGTCCTGAAGGAGTTCGAGAACCTCTTCGACGGCAGCGTCAACGCCACCAGCGACAACACCCCGGCCAACGAACTCAAGGCGCTCCAAGGGCTGGACTTCCTGGCCACCTCGATCACCTCCCGCCGGGTCGAGGACGCCCTCTTCCTGGCCAACCACCCGGCCCGCCGGGGCATGGACTCCCCGCACGAGGTGCGCAACTGGCGCGACCGGCAGCCACACATCGCGATCGGAATGGAAGGCGCACCGGGCCACCAGGCGGCGGGCATCCCTAAACCGGACGGGGCCGGGGCCGGCCGCGGCTTCTACGACAACTCCCCCACCGTCAACAGTTTTCCCGGCTACCCGCCGGAAAGCTATGTAACCTGGGGCGGTTTCGACTGGATGACGGCGACCGTCGGCGGTCTCTGGGACGGCCTGCTGGCCGAGGGCAAGCCATGGTGGATCACCGCCAACTCCGACTCGCACTCGGTCTGGCTCGACCAGGTCACTCACGACGCCGGCAGCGGCTTCGCGACCGAAGGTCGCTACCGCGACCCGGTCCACACCGGTACCGGACCGAACGTCACCGCAGGGGATTTCTGGCCCGGGTACTACAGCCGCACCCACGTCGGCGCCGACCGCAACTCCTACGCCGGGGTGATGGACGGGCTGCGCGCCGGTCGAGTCTGGGTCGATCACGGCCGGCTCCTGGACGCGCTCGATGTGCGGGTCCGGGCCACCGGCTCCTCCGAGGCCGGGGCCACCCTCGGCTCAGTGCTGCAGCCGCCGCCTGGACGCCGCCTGGAACTGGTGATCACCTTCGAGACCGCGTCCCTGCCGAACTGGGGACAGTTCGTTGCGGCACTGGCCAAGATCGATGTGATCCACGGCGCGGTCACCGGCACCGCCGCTGACCGGGACACGCTCTCCGCCCCGAACACCCGAGTGGTGAAGACCTTCGACGTCACCCGCAAGACCGGCCACATCCGCCTGACCTACGACCTGGGAACCATGGACGCCCCGTTCTACCTACGGCTGCGCGGCAGCGACGGCAAGCGGTCACAGGTCGGGCTGAGCGGGGCAGCAGTCGATCCGGCAGGGCCTGCCATGGACGTCCTGGGCAACGCCGACCCCTGGGGCGACCTGTGGTTCTACACGAACCCGATCTGGGTACTGCCGAAGCGATGAGCCGTCCATGATCGAGACCATCGCCCTGGACGAGGGCTGGACCAGCACTGCGCAGGCCGAGCACGAGTCTCTCGAACAGCTCTCAAAGCTCGGTCTGCGGTTGTTGCTGGCCTGCACGCACTTCATCCCGGCCCGAGATACTCACCCGCCCCGAGTCGCCGTCACCGCGCAAGTGACCACCCTGGGAAACGATCCGATCGCTGCCGCCGCCACCACTGCATGCTGCCCCGACCCGGACCTGGCCTTCGCCTTGGCCGCCCAGCTCAGCCGCCGATCCGGGCGCGCCTTCGTGTTCACCGGCGCCCGCTCGATCGAGCGCGTCGTCTCGGTCGCGACCCTGCTCTCGTCCCCCGCGGTGGACGACGTCCTGACCCTCGGGGGCGGATCACCCCCCGGGTCGGCTCGGATCGACACCCAGCATCACCTGCGGCCCGAGTTCCGGGCCGGCCGCCTGGTGCTACGCGTGCGCCCTGCGGTAGGGATCGACCTGGTGCCATTCGAGCAACCCCACCCCACGCCGTGCTGCGCAGACCACACCTGACGACGAACCCGGACAGGTCAGCAGGGCCGCCCTGGCAAGGGCACCCTTCCTGATCGGCCGCGGCCAGGGACAGCACATCGGCCGAGGTGCCCGTGGTCCGGGCCAACTCATGCAAAGTGGCACCCTCCCGGCCGGCGCCGAAGTCGGTCCAGAACGGCTTCGGCTGACGCTCGCCCGGTTAGCCGGCTTCATCACGTAGGCGTTGACATCCCCCGTAACCGGTCGAACGGTGACGACCAGGAGGTCGATATGCTGTTCGTTCTGCCATGGCGTCGAAGGAACACCCTTTCGCCATCGGACCGACACTGCGCAATCCTTCGCTAGTCGCCAGCCGCTCATGTGCGGCGCGCACCCTGATGCCATGCGCGGTGAGACTATGCAGGGTCAGGCTTTTCGGGCCGAGACGCAGCGGCGCACCGGCCCTCTGGTCGCGGGCACAGCGCCGAGACGGCTCCGCGTAGCGGTGGTGGCCGAGTCGTTCCTCCCCACCGGTAACGGCGTGACCACCAGTGTCTGCCGCACCCTCGAACACCTCTCCCGCCACGGTCATGATGCCGTCGTGATTTGCCCGGCACCGGCTCCGCAGAGTTTTGCCGGAGCACCGGTGATCAGCGTCCCTTCTGTCTCCTTCCATGACTTCCCGGTTGGCCTGCCCACCTCAAAGGTGATCCGTACGCTGAGGAGCTTCGCGCCCGACATTGTCCATCTCGCCTCCCCGTTTATCCTCGGCTCCGCCGGCGCCGCCAGTGCGCGGCAGCTGGGAGTGCCGGCCTTGGCGGTTTTCCAGACAGATGTCCCGGGTTTCGCCCGCCGTCATCACCTCGGGATCCTGCACGGACCGGCCTGGCGCTGGATCCGCCGGATCCACCAGCATGCCGACCTCACCCTCGCGCCGTCGTCGGCCACCCTGGAGCAGCTGCACGCCCACGCGATCCCCCGGCTCGCGCTGTGGCAGCGCGGGGTGGACTCGGAGCGTTTCACCCCACGGCGCCGGGCGAGCGCGGCAGTGGTTGCCCTTCGGTCCCGTCTGGCACCGGGCGGCGAGGTGCTCATCGGATACGTCGGTCGACTGTCTGCGGAGAAGCGAGTCGAGCGGTTGGCCGCGGCGGCAGGGCTGTCCGGGACACGACTGGTCGTGATCGGGGACGGCCCTCGACGAGGGACGCTGGAGCGGACCTTACGCCCGTCCCGCGCGGCCTTCCTCGGCTGGCTGGACGGCGACGAGTTGGCCGACGCCTACGCCGCGCTCGATATCTTCGTGCACACCGGAACGGAGGAGACCTTCGGGCAGACCCTCCAGGAGGCGATGGCCAGCGGCCTCCCCGTGGTGGCACCAGCCTGCGGCGGACCGCTCGACCTGGTCACCCCGGGCCTGAACGGGCTGCTCTACCCCGCCGAGGACGACACCGGGCTTCGCACTGCGGTCACCGCCTTGGCCGGCGACGACGAGCAGCGGCGCCGGATGGGCACCGCCGCCCGGATCGGTGTGCAGCGACAGACCTGGGAACGACTGGGCAACGAACTGATCGCCCACTACAACTCGGTGCTAGAGAACAGGAGCCAGGCTCACCAACGCTGACCATCGCACGAGCCTTCCTCGCGGACCCCGGCATCTTGATCCCGGACGAGGCGACCAGCATCGTCGACAGCGGCACCGAGCTGATGATCCGGGGCGCGATGGCCCGGCTGCAATCCGGCCGCACGACTTTCGTCATTACGCCAAGTGCGGCACTCAATCGAGAATCCGGTCGTCGAGGATCGAGACTGAGATCGGCCCTCATCCGACGGAGTGATCACTGACCCGGCCAGCGAGCCGGCGTCCACCGCCGCCATCAGGCTCGGTCTGTGCCTCCTCGATGTCATTTGCGCGAGTGAGCGCAGGGTTCGGCCTTCATCCGACTTCGCCCGTCGGCCACCCGGCGCACATTCTCTGGCTCCCTGCGGGCCATCCACAGGTGCAACATTCGAGGGCAGGCCGACTGCACCGCCAGGGAGGAAACGCGCGATGCGCCGTCCGCCAACCGTCACCCGGATCACGCGGACCGCTGCCGTCCTCTCGATTCTCGTGCTCATCCTGACCGCTCCGAGCAGTTCACGCCCATCGCCGGTCGCCACGTCGACCGCACAGCTCGTCCCTGCCGCCCAGGTCATGGCCACCGGAACAGCTCCGACAGCCACGCCTACGCCGGCCTCGCCGGTGCATGCGCAGATATTGGCCATCAACGACTTTCACGGCAACCTGGAACCGGGCCGACTGTCAATCAGTGCGAAAACCGGGACCAGCGACGGCCCCGGCGCCCTCCCTGCGGGTGGAGCCGCCTACCTCGCGGCCAAGCTCATCGCGGCGAAAACGGCAAACCCCGCCTCGATCGTGGTCTCGGCTGGAGACCTAATCAGCGGCAGCCCAATGCTCTCCGGTTACTACCATGACGAGCCGACGATCGAGGCGATGAACCAGATCCTGGACGTCGGGGTCGTCGGCAACCACGAGTTCGATGAGGGGTCGACCGAATTCCGTCGGATGGTCGGCGGCGGCTGCCACCGCCTGGACGGCTGCCAGGACGGCGACGGATTCGCCGGGATCACTTTTGACCTGCTGGCCGCGAATGTCGTGGACCGCACTACCGGCCGGTCGATCCTGCCCGGGTACGTGATCAAGGATGTCGGTGGGGTGAAGATCGGCTTCATCGGGACAGTCACGCCCGAGACGCCCAACCTGGCGCCCCGCTCCGGGATCACCGATCTCACGTTCCTGGACGAAGCCGCGACCATCAACCGGCTGGCGCCCCAGGTCCGGGCGGCCGGTGCGGACGCGGTGGTGGTACTGACCCACAGCGGAGCCTCCAAGGCCCCGGGAGCCCAGGGCGGAATCAACAGCTGTGTCGGTTTCACCGGATCGGTGATCGGCCTGGCCAAGGCCGTCTCCGGGCAGGTCGACGCCATGATCAGCGCGCACACCCATCAGGCGTACATCTGCAAGATCAAAGGCGTGCTGCTGACCAGCGCGGCGTCCTACGGGCGACTGTTCACCACGATCAAAGTCACCCTCGACCCGGCTACCCGCCGGTTGAGCGAACTGAGCGCCGACAACTCCGTCGTCAGCCACGAGCGGGCACCGGATCCGGCAATCGCTGCGCTGGTGAGCCGGTACCAAAAGCTGATCAGCCCGATTGCGGACCGCGACGTCGCTCACCTGAGCAAGACCGCCACCCGCAATCGCAGTACCAGCGGAGAGAGCGTCCTCGGCGACCTGATCGCCGACGCCGACCTCGCGGCGACCTCTCCGATCAGCAAGGGGGCCGCTCAGATCGCTCTCACCCCGCTCGGGTTCATCGCGGCCGACCTGGCTGCGGGCAGGATCACGTATCGGGATGTCTATGCGGCTCAGCCGTTCGGGCAACGACTGGTCACCATGACCCTCACCGGTCGCCAACTCGACCAGGTTCTGGAGCTACAGCTGTGCAACCCGACGGCACCCAACCCGAATCTGCGGGTGCCGCTGGGCGTCAGCTCCGGGTTCACCTACCGCTTCGATCCGGATCTGCCCTGCGGACAACGGATCAGCATTCGGGACTTCAGGTTGAACGGCACAGAGGTCAGCCCGGACAGCCGGATCCGGGTAACGGTGAACAGCTTTCTGGCCGCCGGTGAGAACGGCTTCACGGTGCTCACTATCGGATCATCGCGGGTGACCGGTGGACTGGACCGGGACGCGCTGGCCGCCTACCTCATCGCCAACCCGCAGCTCACCCTCCCCCGCACCGACCGGGTCACCCTTGGCTGAACTCATCGCCTCGGCTCGTGGATAACTACTTCAGTCCGGGACCTCGCCGCCGACCCTGGCTGGGAGGGACCGTGACCTGGCAGCACCGCACGATCCAGAACTACGTGTCCGCCGTGATCAGGGCCGGCTTAGTGGTGGAGGCACTGAGCGAATGTCCGCCTGAGCGATCTCTGTTCGACGGCGACGACGACGAGTTCGCCAGGCGGCTACGGACCCCCTTTTCCTGCTGCTCTCCGCGCGGACCCGCGCGTAAGCCGTGACGCTGGGGCTGGTCGCCGCTAGAAGCCGGGACGGGCCCCGGGCGGGCACATCGCCAGCAAAATCGGTTCCAGACGCAGACCCCGCTCGGTGAGCTGGTGAGGGTCTTCGGGCTGATGCCAGGCAAACGAGCCCGAAGCGCACCGTTCCCGGCGCCGGACACTTCCTCCTCCACGAAGCACCCGACCGCGTACTGGCCGAGATCAACGCCTTCTACCCCCTCGCCTGGCCCAGGAGCAGAGCCCACCACCGCCCGCCCCGTTGCCGAAGAATCCCCCACACCACGGCGGTGGGGGATTCTTTGCGTCCCGTTGGAGGTTGCCCACGCCATGGAGATCAACGATGCCTGATCCGGATCACCCCCACCGCCGCCGGCCCCAACATCAGCGGCTAAGACCCGCCGACAACACCGTGCGGCTCTGGGCCCCGATAAGAACCGGGAGCGGCACATCGGTCGCGCTTGGCACCTATGAGTCGATACATCTGTCCAGCGCCGGGCCGGACCTGAGCGTCCGTCGACGGTCGCTCATCATCGCCTGTGAGTCAGGAATCGTCGTGATCGAGCTATAAAACCACTTCCGGGTCACGGTCTAGCCTGGCGAAAGGTTAGTGGTTTCCCAAATGTCCGCGCGGCCCTGCCGGTCAGGCACGAGGGCACGCCACGCTGGATCGAAGGGGAGATCCGCGCTTGCGATCAGTCGCGGCGTGGACCATCGGGGGTTGTTCAGCTTACTGACGTCAAGAACGGCGGCGGCCGTGGTGCGCACACGGTGAGTGCCAGCGTGCTCGAGGATGAGTCGCAGACTGTCCAGGCCGTCATTGCCGCCGCCGACGTGAAGGTGGCGCTGGCTCTGCGGAACCTCGGGAAGTAAAGCTGAAGGACGCTGAGGCGGGTTGACCGCCAGGAGGTCAGCCCTCATTGGGCCGAGTAAATTCCAACCCGCCTCCCACAGTGACAAACGGCTTCCCGCCGCCGTCCCGAGGATCCGGCTGACGTTCCGAGCGGTGTCGGCCAGTGCGGCGGCGTCGTGGTCTTGAGCGATGACGTGCCGCGCACCGCCTGCAAGGGCGGCCACCGTGACCAGTCCAGCGCCGCAGCCCGCATCTATGACAACGAGGTTCCGGCAGTCGATCATGGTGGATGCTAGAAAAGCTGAGAACGTAGACGGACGGTGGACTCCGTGACTTGTTTCAAGTTTGCGGCCGATGATCGACCATCGCTCGATTTCCAGCAGATCCATCTCTTCCCAACTGCGTCTTGATGAGAGTAGCCAAATAGGCCAGGTTTCGACGGTATCCAGTGGCCATGAGCTGCTTGGGTGTCTGGTCGGTGATGTCGATCCCGATCTCGGTGAGTACCTCAGCGGCCAGGGCGTTGATTGTAGTGCCGGGGCGGGTGCCGGCCGAGTCGACCAGCACGGCCTCACCGGCCGCGTGGCGCATCAGACCCGCGGCCATCTGGGATTTGCCGCCGTTCTTCACGCAGACGAAGAGCACGCGAGGGGTGGTATTCACAGAGGTGGCCTTCCTGGTTGAGCTCGATTGATGTTGAGTCAAGTATGGTTGATCTATGAGCCATGCGCCTTCTCCGCCGTCGTTGCCGCGCCGCCTGCTGGCCGAGACCGTCGGGACCGCCCTCCTGGTCACGATCGTGGTCGGCTCCGGGATCGCCGCCGAGCA